>CP124529.1:1266666-1583333 GCA_029953615.1 Pseudomonas putida | reverse complement strand
TTTCAAGCCACGTCATGTAACGATGCTGTCCATCGCCGGCATCATCGGCGCCGGACTATTCGTTGGCTCTGGCCATGCCATTGCGGCAGCCGGGCCAGCTACCATAATCTCCTATTTCGTGGCCGGGACCCTGGTGGTACTGGTCATGCGCATGCTCGGCGAAATGGCCGTGGCACACCCCGATACCGGATCGTTTTCCACCTACGCCGAGCAGGCCATCGGCCGCTGGGCCGGCTACACCATCGGCTGGTTGTACTGGTGGTTCTGGGTACTGGTAATTCCGATCGAAGCCTTGGCAGCAGGGCATGTGCTGAACGCCTGGTTCCCGCAGGTGGACAGCTGGATCTTCGCCCTGGCCTCGGTGCTGCTGCTGGCCGGTACCAACCTGTTCAGCGTGGCCAAGTACGGTGAGTTCGAGTTCTGGTTCGCCATTCTCAAGGTCACGGCCATTCTCGGCTTCATCGGCCTGGGCTTCGCCGCGCTGATGGGTTGGCTGCCCAACCGCGAGGTCAGTGGCCTGAGCGGCTTGATGGCCGAGCACGGCGGCTTCGCGCCGAAGGGCTGGTCGGCGGTGGTCGGTGCATTCATCACCGTGATGTTCAGCTTCATCGGCACCGAAGCGGTGACCATCGCCGCGTCCGAATCCAGCGACCCGTCGCGCAATATCGCCAAGGCCACCCGCTCGGTGATCTGGCGTATCAGCACCTTCTACATCCTGTCGATCTTCGTGATCATATCGGTGGTGCCGTGGAATGACCCGCAGCTGGCGGTGGTGGGTTCCTACCAGCGTGCGCTGGAGATCATGAACATCCCCAACGCGGCCTTCATGGTCGACCTGGTGGTGCTGGTGGCAGTGACCAGCTGCATGAACTCTTCGATCTACATTGCCTCGCGGATGATGTTCTCGCTGGCCAAGCGCGGTGACGCGCCAGCCATGCTCAACAAGACCTCCAAGGTCGGTGTTCCGCGTGCGGCGGTGTTCGGCAGCACGCTGATCGGTGCGGCCATCGCCGTCCTCAACTACTTCGCGCCAAAGGGCGTGTTCGAGTTCCTGTTGGCCAGCTCCGGCGCCATCGCCTTGCTGGTGTACATGGTCATCGCCATTTCGCAGCTGCGCATGCGCCGCCGCCTGGAGCGGGAAAACACCGAGCTGAAGTTCCGCATGTGGCTGTTCCCGTACCTGACCTGGGCGGTGATTCTGTTCATCGGCGGGACGCTGGCAGTAATGATGTTCACGCCTGAACACCGGGCGGAAGTGACCTCAACGTTGGGCCTGGCGATCGTGATTTCCTTCCTGGGGATCGTGACCACGCGGGGCCATGCGCAACCGGTGGGGGCGCGTTCGATGGGGTGATTGAGTTCACCTGGCGGCAGGGCAACGGGCACCAGTGGAGGGTGCCCTTTGTTTTTTTTAGCCCTTGATCATCTCGATGTACTTCATTGCCGTTGGCGCTTTGTCGAAACGTCGATGAATCAGGCTGAGCCAAGAGCTGGCATGGCAGTCGACAATTCGCCGGTAGTTCACCTGCGGCAGGCTGATGCGCTGCACTACCGATTCCGGCACCACTGCGATGCCTTGGCCGAGTGACACCAGGGTGAGCACCGCCACCAGGCTACCGGGCTGTGGGCCAAGCCTGGGGACGAAACGACCTTGCGCCGCCACCTCCAGCGTGCCGGAGATCTGCTCAGGCAGGATGAAGGTTTCATTGGCCAGGCGCGAGGCCGGGATCTGCGGCACTTCATTGATCCGCGAGCTGGCCGGTAGGGCGAGGACGAAACCTTCCTGGTGCAAGGCGATAGCTTCGAGTTCCTCGGGGAGCTCCATCGGCGATCGCACGTAGGCAAGGTCAAGCAGGCCGTCGCAGACCATGCCGGGCAGTTCGGCCATGGGCAGTTCGCGAATGTTCAGGCGTACGCCGGGGCAGGTTTCGCTGTAGCGGCTGACTTGCTGTTGGAGCATGCCCGAGTACGCGGCCGAAGCCACATAGCCCAGTTCGATGCGCCCGCTTTCGCCTCGAGCTGCCCGTTGCGCACCCAGTTGCGCAGCGTCGAACTGGCGCACGGCATTTTCGGCCTCGACCAACAGCGCCTGGCCCGCAGCGGT
Organism: Pseudomonas putida; assembly: GCA_029953615.1. Lineage (NCBI taxonomy): Bacteria > Pseudomonadati > Pseudomonadota > Gammaproteobacteria > Pseudomonadales > Pseudomonadaceae > Pseudomonas > Pseudomonas putida. The sequence continues at coordinate 1,581,229 of CP124529.1, read as the reverse complement.
TAGATTGACCTCGCGCTGGTTGCGTTCGAAGAGGCGCACGCCCAGTTCGCGCTCCATGTCCTGGATCTGCCGGCTGAGGGTGGGCGGGGCAATGCCCAGCTGTTCGGCGGCACGGGTGAAGTGGCCGTGACGGGCGACGCAGAGGAAGTAGCGGAAATGGCGGATTTCCATGGGTGTTACCTGCAGGGTAATGACACGGGCCGCCGGGGCTAACAAGCCTTGGGGCTGGCGGCGTTATGTTGGGGCCAACACTACAAGGCTGGTGGCTTGGCGGCAAAGCCTGCCCGGCGATCTTGCAGGCCAATAACACCGCCAGAACCAACCCGCTATGCATCCGGAGCCTCACCATGCCCTCTGCGCGTTTCACCTTGCTCACCGCCTCCCTGGTCTGCGCCCTGATCATTCTCGACACCAACATCGTCGCGGTCAGCCTGCCCAGCATCGCGCGCGAACTGTCCGGCTCGTTCGCCGATATTGAATGGGTGGTCAGCGCCTACCTGCTGGCCTTCGCCGCCTGCCTGCTGCCCGCTGGCAGCCTTGCCGACCGTTTTGGCCGCCGGCGCATGCTGCTGCTCGGCCTGGCCCTGTTCGGCATCGCCTCGCTAGCCTGCGGCGCGGCGCCCAATCTGCTGTTCCTCGACCTGGCCAGGGCAGCCAAGGGCGTTGGCGCGGCGCTTTTGCTGACCTCGGCCTTGGCCGCGATCGGCAACCGCTTCCATCAACCCCAGGAACGCATGCGCGCCTGGGCTTTCTGGGGCGCCTGCATGGGTGCCACCATCACTTTTGCGCCGCTACTGGGCGGGGTGATCGCCAGCACTCTTGGCTGGCGCTGGATCTTCTACATCAACTTGCCGTTGGTGGCAGTGCTGGCAGTGATGGTGTTGCGCAGTGTCGAAGAGTCCCGTGACAGCGCTGCGGCACGGCTCGACCCATGGGGCAGCCTGACTTTCGCCGGCAGCCTGGGTTACCTGATCTGGGCGATGATCGATGCCAACCAGGTAGGCTGGGGCAGTGCGCAAACCCTGGGGCGGCTGGTGATCAGCGCCTTCCTGTTCGGCCTGTTCGTCATGGTCGAGCGCAGCCAGGAACGGCCGATGATCGACCTGCGGCTGATGCGCAGCGGGCGTTTCGTTGGCGCCTTGCTGGGGATGTTTGCCTATGCTGCCTGCGCCCAAGTGATGATGACCCTGCTGCCGCTGTACCTGCAGAACGGCCTGCAATTGTCGGCCTTGGCTGCTGGCGCAGGCATGCTGCCGTTTGCCGTGGCCATGCTGCTGACCCCACGCCTGGGCATGCGTCTGGCTGCACGCTTGAGCCCGGCGCAGGTGTTTGCGCTGGGCCTGGTGCTGGTAGGGGCGGGCAACCTGCTGTGCGCCTGGGCTGCAGGGTACGGCGGCTATAGCGCATTCGCCCTCGCCAGCGTGGTGCTGGGCGCTGGCGCCGGGCTGCTCAATGGCGATACGCAAGAACATCATGGCTTGCGTACCGCGTGAACGTACCGGCATGGCTTCGGGCCTGAGCACCACCACGCGGTTCGGCGCGATCGTGCTTGCCATCGGTGTTCTCGGGGGTGTGCTAGCTGCCCGCAGCGGGCAATTGTTGCATGAGGCCATGGCCACCGTGGCTCCCGCTCAATCGGGCCAGGTTGCCGCAATGGCTACCCGGGTTGCCGCAGGTGACCTGCAAGCGGCATTGGCCATGCTCGACCCAGGCCTGCGTCAAGCAGTAGCTCCCTTGGCCCGGCAGGCGTTCATGGGTGGTTTCGAAGCTGTATTGCAAGTTGCGGGCGTAGCGGCACTGCTGTTTGCCGTATCGGTTGGCACGTTGCTGAGCCGGCCACTGCCAACCCTCCAGGGAGCACAGCAATCGTGAACCGGGTGGCCTGAAACGACGTTCGGCTTTGGAGGCAGGTCGCGTTGCATTACATGCTCCTTGCGCGCAACCAATTCAAATGATTACTCTCATTGAGGACGCGTAGACAACGGCGCCAAGGGATCTGGCAATCGCCAGATTATGCTGAGACAAGGACCTTCTCGTGCACGATTACTCCAACGAAACTTCAATCCCACAGTCCGAACTGCCGCCAGGCGTGTTTCCGCCGATGCCCGGCTTTACCATCGGCGACTTGCTTCATGTTGCCTGGCAGCCCGTTGAAGCGCTGCTTGAGCAGCGTGATATCGACCCCGGGCTGGTTCGCGAAACCAGTATTGCGATGGCCAGCCATCTGTACAAAGCGCTGGAGAGAGAAGATGCCCAGTACCAGATCGCGACCTGGTACCAGAAGCCTTATGACAAGCCCGAAAAGCGTGAGCGCAGCGTCGAGATCATCTCTGAACAGTTCGGGAGCATTACCTTGGATGCCGTCGCTGACTCCTTGGAGGGGTCACCTTTGCTACAGCTGGGCAAGGATTTTTATAGGCAGTTCATCGAGCTGACAGGAAATGCCATCAGGGATCATATTCTGAAGTTGAATGACCCTGCCTTCGATCCGTTTGCAAACCGCGAAGACAGGTGATAGCCAGGCATTAGGCAACTCGCCACTTTGCGCAGCGATTCATGTAGGCAGTACCCCACCCGTGAGCCAGGCTTGCGCTGGCTCACGTTCACATCCCGGGATACTTCAGCTCTCGGGCGCCACTCCCAGCAGCATCTGAACCTGACGCCGGAGCTGCCCCACCAGCTCACGTTCAGCGCGCAACTCGGAGCGCAGCTCATTGTTCTCGTGCTCCCGTGAATCCGAGCGATGCGCTGCACGTCCCGATCGTTTCTGACCACATCCCAGACCTCTCCAATCCGAGAGTGCACCAGCACGAGAACGAGCAGAGTGATGCCGCTTAGGCTCAGCAGTGCGAGCTGCAGGGTTTCCATTTATCGCTTCCTTGAGTAGTGGCTGTTTGCCGTTAAGTGAAACGATATGTCTAGTAAAGCTACACGTCTATATTGGCTACTTGTACAGGTAAAGGATTGGTGCAGATCCCGCCTGCGCTTGGCTGGCGCGTGGATAGGAGGGTGAAGGCAATGTGCTATCGTGCAGGCCGCGGATGGCATGGTCTTAAGAGGGAAGCGCTCTCGCAATGGAGATTTTCGACCGTCTGCTTGATACGTATAAATACTTTACATATCTAGCGCGTGTTGATCGTAATTGAGCAGACACGTAGGATTTCACGTCACGTCATTTGTCTGGTCGCTACCCACTGCCAATCATTCAGGGCCCACGATGAAACATAAGCAAAGCATGGATCAAATCCGCTGGGACCTTGCCCTGCGCTACCGCCTGATCGAAACGGTGGTCTGGTGGGAGGGGCGCCTGACCACCAACCACTTGATGCAGTGCTTCGGCATCAGCCGGCAGCAGGCATCAAAGGACATCAACACCTACATCACCGACTATGCCTCGAAGAATCTGGTCTACGACAAGCAGATCAAAGGCTACGTGCCAACCCGGCAGTTCAAACCGTTGTTCATCGACGACAGCGCCAGTGCCTACCTGGACCTGCTCAACCACAACGATGAGCGTGCGCCGCATATCGAAGGGTTGAACCTAGCTTACGCGCACACTGAAGTGTTGAAGGTACCCGATCGCTCTGTGAGGCCCGAGGTGCTGCGGCCACTGCTCAAGGCGTGTCGTGAAAAGCGGCGTCTGGACATCGAGTACGTGTCGTTCAAAACCCCGGAAGTGGAAGGGCGCACCATTGCGCCGCACACGTTGGTGTACACCGGGATGCGTTGGCACGTGCGGGCTTACTGCGAGAAGAACCGGGAGTATCGGGACTTTGTGTTGAGCCGTTTTCGAGGCGAGCCGGAGCTGCTCGACGATCAGACGGAAAATGGTGTCGAGCACGACGTGGAGTGGAACACCAAGATCGATGTGATCTTCAAGCCGGACGAGCGCCTGACGCCAGCGCAACGGTCGATCATTGAAGTGGACTATGCGATGACTGATGGGCAGCTTGTGGTCAAAAGCTCACAAGCATTGGCGAAGTACGTAGTGAAACGATTTCACGTAAATCCGAACCTGCATGACGCCCGCCCTGAAGCCCAGCAGTTGGTGTTGGCGAACCGGGCTGAGTTGAAACTCTGGCTGAGCCTGGACTAAAGACGTCCCTTGTCGACCTCACGGTTTTGCACATCGAGCGAAGACGGCCGATGATGATCTGGTGGGGTGAGCATATCCAGGAAGCAGCGACGGGTAATCTGTCAGTGTCAGCTATCCAGGAAAATCGGCACAGGGAGGTCGTTTAGATCCGCTGACACAGCCTCGAAGCCTTCTCTTGAGGCTTGGCGGCTTTGACTTTGAGGTCAGAGAGGAGGGTGGCTTGAGCGCGCATGCGGTATTCCAAGAGCGGTTTCGGTATTGCAAAAAATTGCCAGTAGATGGCTTGGAATACCGAATCTCGTGGATCCTGCTGGACGCTATCGGACCCTGATGGTGCTGAAAGCCGCGTATTTACTGGGTTTCAGGCACAAAAAAGACGTCCGTGGACGTCTTTGTTTGATAATTTGGGCCGGGGGGATTTGAACCCCCGGTAGGGCCCGTATCCTTGGGGGATTTGGGCCAGATGCTGTCATTAAGCTGCCATTCAGCTACGCTCCGCTACCCGACTGGGCATGGTAGGACATTCTGTGCCATCATCTTGGCATGCATGCCAAGCGATGGATTGCCCGTGAAGATCGAAACCCTCCGAATTAAGAATTTTCGAACCATATCTCAAGAGCAAGTACTTTCTCTTTCTGGAGGCCTAACGCTGGTTGGGCCTAATAATGCAGGAAAAACAAATGCTCTGATGGCCTTGTATATGTTTTTTACAGGCTATGACAACAAGCATGGTTATAATTCTGATACTGATCTTTCCTTCTCTGATAAATCTGTAAAAACAAGTTTGACTTGTCATTTTACGGGCGATCCAGCTGGCGATGATGCTGAAGCATTTGAAAGGTTGGGGCGGCTTAGAGGGTATCTTGGCATTGAAGATCCTCAAGATGGTTTTTCGATTAACGTATACTTCAATGGCTCTAATCCAGTTTATCAGGTGTACCCGGGAGTAAAGAGGCCGGAGGGAAAGGCATCTCAATATTCAACGGCGCAAAAAGCTTTTATACAATTGGTTTTAGATTCCTTTCAGTGCTATTACATACCGTCAAAAAAATCGATTGACGAGCTTTACAGTCAGTTTGTTTCGCCTTTCATTAAAATGAAAGTTGGGCAGGCTCTGACTGAGCATTTGCCCAAGATTCGAAAAAGTGTATCAGCGGTAGCCGATAGTATGAACTCTGTGCTTTCGGCTCATGGTCTGAATAAAATCACCGTAGGTTTCGATATTCCGAATGGTGCAATGAACGAGTTAGTATCCGGCTTCGACTTGCATGTTTCAGATCCTGATACTAGTTCTATTTATTCCAAGGGCATGGGCGTCCAAGCCGCAGTGCTGCTTTCCTCGTTCAAGTGGATCACTGAACAACAAACTGATGTCCATGTGATTTGGCTAATTGAAGAGCCCGAGACGTATATGCATCCATCCTTAGCATATCAGTCGTCGAAGATATTAGATGAATTGTCAGCTATCTCGAGCGTGGTTAAGACTACCCACGCAATCAATTTCGTGCCTACTGACATCAATGTGGTTCAGGGTGTAACACGCCAAGGAAAGTCTCAATCGACTTTGATTCGTCAGTTTCCTAATCATCGTGACGCTACGCAGTCGATTCGAGAATCGTTGGGGGTGAAATTTAAGCGACTATTTTGCCTTGGGTAAGTATACCCTCTTCGTTGAAGGTGAAACTGATAAGCTATACATTGAGCATGTGTGGGATTCCATGATTGACTACTTTCAGGCAAAGTATCCATTACTGATGTCCCATGATTTTTTAATTAAGGATTTTACAGGTGTTCCGGATTTATTAGGCTTCTTAAAGGCGAACTTTGGACTTCTTAATCCCGAAATATGCATCGTCTCGCTTTTTGATGGAGATAAAGCTGGCATAGATGCGTCAAAAGCCATGGCTGGATTCTGTTCTAACAAGCCTTATGATTTTAACGCCAATAGAGAGTACGTATTGCTTCCAAATGGCCGAGAAATTGAGGGGCTTTTCCCTGATGAATGGATTCTTGAAGCTTATGGGCATGAGCGCGCATGGTTTGAAAGCTCTCCCGTCGTGGATGCTGACGGACAGCTAATCTCGTTCAAAATCCGAGATGCTTCAAAGAAAGCCTTCGCTAAATACATGCTTGACCTTTATGACGACGATTCAACATATGATTCAGCGGAAGGTTTTTTCAAGATATTTAAAGTGATTAATAGAGCCTTTGAATTACAGGCCGAATTGAAGAAGCTTTAAAGTTGCTTCAAGGCCTTGTCGTTCACCGGTATGCAGTTTGCCCAGAGGTTCTCGGCACGCTCGCCTGACATATCATCAGCGGATGGCATCCAGCGCCCGTAGATTCTAGCGATCATTGTCCAGTCACTGTGGCCCATCTGCTTTGCCACCCACATAGGATGCTCTCCTGCTGAGAGCATCATCGACGCGTAGGTGTGCCTAGTCTGGTACGGACGCCGGTACCGCACGCCGGCCTTCTTTATCGCTGGCATCCACATCGTCTTACGGATGGGCTGATCCCCAGCCCAGCGCTCCAACGTTCGGGGATTTTGGAATACCTCGGAGTCAGCCAAAAAAGTATGCACTTTCTGCGCCCTGAGTGCCTCCATGGCAGGCCGCAGCAACTTCACTGACCGCCGGCCGGCAGCTGTCTTGGTCACTTCGGCCTCTCCACCTGCAGCCTGGGTCATCGCCCGGCTGATCATCATCTCCCCCCGCACCCAGTCCACATCCCCCCAGTCTAGCGCCACCAACTCGCTTGTCCGCAGGCCAGTCCAGAGCGCGAACTGCACCATGTTCCTGGCCTGGCCGCTCAAGGCCGCTAGGATCGCTTGCTGCTCCTCAGGGGAGAACGGGTCCACATCGTCATCTTTCGGCGGCGCTTCCTTCCTGGCGTAGGTCCACCCGGCGAGCGGGTTGATGTCCAGCAACTCTTCATCGACGGCATCATTGAGTGCAGATCGGAGGCAGCTCTGGATGTTGCTCAATGTCTTGTTGCCTACCTGTAGGCCATCCAGCCAATCGCGTACCAGCTTCCGTTTGAAGTCCACCACTAGGTGATGACCGAGCGCTGGCACCAGTCGAAGCTCGACGATCTTCCTGTAGCCTTCGAAGGTACTGCTCGATATGTGTTTCTGCTTGGCTGCCAGCCACCTAGCTAGAAACCCACCAACGGTTTCTTGGCTGGTCTCTGGCGCGAACTTGGCGGCCCGGGGAGAGCCAGGGAACGTAACGGCATAGTCGAACGTCCCCTGGGCGATCGCATGTTCGATCGCTGCCTTATGCTGCTGGGCCTTCTTCAGATTAGTGGCGGTGGGCTTGAGCGCGACGCGCTCGCGGCACCTAACACCCCGGAACATGAACGTGATCTCGATGCTCGAGTCTGAGACTGCCCTGACACCGCTCCCGCCTCTACCCATGATTCATATCCTTCCATGTCAATAAGCGTCCGGCCATCCGGCGCCTTTAGCCAAATTTCACCAAGCCGCCAGATCCCGTCGCGGATCTTTGAGCGGATCGCGTCCTCGGTGTAGCCAGACTCACTGGCAAACTTTCTGACGGTCATGTAGCGCATTGCCTTACTCCACCTGGCGCGTCAGGTTTTGGTTTCCACGATGATCTGTCACTACACGCCCCGGAAGTGGTCGGCCAGAACTTGTCGCCCGTCCAGCCCGCAGGCGGCGGACAGGTCGAGGACCTGTCCAAAGGTTGTTTCGCGCTGCTGCAGGGCGTCCCACAGCAGCAGGAGCAGGCCGGCTTGAGTCATGGCTCCTGCTCCAGCACCATCTGTTGCCGTTCGGCTTCCAGGCGCAGGGCTGTGTCGATAGCGCGATCCAAATCGCCGCCGCCGATGGCAGTGTCTCCTTGAAACACCAGTACATCGCTTCCTGGATCTTCAATGCAGACGCGGTCGCGCAGGTGGCGGTACCGGCGTGCGTCGGCAGCCATCTGGATATGGTCGTCGATGGAGAACTCTTCGCGCTCAAGCGTCGGGGTTACAAGATCACCTTGGCTGGCGCCGGCGATTACAGCCAACCCGCGGCCGATTGAAACGTGGGCGCCGAGCAGGGCGAACGGTAGGATCTGCTCCAGGCTTCCGCCTTCCGGTGCGCGCAGCACCAGCGTGATGCGATCAGGCAGCATCATGGGTAACCCCTTTCGCTTCAGCTGCTTGGGTGAGAGCATCGAGGATGGCGTTGGCACGTGCCCGGCCGTCCAGCTCGTTACGGATCGCTGTCACGATGAGCGAGTTCATGCTGCGGTCGTCTGCCTCGGCGGCTTTTGCAATCCGGTCGCGCATGCCGTCCGGAAGGCGAACGACGAACTTGTCGGCGTCGCGTGAGCCATATTCAAAGGTCATGGCTTACCTCCTGTTCCTTTTGCGCCTGGATGCGCTCATAAATTTCCTGGCGGTGAACGGCTACGCCTTCAGGCGCTTCGATACCCAAGCGAACTTGCATTCCGTTAACGCCGAGCACGGTGACGGTGATGTCGTCGTTGATTCGGATGGTTTCGCCTAGGCGACGGGTAAGGATCAACATGGTCAAACTCCTTTTTCAGGCAAGCCGGGGGCCTGCCGCGGTTGTTGGCTTTCGCAAAATCAGGGTTGGATCAGATCAGGCTGGCAGCTTCATGCCACCGCCAAGGCGCACTCAGCGCGCCGGGTTGCTATACGGGTTTCAATCTTTCGCTCGCCGCTGTTGCCGCCACGGCGGATGCGCATTGCATGGTCGTCGCCAATCATTCCGTGGATAGCCATGATGAGCGCCAATGCAGCTGCATTGTTACTGATAACGCCCCGCCTGAAGGCCTCGGCTACCAGGGCGGCGCGTCGTGTAACTCCCCACTTCGTGCCAAGCGCTATCACGCGCTTTTTTACACCGTCTTCGCTGATGCCAAGGATGCGTGCCACTTCTTTCCCTGATGCGCCTCCAGCAATGGCCAGCAAGCATTCCAGCTCACGCGGGGCAGCGCCGCGACCAAGAAAGCCGGTAAATCCAGACAGCGTGATGGTTTCGGTGCTCATGTCGGCTGCTCCATGCAGGGTGGCGATGATCGAAAGATACTAACGGTTATAATTTATTGTCAATACCAATGGTTATTATTTTTCGGTAGCACAAAAAAAGGCCCGCGTAAGCGGGCCTTTGTGAGAGCGAGGGGGGAGGGGTCAGAGCTTCATCATGGCTCGCACCACAACTCCGATAATTTTGCAGTTTCCGTTCACCTGGAGCATGGGGTATGCGGGGTTTAGAGGTTTCAAGAACCTGCGCCCAGCGTCTTCGATCAATTTTTTGAAGGTCGCTTCATTGCTGTCAGTCAGCTTCGCCACCACCAGTTTACCCGAGCAGGCATCGGCATCTGTATCCACCAGGATCATCATGCCCTCTGTGATGCTCGTCCCGCTCGGAGCTGTCATTGAGTCGCCTTTCACCTCAAGCCAGAAGGCGGCGCCCTTGGCTTCGTAGTCCGAAACCTCGTACCTATCAGAAAATCCTGGCGGGAACGGTTCGACAGCTTCAGCCCAGTCACCCGCCGCTACCCAGCTAATTACGGGATAGCGGTAAGACATTGATGGCTGAGCTGTGAGCTTGATATTGCTCTCCTCGCTAGAGGCGGCTTCCCCTATGCGAGCCGCCTCGGTGGTGTAAGCGATCTCGTTGGCGAGACGCGGACTGAAATTGGAAACGGGCACCTCCAGCAGCTTGGCAAAGACGGCGGCTGTACGAGCGTTCAATGGGTTGTACCCGTTCAGGTAATGGCTCACAGCTGCCTGGCTGATTTCAAGCTCAGCAGCGATTGTCGCCTGGGTGACTTTCCGATTCCTTCGAGAAAGGAAGGCTTCTTTGAGTCGGGCACATTCTTCTGCTTGTTCGGGGGGGAGGGCTCGTTTTTTCATGTGTTCATCCTAGAACTGATGGTAATGATGGTCAAAAACCAAAGGTGTGGACATATCTACTACCGGCGGTTATTTTATGTACCATAAGCCGTTTTTAGGTGAACCCATGACACCAGTTCAGTTGGCGGATTTCGTTGGTCAGCACGGCCAGGAAGAAGCCGCAAGGAGGCTTGGCACAAGTCAAGCCGCTATCAGCAAGGCCATTCGAAGTGGTCGGCAGATTCTAGTTCGTTCGCGTGCCGGCGGGCGCTTTGAGGCGTTCGAGGTTAAGTCGTTCCCGAGCGGTGGGGCGGTAGACAGACCGCGTGCCGACCTTGAGCTAATTATGTCGTCGATCGTTGGCCTTGCAGAGCCAACTGACGTGGCTGTTCAAACATCCAGTATCGGACAGGCTCTTTGATGAGGGCCTGTCCATCCCTGTTTTTGCTGTCTGGCTGACTTTTCACCAGGCAACAAAAAGCCCGCTTCGCAGGCGGGCCTTTAACCAGTCCCTTGCAGGGGACCTTCTTGAATCTTCGTCGCTTGGAGACGATTTCATGCACCCAAAAAATACCACCTCCGAAAGTCCAAATCAACATTCGGCAACGTTAACTGGTGTCTCCCAGTCTGGCGGCGGTCTAGCCGCAATCTTCACCCAAGATCAGCGCGCAGTTGTAGTCGGGCTGCTGATTGCCGAGCGAAACCATGCCAGTCGTTGGTGGACCTATCTTTCGGAAATGCGCCTCCACGGGCAGCTGCCTGATTGGGTCGTAGATCAGGAGGTCGGCCGCCATGTCGATTATGACCGCTGGAGTGTTCAGTGCCAGGCCACCAATCGTGAGCTGCTCGGTTTTGAAGGCCACCTCAACAGCTACGGCCGTTCCGAGTTGGCTGTTATGGACCTCCAAGAATGCGCTCCACAGAAACCTACTTCGCCAGTTCGTGGAGCGGGAGGTGCAGCATGCTAATTGCGCGAACCGAATTGGTGCCGATAGCGGTTGCCGGCGAGATAGTGCAGGACGTAATTGTCTCCGCAGAGGAGATCGCTAAATTCAACGAGGCCCGTGAGGCGTTCAGAGCCATCAAAACTCTCTACTGGTCCAAGGTTGTCCCAGGGCTTGGTGGCTTCGATAACCCGGTAGTGTGCGAGTTGGAGCGCCTCATGGAGCGAGTCGTCTTCGACACGCGCAATTTCCTGTACCCCCACCGCAACGCGGCTGCCTTCCATGACGCAAAGGATGTGGGAGGTGCTGAATGAATTTGTCCATCTCCACTGACAGCACCATGCCCAGCACGCAGTTGCGCGATCTGATCAATGAGGCGCGTGAGCAGGCCGGCGAGCCGAAGATTCGAAACGATCAGTTGATAGCCAAGATCGAGGACGAGCTTGAAGGCGAACTGGGGGTATGCAGAAAAATTGCGCACCCTCAAAGCGGGGTGCTGATGGATTCTTACGACCTGACTCGCGACCAATGCCTTCTGGTCGGGATGCGCGAGTCAAAAGCTGTCCGTCGTCGCGTCACGGAAAGACTCAAAGAGATGGAAGGGGCCGTACCCCGGGCCATGACCCAGGCCGAGCTGATCGCGGCCAGTGCAAACCACCTGGTGGCGATCGAGCGGAAGCAGGCAGAGCAGCGGCAGGCCCTGGCTCAGGTGGAGGATCGCACCAGCCGACTGGAGCAGGTCCGCTATCTCGACTCCGTGCCCAGCGGCTTTGAGACCATCACCACGATCCGCGACCGCATCAACAATCGCCATGGCCTGCCAGCCTGGGTGGTGAACGCAGTGATGCGTGAGGTTTCGGGGGCGCCGCTGCCGTTCGCCATGGTGCGCAGCCGCCATTCCGAAGAAGGGGGGCAGCCGTTCGCGATCTGGCCCAAGCCGGCCATTACGCGCCGATTTGACCAGTTCGTGGGGCAATGCGCATACGTCACACCCGAGTGTGCAACCCACCCCGAGATCCCACAGGGGCGATTCAAGATCAACCCGAGGGCGGCGCAATGACCGACAACGTGATCCCTCTGTTTGGCCGGAAGCCAACTGATCCGGTGGTGATCAACGAGGCGTACTTCGAACCACTGACCAACGATCAGCTCGCATACCGGGCCTGGAACCATTGCGACCTGGCAGAGGAAATCTTCTTCTCGGATGAGGCAGAGGAAGACTCCCTGCGCGAAGCCAAGTTTGAAGTGCTCATGGCTCAGTGGGCTTTGCGGGTGCTGGTTCGGCGACTAACCGGATTCCCTGCCCTTGAACTTCGGGAGCAGGTGAATCAGGCGTTCCTTGAGCGGCTTGCCATCGATCCGGGCGGGCTGACTTCAGCGACTGAGCCAGGCTCTGGCGAATCCTTGGTGATGTGCCCATGGCCCAGCTACGCCGGGGCTCGACATTTGCCTGAACGCGAGCGCTGGGTGGTTTACAGCACAGCCAAAGCATATCGGGCCGCATTGGAAGAGCAGGGTATCGCCATGGTTGAACCCTACGACCAGTTTGTCCAGCGGATCACCGCTGAGTTGGAGATTTGAACCGATGAGCGTTCAAGCAATGACCTGGGCCCTAGAACAGCAGGAGGTTGGCGAACCGCATGCCCGCCACGTCCTGCTGTGCCTGGCCAACTATGCCGATCAGGATGGGCGCGCCGCGTTCCCATCGGTCGCTCGCCTTGCAGTCGATACCGGCCTGAGCCCTCGCACTGTCCAGTATCGGCTTCGAGACCTGGAGCAGAAGGGAGCGATCCGCCGGGGCAACCAAGCGATTCCCGCTGCCTACATCACCCAGCGGGATCGCATTCCTGTGTGCTACGACATCGCCATGGAGCGGGGTGCACAGCATGCACCCGGTGCACGCCAAGACGTACCGGGGTGCACGCCAGAACATAACGGGGTGCACGCCAGGACAGAACGGGGTGCACAGCATGCACCCGAACCATCAATTAACCACCAATTAACCACCCATAACCGTAAAGAAGGCGCAGGCGCCTCTGGTGATGGCAAAGGGAAGCGGAAGGCAAAGGAATCCTTTGACCCTCTGATGGCCAAGCCGGAGAACTGCTCTGATCGCGCTTGGGCCGACTTCTGCGAGATGCGCAAGGCAAAGCGTGCACCGCTGACCAAGCGCGCTTGTGACCTGATTGCCAAGAAGCTGGAAGGGCACCAGAACGCTGATGCGGTCCTCGACAAGTCCACCGTCAGTTGCTGGACCGATGTTTACCCAGAGGCGACGGCAAACGCTGGCGCACGGCCAGGCCGGCCTGGCGCATTCAACAACCTCCCTCAGCACACCGATGACATGTACCAGGAGAGCCACGATGGCCGCTCGAATTTCTGATCTGTTCCACCGCACCCCGGCCAAGCGCATCTTCTCCGGCGAGTGCCCGGTGCATGGTCGCGTCGATATGAGCGAGGTCGAGCAGCTGGACGGCTCGATGCTGGCGCGTGGCTGCAAGCGCTGCGCTTGGGAGGCCCTGCATACCAGCCCCCGCGACTCGGCAGAGCGCGTCCTGGCCAATGCCCAGCACAAGGTCGAGAAAGCCAGCGAAGCGCTGATCGCTGCTGGGATCACCCCGCGCTTTGCTGGCGCCACCTTCGAAAACTATCTCGCTGAGAAGGAGCCGCAGCACAGGGCTCTGGCCAAGTGCCGGGCCTATGCCGAGCAGTTCCCTGCCAACTTCCGGGCGGGCCGCTCGCTGCTGCTGACCGGTAACGTTGGCTGCGGTAAGACTCACCTGGCCAGCGCTATCGTCCGCACGGTGGTGGCCGATAACAATGCCGTGCGCTGATCATCCCGGCCGGGGACATTGTGAGCATTGCCCGCGCCTCGATGGCGCCTGGATCGGGCTACACCGACCGTGACGTGGCAGTCCATCTTGGTGGCTTGGATCTGCTGGTGATTGATGAGGTCGGGGCGCAGAAGGGCAGCGAGTACGAGCTGGGCCTACTGCACAGCATTATCGACCGCCGGTATCAGGCCGTGCTGCCGACTGTGGTGATCAGCAACTTGAGCGCTGACGGCCTCAAGTGCTACATCGGCGATCGCGCCCTTGACCGCTTGCGTCAGAACGGCGGGCAGCAAGTCGGGTTCACCTGGGAGTCGAAGAGGGCTGCGGCATGAGGGCCCTGTATAGCGACGAGGCTGAGCACGGCGTGCTTGGCGCGGTCATTCACGCTTCGCTGCAGCAGGACGAAGGCCTGGTCGAGGACATGCTCGGCCAGATGACCTCGGCCGACTTCTATCACGCCGACAATGCGGCCCTGTTCGAGGCCATGCTGGAGTGCCGCGAGCAAGCCATGCCCATCGATCCGGTGACCTTGGGAGCAGTTCAACGGCTGCTCCCGGGTGGCGACAACGTCATGGCCTATGCCGCTGAGCTGGCCAGCAAGGTGCCTTCGCTGGCCAACTGGAAGGCCTACGCCAAGCACGTCAAGGAGTGGGGCGTGATACGCCGCATTCTCGACGTGGCGGGTGGCGCGCAGGAGATGGTGCAGGCTGGCGCACCTACCGGCGAAGTAATCGCCGCTGCCCAGCAGGCCATGGCAGACCTGCGCAACCTTGATGGTGAGGCAAAGGGTTACAAGCGGCTGGATCAATGGATGGGAGATGCCGCCGACCTGGTGGATGAAAAGCACCGAGGGGTGGCGCCGAAGTGGCCCTCCACGGGGCTCGAAAAGCTGGATGAGCTGGTCCAAGGCCTTCGCCCGAAGAAGGTGACCGTAATCGCCGGCCTGCCGGGCAGTGGCAAGACTACCCTGGCCCTGCAGATCGCACAGCACAACGCCGTCAAGGAGCGGAAGCCGTGGCTGGTGTTCTCCATCGAAATGCCCGGCGAAGAACTGGGGCTGCGCGCTATCGCCTCGCTTGGAGGGGTGGCTCTGCACAAGCTGGATAACCCGGCCCAGATGCGCGAAGACGACTGGGCCAGGATGAGCGGTGCCGTAGGATTGGCCCTGGAAGCCCCGCTCTTCGTCTGTGACGACCCGGTGCAGACACCGTCCACTATTCGCGCCACGGCTCGGCAGTGCCAGCGCGAGCACGGACTGGCCGGCATCGTGGTCGACTACCTTACCCTGGTGCGCAGCGAGCGTGGTGGCCGATCTCGTACCGAGGAGGTGGGCAAGATCAGCAAGGCCTTGCTGCAGCTGGCCAAGGAAATGGGCATCCCGGTCATTGAACTGGCCCAGCTGAACCGCGACTCGACAAAGCGCCCCGGGAAGAAGCCGCAGTCCAGCGACCTGCGCGATTCTGGCGAGATTGAGGCTGACGCCAGCTGTATCCTGATGGTGCACCGCGATATGGATACGGAGGAGGGCCAGAACGGCGTCACCGAGATCCTGATGACCAAGTGTCGCCATGCGCGGGTCGGCACCTGCATCGTCCAGCAGGAAGGGCAGTATGGCCGGTTCGCCACCTACGCTGGATCGCTGCCCAGTGATGATGAGGTCGAGGCTGGGCGTGGTAGCTATGCCCAGCGCTACAAGGGGGCCGGCAGTGAGCGATTCTAAAACTCTGACCGTCACCCTGAGCGATGCGGAGATTCGCCGGCATGCCGCCGGCGAGGTCTTCCAACTGCGGGATACCCGTCACCGAGAGCTGCGGTTCCGGTTCTCGACTGTTGATCGCTCCCGTGGTGCCTGGCACGTCGTGGTGCGCGGGCGCTGGGGCAAGGCTGGCGATTACCCGGGTATCAACACCAAAACTATGCTGACTACGCTGCCGGCCATCCTGGCGCGCCGGGCTGCCGATGCCGATGCCAAGTCGACGACCACCAGCTGGGCTACGGTGGGCGATGTGCTGGCGTGGTACCGCGATCGGATGAACCGTGACCGTGGCCTGTCGGCCAAACGCAAGGCCAGCGCCAAGTCAGCGCTTGATCGCCACCTGGTGCCCCGCCTGGGTGATCTGCTGTTGGCCGAGACCAACAAGCAGGCGATCGACCAGCGCCTGATGTGGCCGCTGCAGGAACGCTATGCCCTGTCCTTCGTGCGTTCGGTCTACGGTGTGCTTTCGGTCGCGTTCCGCCAAGCCCTGCGTCTGGACATGCTGCCCGCCAACCCCATGGCCTCATTGAAGTTCACCGACTTCGTGAGGACCCGGATCAGGCCGCGACCTGCGCGACTGCGTGGGGATGATGTGCCGGGCCTGCTGGAGGTGGTCGCCGAGCGCTTCGAGGTTGAGCCGGCGGGCTGCATGCTGGCTTTGATGATGCTGTGCCACGGTTCGCGGCTGGGCGAGACCCGGCTGGCGCGCTGGCGCAACGTCAACCTTGAAGCGGGCCGCTGGTTCATTCCGGCGGGTGACACGAAGACGAAGGCCGAGCACACCCTGCCGCTGACCCCCCAGGCTTGCGCACTGCTGCGCCGGTACCGACGCCTGCAGGCCGCCCAGGGCTATAACGGCCTGCTGCTGTTCCCGGGCAGCCATGGTGCACCGCTGAGCCCGAGCAAGGCCAACACCTTGTTCACCGATATGGCCAAGGGCGAGTGGTCAAGCCACGACCTGCGCAAGGTGGCCCGCACGGCGTGGACCGACCTCGGGGTGGATTACATGGTGGGCGAGCTGCTGCTGAATCACGCCATGAAGGATCTGGACGCCACCTACATCCACACCACGGCCGAAGGGCTGAAGCGTCAGGCGCTGGAGGCCTGGCACCAGCACCTCGACGGGCAGGGATTCGCCGCCATTCACACCGAGACATTGCCGGGACAGAAAACCGGACCTGCAACCGCTGACGCCAATACGGGCGTGGGTTGCAGCACCTCACAGCATCCATCCCAAGGGAGGATGCACGATCAAGAATTCAAGCCAGGAGATGGCCATGAGTAATGTCACTGCGGCCCTGCCGCGCAAGAGCATGACGCCCGTTGAGCGGGAATTCCTGAGCAAGGGCAACCGCCTGTTGTTGGAGCAAACCAACGGCCGGATCGCCTCGGCAGCCCTGATGGATATCGTCGCCGATTGGCACGGCTCACGCGCCGTCCAGGGATTCGAGCAGTACGCCAAGGCTTGGATCATCCAAGGTGGCGCCAAGAACAAACACGCCTTCAAGCTGCTGTGCGAGCTGTTCGGCCTGGACACCGACCCAACGCCCCGGAGGGCTGCATGAAGAAACGAACCTACGTGGACAAGGCGCTGGGCGATACCGAGTACCTGCTGGAGCAATGGGGCTGGTGGCGAATGAGTGAGATGGGGGTGCCCCGTTACGTGTCGCCGCTATACGCGCTCATGCGGGACAACGTCCCCAGCGAAGGAGGCGTCCGTCAGCATGTAATCACTGATGACCTGGCGCTCATCATCGACGGCGCGGTGGCCCGGCTGACAAAGCGCAACCAGCAGATGGGAGACTTCGTTTGGGCCTACTTTGGATCGAAGCACCCAGCCATGCGGGTCGGAAGGGAAGCGGGTATGTCCGAGCGTAAGGCGCGGGAGATCATCAAAGCAGGCGTCGCCTGGATCGACTGCGCGCTCGAAGGAATTCGAGAGGCGGCATAAAAAGTTCTATACGGGCGGATAAACACCTGTTTTCATAGCAGCGTGTCCAGCTTGCAAGCAACGCGACACAGAGAAACCCCGGCCATTGTGTCGGGGTTTTTTGTATGTTTAATTTGGCGACTCACGGACCATCAAGGATAGGTACATGAGTCGCTTCGGAAATCTCGTAAGGCAGTTTCAGGCTAGTTCTCAGCGGCTCGAGAGTCACGCTGATTATTTAGTCCTTCACGCTGAAGAATTGGCTGATGACTTCGGCGTTTGGTTGTCGCAAACCGAAAGTGGTCATACAGATCCGCTATCCCACCCAATTAAGGTCAAGGCGTTGGGGCGATACGTGGACGACGAGGGCGAGACCGTCTATAGCGAGAAATTGAGCTCTGGAGAGCTTGGCTACAAGCTGAACTTCGCGCTTGAGTTCAAACTGGCAGATGTGGATGTCTCAAGAGTTTCGAGCGTCATTCGCCTCCCGCTTACAATGGAAGTAGCTGAAGAAGGCGTGAAGGTGGAAGTATGCGACAACGGCGGCAAGTTCGGTTACACCCGTTCTAGGATGCCGGAGTATCTGTTCGATTGCCTGTACGAAATTTGTGAGAAATCGCTGAAGGTTTAATTCTGCGCCTCGCTGATAAGAGCCCCGCCATTGAGCGGGGCTTTGTGCATCTAACGTCCTAGCTTTTCCATGGCTGCATCGGCCAGGAAAGACGACCGACTCTTCACATTGTGATCGCGCACGTACCGATCGATCTGCTGGATGACAAAGCCCGGCAGAGTGACATTGACCTTCTCGGTCTTGCCTAGGTACGGCGTGATGTCGATTTCCAGCATACCCCACCCCATTTCGGCGAAGTCTGGATTGTTCCGGTGGGTGGCCGCGCTGGTGGGCATGGGGATGGCCTGGCCGCTGCCAGCGATCTCTTCCAGCATGATGTGGGCCACCTCGACTGCTGCCGCATAGGCCTCCTCGAAGGTGTCGCCAGCGGTGACAGCGCCTGGAATGTCGGGGATCTGAATACCGATGGCGGTATTCTCGTCGCCCCACTCGATGCAGATTGGGTATTGCATGGTGCTCTCCTACAGAGGTGCAAAGGGTGAAGCCGGGTTATTTCAACCCGGCTCGTTCCTTGATGCTCTTTACCGTGCCGATCGGTAGATCCTTTTTGGGGTGTGGCACTGGTATCGAGTTTGGGTTGTTGGGGTGTTTGAAGATGTGGTGGCTTCCAGTTACTCGTTTCAGAACCCATCCGGCGGCTTCAAGCTCCTTGATCAACTGCCTACTCTGCACCTCCATCTCCTTGTGTGGTTGATGGGATCATTATACCTCTAGGCGCATAAATCAACAAGGCAAATATGCGCCTAGAGTTACCTTTTAGAGTTCGCCATTACAGCGGACTTTTTGCCTTCTTGAGTCCAGCCATTGTGCTGGGCTTTTTCGTTTTCGGCCCAGGCCTGCTCCTAGCATCCCAGCGGATGCCGGCGACTTAGGGCCGTCCCTAACAGAGGAATGCAGATGAACAACGAGCACCAAGCGCTCGCTGATGTGCCCCTATGGCTGTTGATTTTGTTAAGCATGGCAGGCCTCTCGGGCGAGATGCTTCGAGCCTCAGGGGCCGATCTGAGTCTGCGGCAGATTCTGCAGCGCGTGGCTTTACGTTTCCTGGCGTCTGGATTGCTCGGCATGGCAACCCTACTGCTGGCCTTGGCCCTCTGGAGCAACCTCTATCTGGCTGCTGGTCTCGGCATTGTTATTGCCGTAATCGGCGCGGATGTCGCGGGCGGCTTGTATACCCAGTTCCTTGCCAAGCGGGCAGGGCTTCCTTCGAACGATCAATAAGGCAGGGAAATGACTGTATCGAACGAGTGTCGAATGTTGAGTCATTTAGAGGGGGAGGCATTACAGCGCATCGGCATCCTGAAAGGTGATGCTGAGCGGCTGGCCAAGGTTATCGGTGGTAGGGCGACTGTCGATCAGAATGCTCTTGAGAGGGCAATGATTGCCTTGCGCCGAGCCCTTGCCAAACTGGAAGACGTTGTTACGCGTAACGCGGCGGGTTGAGCCATGTTCAAAATCGGGTTGGACAATGCGTCGGGCGTGTCCTCGGCCTTGCAGCGCCTGTACCGCGACCAGCTGCCTTTCGCGGCGGCGTTCACCGCTACCGAGCTGGCCAAGCTAGTCAAGGCCGGCGAAACGCGGGTAATGAAACAGCGCCTAGACCGGCCTACGCCTATCACGCTCACTAGTCTTTTCTTGCGTGCGGCCACCAAGGCGAAGCCCGAGGCGCGGGTATACTTCAAGGACTCATGGTCATCGGGCATTCCTGCAGACACCTACCTGCAGCAGGCAGTGGCCGGTGGGCCGAGGCCGCACAAGCGCTTCGAGAAATCGCTGATAGCTAAGGGCCTGATGCAGTCCGGTCAGTTCGCCCTGCCTGCGTCGTACATGCTCAACCAGTACGGCAACGTATCGCGCGGAGTGATGACCCGCATTCTTTCGGGCCTTGGGGCTGCCGAGTCCTCCAGGGGCTACCAGTCCAACGCCACGGGCAGCAAGCGCAGCAAGCGCAAGGGCAATGCCCGTCGCTATTTCTCGGGCGTGGTCGATAGCATCGATGGTGTGTGGGAGCGCATGGACACGGCCTTTGGCGATGCCATCCGGCCGGTGTTCCTTTTCAGCAAAAGCGCGCCGATCTACCGCATTCAATTCCCGTTCTTTCGTATCGCGGAGAACATCGTTACGGCCAACCACGGCCGCGTCTCGACCGAGGCGCTCGAAAGGGCGATTGCCACGGCGAAACGGTGAAAGAGTCGCGAAAACCCCTCGATTTCCGGCCCGTAGGGGTTGACGGGAGGCGGGGGAGGCTATCCGGCCCTGCCCCCAACCCCGGCTTGCGGGTCCTCCCGGCACCCCCGGCGGATGGGGGTAATTCGGGCCCCGCCTTTTCGCTATGTATGACCCAAATTCGGAGGTTGGTTGTTGTTTAGTCCATGACAAATTCAACGATTACCCGACAGCCGTTCTGGCTGAACAAAAAACGCATGGCCGAAAGCCTCGGAATTTCGGTTCAAGCCTTCGACAAATGGGGCGTAGAGCCGGTCCAGAGGATCGGCCGAGAATCGTTTTACGACGTTCGTTCGGTGGTGGATAACCGCCTGCAGCACCAGAGCGGCAAGCAACAACCTGGCGGCGACGATATTGACCCTCTCGCTGAGGCCAAGCTGTTGCAAGAGCGTCTGCGCCTGACCAGAGAGCAGGCCGACGCCCAAGCGATGCGCAACGAGGTTAAGCGCCGCAACCTGGTGCCGGTCGATTTCGTGACGTTCGCCCTAAGCCGGATCACCAGTTTGATCGGCTCAACCCTCGACACCGTGCATACAAAGGTCAAGCGCAAACATCCTGATATCGAGCCGCGACACCTTGAGGCAGTGCAGCGGGAGGTCGCCGTTACGCGTAACGAAACGGCAAAGCTAAACGAGCGACTGCCGGAGATTCTGAATGAGTTCATTTCCGCCATGGATGACGACGGAGGCTGACCCGCCATGGCTGAAGCCGTTGGCCGACGCAATCGAGGTCGGGCTCTCGGCGTTGTACAAGGAACCGCCCATGACCGTCGTGGAGTGGGCCGATAAACACTTCTACTTGTCGTCGGAGTCTTCCTACCAGGAAGGGCGTTGGACCACCGCGCCGTTTCAGGTGGCCATTCTCAATGCGATGGGCAATGACCTGATCCGCGAAGTCAACTTCGTGAAGTCGGCCCGTCTCGGTTACACCAAGATGCTGATTGGCGTTCATTGGCTATCTGATCCAGCACAAGAAACGCAACGTGCTGATGTACTGCCCGACCGAGGGTGACGCCGAGGGCGTCATGAAACGCCACATTGAGGGCATGATTCGCGATGTGCCGGTGGTGCTCGACCTGGCGCCCTGGTACGGCATGAAGCACCGTGACAACACCCTGGAGGCCAAGTGTTTCTCCAACCGCAAAATGCTGTGGTGCCTGGGTGGCAAGGCGGCGCGCAACTATCGGGAAAAGAGCCCGGACACCGTCATTTACGACGAGCTGTCGAAGTTTGATGAGGATATCGAGGGCGAGGGGGCGCCGACGTTCCTGGGAGACAAGCGTCTGGAGGGTGCCACCTTCAAGAAGTCGATCAGGGGGTCAACGCCGACCGAGGCCGAGATATGCCAGATCACCCGTGCCGCCATCGAGTCGCCGCACGACCTGCGGCTCAACATCAAAGCGCCGTGCTGCGGCAACGAGCTGGTGTTGGAGTGGGGGGGCAAAGACAAGCCGTTTGGCATCAAGTGGCGACTCAATGATCGCCATGAGGTCGAGGCGGCCTGGTATCTGTGCCCGCACTGCCAAGGCGGCACCTTTGAGTATCACGAAATGGTCGAGGCGGCTGAGGCGACTGGTCGCTGGGTGTGCGAGCGCTCGGGCATCTGGACGCGCGACAGCATGGAATGGTTTGACGCCGAGGGCGAACCGACCGCCACGCCGCGCTCGGTGACCTTCAGCGTGTGGACGGGTTATTCGACGTTCACCACCTGGGTGGATATCGCCACCGACTTCGTCAAGGTCGGCAAGGACCGGGGCAAGCTCAAGACGTTCGTTAACACCACCCTCGGCGAGGTGTGGGAGGAAGACCAGACCGAGAAAGTCGACTGGGAGCTGCTGTACGAGCGCCGCGAGGTGTACCTGGCCCCGGTGCCGCCGCGTGCGGTGGTGTTGACCGGGGGTATCGACACCCAGGACGACCGCTACGAACTGCGGGTATGGGCCTGGGGCGCCGGCGAAGAATCTTGGCTGGTGTATCGCCGGGTGCTCTACGGCGACCCGGCCAGTGCCGAGCTGCTGCGCCAGGTCGGGCTTGAGGTGCGTCGTCAATTCACCTGCGCCGACGGCTCCAAGCTGGGCGTTGAGCGGTGGTGCTGGGACTCCGGCGGCCACCACTCGGAGACGGTTCGCAAACAAAGCCGCCTGCTGGGTGTGCATTGGGTGATCCCGATTTTCGGGGCCAGTACCTATGGCAAGCCAATTGCCAACTTCCCGCGCAAGAAGGACAAGAAGTCGCGCGTCTACCTGACCGAGGTCGGCACCGACAACGCCAAAGAGGTCATTTACAACCGCCTCAAGCTGCAGCGGGACGGCAATCGTCCCGTGCCCGGCCTGGTTCACTTCCCGGCCGATGATTCGATCTGTGACCAGGACGAACTCAAGCAGCTGACCAGCGAGACCAAGAAATGGGTCATGGCCAAGGGGCGGCGCGTGCTGCGCTGGGATGCCAGCAAGCGGCGTAACGAAGCACTCGACTGCTTTGTGTATGCCCTGGCTGCGTTACGCATAACGCAAGACAAGTTCGGCCTTGACCTCGATGCCTTGGCGGCCGAGCGCTGCCCGGCGACCGGCGTTTGGGAGGTGCTGCCGGCGCCTGAGCAGGTCGCCGAGACGAACGAGCCGCCGGCCACGCCGGAGGCTGAACCAATCGAAACAGTGACGCCCGAGCAGCCCGATGGGGGCGGCTTCCTGGGCATAGGAGTTAGGCCATGGCTGTAGACCCTCAACGGATGGTCGACCTGTACGTGCAGGCCGAAATTGATGTGCTGGCTGGCAAAGATGTAACGCTGGGCGGGCGCCGGGTGACGATGGAGGATCTTTCCAAAATCATCGCCGGGCGTAAGGAGTGGGAAAGCCGCCTGAGAAGCGCGAGGGGGAGCCAGGGGTTTGCCTTGGCTGACCTGCGGTGAATGTGATTGACCGGATGCTCAGGCCTCTGTTTCCCGGCCTGGTGGCCAAGCGCTTGGGGGCACAGCATGTCATCCAGGCCTATGAGGCGGCCGATATCACCCGAACCCACAAGGCCAAGGGGCAGGCCCGCAGTGCTGATGCTTCGCTGCAGAAAGACGCGCGCTCGATGCGCGCCCAGTGCCGCAAGCTGGACGAAGACCATGATCTGGTTATCGGGTTGCTGGATCGTCTGGAGGAGCGTGTGGTTGGCGGCCCAGGAATCGGGGTTGAGCCGCTGCCGCTGGACTACGCTGGCGCGGTGCATGTCGACTTCGCGGCTGCGATCAAAGCCGCGTGGGCCGAATGGTCGCTAAAGCCGGAGGTATCCGGCGAGCTGACTCGGCCGCAGGTCGAGCGCCTGATTTGTCGGACCTGGCTGCGTGATGGCGAGGCCTTGGCGCAGATGCTGAAAGGGCGCGTGTCTGGCTATGACTACCAAGGTGGCGTGCCCTTTGCCCTGGAGCTGCTGGAACCGGACTATTTGCCCTGGGAGTACAACGACCTTTCAAAAGGCATCGTCCAGGGCGTGCAGCGCAACGCATGGCGGAGAGTCCAGGCGTATTACTTTTACAAGCGTCACCCCGGCGACCTGCTAGTCCATGGTTTGGCGGAAAACACCAAGCCCGTGCCGGCGGATCGTGTGATTCACATTGCCCACCGCAAGCGGATAGGACAAAACCGGGGCGTGCCTCTGCTGCATGGCGTCATTACCCGGCTCGCGGATATCAAGGATTACGAGGAAAGCGAGCGTGTGGCAGCGCGGATTAGTGCTGCGCTGGCGATGTACATCAAGAAGGGCTCGCAAGATGACTATCAGGTCAAGCCTGACGGGAAGGAGCGAACCATTCCGATTCAGTCAGGCATGGTTTACGACGGCCTGAACCCCGGCGAAGAAGTCGGGATGATCGAGAGCAACCGGCCGAACCCGTTCCTTGAGCCGTTCCGTAATGGTCAACTCAAGGCCGTGGCGGCCGGTACGCGCGGCACCTTTTCTAGTGTGGCGCGCAGCTACGACGGCACCTATTCGTCGCAACGCCAGGAGCTGGTCGAAGGGCAGCAAGGCTACGACCTGCTGCAGCACGAATTTATCGACTACTGGTCCCGCCCGGTGTACCGCAACTGGCTGCAGATGGCGATTCTGAGCGGCCGCTTGGTGGTCCCGCCCACGGTCGATCCCAGCACCGTCTACTCGGCGGTTTATCAGGGGCCAGTCATGCCGTGGATCAACCCGGTTCATGAGGCTACAGCCTGGAACCTGCTAGTGGATGCCGGCTTCGCCGATGAGGCCGAGGTGGCGCGCTCGCGGGGGCGTAACCCTGCGGAACTCAAGAAATCCCGCATTGCGGAAATCTTGGTCAACCGGGCGAACGGGCTGGTATTCGGCTCGGACGCCTATCACAAGTTCTACGGGAACAAAGGCAATGCAGACACTGCAAAAAATCCCGCTGATCCAGCCACGGGCGGCAATCAGCCAGGCAAATAAGCCCGAGGAAAGCTGGTACGCCATCCGCGCCGCAGCGCGCGGCGTGGCGGAAATCATGCTTTACGACGATATCGGCGCTTGGGGTATCTCGGCCCGCCAGTTTGCCCGCGACCTCGCGGCGCTTGGCGATGTGTCACAGATCAATCTACGCATCCACTCCGCCGGCGGCGACGTCATGGACGGCATTGCGATGTACAACATTTTGCGCGGGCACTCGGCCCGCGTTGAGGTGTACATCGACGGCATGGCCGCTTCCATGGCCAGCGTGGTAGCGATGGCGGGCGATGTGGTCTACATGCCGGAGAACTCCAGCATGATGGTGCACAAGCCTTGGGGCGGTCAGGTCGGCGATGCGGACGACATGCGCGAGTACGCTGACTTGCTCGACAAGTTCGAGGGGACGCTGATCAGGGCTTACGCGCTCAAGACGGGTAAGAGCGAAGAAGAAATCGCTGCGCTGCTCAAAAAAACCACCTGGATGGACGGCAACGAGGCGGTGGCGGCCGGTTTCGCGGACCAGGTGCTGGAACCGCTTAAGGCCGCCGCTCAACTCAGTTCGAAACGTTTAGAGGAATACACCAGCATGCCAAATGCAATGCGCACCCTGATGAACCCGCGGGCCTCGATTCCCAGCCCAACCCCCACTCCGACACCCGACCCAGTCGCGCCGGTGATCACTGACGAGATGCGCGCCCAGGTACTGGCCGCCGATACTGCCCGCCGCACTGCTATTGCGGCAGCGTTTGGTGGCTTCGCGGCAGGCCATGCTGAGCTGCTGCGCACCTGCCAAGATGACCCGCAATGCACCGAGGCAGTGGCTCGTGAGAAGCTGCTGGCAGCTTTGGGCGATGGCTCGGCACCGGTGAGTGTGCCGACCGCTCGTCATCCTGGCCATGTCACTAACGGCAACATCGTTGGCGATTCGGTGCGTGCCTCGATCTCGGCGCGAGTGGGGCAGTCGGACATGGAAGCCGGCAACCCGTACAACTACATGCGACTGCATGAACTGGCCCGCGCCTCCCTGGAGGGACGCGGTATCAGCTGCTCGGATAGCAACCCGATGGTAATGGTTGGCATGGCCTTTACCCACACCTCCAGCGATTTCGGCAACATCTTGCTGGATATCGCTAACAAGTCGGTGCTCAAGGGCTGGGAAGACGCCCCGGAGACATTCGAATTGTGGACCAAGAAAGGCCAGCTGAGCGACTTCAAGCCGTCGACCCGTGTCGGCCTGGGCTCCTTCAGCAGCCTGCGTGAGGTTCGCCCTGGTGCTGAATATCAGTACGTTTCCGTTGGTGATCGCGGCGAGCAGATCGTGCTGGGCACCTATGGCGAGATTTTCACCATCACCCGTCAGGCCATCATCAACGACGACCTGTCGCTGCTGACTGACATTCCGCGACTGATGGGGCGCGCTGCCAAGGGCACTATCGGCGACCTGGTCTATGCGGTATTGACCGGTAACCCGCAACTGCGTGATGGCAAAACCCTGTTCCATGCGGACCGTAACAACCTGCTCAAGGGTTCCGCTTCGGCCTTGTCTGTCGCTTCGCTGAGCGCGGCCAAGACGGCCATGCGCACGCAAAAGGGCCAGGTCGAGAACGGCAAGCCGCGCACCCTGAACATTCGCCCGGAATTCGTGTTGGTGCCGGTCGCGCTGGAGGATACCGCTCGCCAGATCATCGCGTCGGAGTCGGTACAGGGGGCAAACATCAACGCCGGAATCAAGAACCCGATCAAGGACTTTGCCCAGGTCATCGGCGAGCCCCGTCTGGATGATGTTTCGGCTATCGAGTGGTACATGGCGGCGGGCCAAGGTAACGACACCGTCGAAGTGGCTTACCTGAATGGCGTAGATGTACCGTATATCGAGCAACAAGGCGGTTTCACCATCGACGGTGTGGCCACCAAGGTGCGCATCGACGCCGGCGTCTCGCCGCTCGACTCGCGCGGCCTGGGCAAGTCCCTCGGCAAGTAGGCCAAGCTGCCCCCCAAAGCACCCCGCACCTGCGGGGTTTGTTGTTTCTGGAAAAGGAGAAATTGGCAATGGCCAAGAATTACTCGGGCACCGGTCAAACGGTGGTCATCATTGCGCCGGCTGGTGGCGCGACTTCTGGCAAGCCGCTGGTGGTCAATACCATGGTGCTGATGCCGCTGGAGACTGCTGCGCAAGGCAAGCCTGTTACCTGCCGCACCGGCGATTCCTGGAATCTGCCAGCAGCGGCAGGCCTCAAGCTGGGGGCCAAGGTCAGCGTACTGGCGGACGGCTCGCTGGTGGCCGACGGCACTGCCAACTCGACACCGTTTGGCCGACTGCTCAGCGATGAGTCGGGCGGATTTGCCTCCGCTCTGCTGCGCCAGTAATGGCTGCCCTGAGTCGCTTCCGCGAGCGAATGGCCGCCCTCACAATCCGAATCCTTGATCGCGTGGGTGACCACGCGATCCTGGAGGACGGCACATCGGTAAAGGGCACTTTCGAGAATCCTTTCCTCGACCCGCAGATGATGGGGAAGAGTGGCAAGGGGCTTGCGGCGTCGGTAGATGCCGCAGCTGTAGGGGAGCCCCGGTTTTGCGTGCTGGCAGCAGAGGCCAAGCGCTTGCCCAAGGGCTCGATTCTGACCATTGACCTGCCGGCCTCTGAGGGCGGCGGACGTTACCGGGTGATCCGGCCGGAGCCGCTTGGCGATGGCATGGTGAACCTGGTGTTGGGGGTTGAGCGTGAGCGAACCGCAGACATCCGATAGCGAACTGACGCGGCTGCATGAGGCGATTACCGCCACCATCAAGGAAGGCATTCCGCAGCTGAAGCATGTGGAGGCCTGCCCCGTGCTCGAGGACGGCCTGCCACTGCCCATGCTGATGTACGCCATCACGAACATGCAGCCAGGGGATGACCCCGGCGACGGCCGTGTGTGCGTCGTGGCGACGTTCGAGGCGTGCATTCTGGTTGAGGCGGCCCGGCACCAGGCACCCATACAGGCGGCCATTCTGGCCACCAAGCTGGTGGGGCTACTGAATTACCAGCAGTGGGGTCAGGACTTCGTCTTGCCTGTTTCCGATGTGTTCGCCGGACCGACTGCGCCCATTCCCGAGCTGGCGGAATGCACCGCGTGGGCGGTCCAATGGCGGCAGACCATTTACTTGGGAACCACTCAGTGGGTTTGGGACGATGATTCGCCCAGCTCGCTGGTACTGGCGCCCGGCGAGGAAGAACGGCATGAGCTATCCGCTGGCTGAGCATGACCGGATGATTGCCGGCATGATTCGCAAGTGCCGGGTCGTGGCGCTCGACCTCGCCGCCGATCCGCCGGTGTGCCGGGTTTCAGATGGCGAATGGACCAGCGCCTGGGTACGGTGGCACAGCCTGGGTGCCGCACCTGGTGCGCGGCACTGGCTTGCCCCTGGCATGCACGAGCAGGGGGTGTTGATCAGTACCAGCGGTGATGTAAGCCAGGGTACATTCCTGCCGGGGCTCTACAGCGGCCCTGCGCCGGCGCCGGATGACCGCGACCATGTCCAGCGCTGGCTGTTCGAGGACGGCGGTTCGCTGACCTATGACTGGCAGGCCAAGCGCTACAGCATCGAGCTGCCGGCCGGCCAGGTGGATATCAAGGTGGGCGGATCGGTCGTTACCGTAACGGAGTCGGCCATTGAGGCGATGGCGCCCATGCTGCGTTTCACCGGGCCGATGCTGATTCAGGGCGCGTTACGCGTAACGGGCGATATCTACGGTGACGCCCGAATCATCGACACGGCCGGCAACACCGCCAACCACAAGCACTGATTCACAGCGGGCGGGCGCTCATGCGCCGCAGCCCTGATAACCACCAGCCCGCTGCGCGCGGGCTTTTTCATGCCTGGAGGAAACCATGGCAACTAAAAAGGGCGCTGTCGCGGCCCAAGAGGCCACTGTGGCCGACGAAACCCCTCAAGTGCTGTACCGAGACGCGGCGTTCCGCTCCCGCTCCATTTTCACCCCCAGCGGCGCCCAGTTCGATGTGGTCAATTTCGAGGTGCGGGTTCCGGCCTCGGACGACGAGGCGCTGGCCACCTTCGATGAGCACCCGGATTTCCAGCGCGTGCAGGAGTAACCCCCCATGATCGGAATGGACCGCCACACCGGCGCCGTGTTGTCCGGGGTCGATCACTTGCGGCAGTCCATCGTGGACATTCTGACCACGCCGGTGGGGTCGCGCCTGATGCGGCCGGAGTACGGCAGCAAGCTGCGCCGGTTTGTCGACCAGCCGGTTAACGCCGGCTGGAAAAGCGCGGTGCAGGCCGAGGCCGCGCGGGCGCTGCAGCGCTGGGAGCCACGCTTGGTCCTGCAGAGCGTGCAGGTGGTTTCTGCAGTGGGTGGTCAGATCGGCTTTCGCATCACTGGCACCTATTCCGAGGACAGCGTGAACCTTGAGGTAAGCATATGAGCACCATCGACCTGGCCAGCCTGCCGGCGCCTACGGTGATCGAGGAACTGGATTTTGAGACGTTCTATCAGGAAGGCTTGACGGGGTTTCGCGCCCTGATGGGCAACAACTGGAACGCCGAGTTGCTATCTGATCCGGTGGTAAAGCTGCTGGAGCGTGCGGCCTATGAAAAGGTGATGACCCGCGCCCGTATCAACGACGCGGCCAAGTCGCAGTTCATTGCCTTCGCTCAGGGCGCCGACCTCGATCAGCTGGCTGCCAACTACAACGTCAAGCGTTTGGTGATCGTGGCGGAGGACCTGAGCGCGGTACCGCCGGTGGCCGAGCAGCTGGAAAGCGACGAATCTTTGGCCGAGCGCACTCTGCTGGCCTTCGAGGGCATGGCGGTAGCCGGGCCGGCCGGCGCGTATGAGTTTCACGCCCGATCCGCCGATGGTCGGGTGGCGGATGTGAAGGCCAGCAGCCCATCGCCGGCCACTGTGCTGGTCAGCATCCTGAGCCGGGTCAATGGCGGGGTGGCTACCCAGGACTTGCTCAACAAGGTTGCCCAGGCGCTGACGCCTGAGAATATCCGGCCAGTAGGTGACCGGGTGCTGGTGAAGTCGGCCGAGCTGGTCAACTACGAGATTGAAGCGGTGCTGTATATGTTTCCGGGTGCCGAAAACGAGCTGGCCCTGGCGCAGGCCAAGACTTCACTGGATACCTACATCAACGCGCAGCGCCGGCTGGGGCGGGATATTCGCCGCTCGGCCATCCATGCCGCGCTGCATGTGCCTCGCGTGCAGCGGGTGGAGCTGATCAAGCCCGCTGCAGACTATGTGATCGAGGACCACCAGGCATCCAACTGCATCGGCTCCAGCGTTGTGATGGGTGGTACCGATGAGTGACACCAGCCTGCTGCCGATCAACCGCACCGCGCTGGAGGATGCCCTGGCGCAGGTGGGGCTGGAGCCGGCCGACCTGGCCAACGTGTTGCGCTCGATGAAGCGACCAGAAACCTGCCCGGCCGACATGCTGCCATGGCTGGCGATTGAGCGCAGCGTGGACCGCTGGGACCCGGCATGGTCCGAGGAAATCAAGCGCAAGACGGTGCGCGACTCGTTCGAGGTCCACCAGCGCAAAGGCACCATCGCCTCGCTGCGGCAGGTCATTTCGCCGTTTGCCGACATTATCGACATTGTCGAGTGGTTCGACCTGACCCCTATGGGGCCGCCCGGCACTTTTAGCCTGAGCCTGGCGCTGCTGAATACCGGCCTCAGTGACCGTGGGATTGCCGAGCTGGAGCGCATGATTCTGTCGACCAAGCCGGTCAGTCGGCACCTGGTCGGGTTGAGCATCACTTACAGCCCCAACGGCCAGTTCTACATGGGCGCGGCCGTGTCCTCGGGTGACGAAACCGAGATTCTATCGGCCGACCTGCAGGCCGAGGCTTTTGCTGACCTGGAGCTGATGATGCTGGCCAATGACCTGCATTACTTCGCCAACCACCGAATGCCTGAATTACTGGAAAAGCCATGAGCGAACTATCCGACCGCCAAGCGGCCGCCATCGCCCTGATGGAAGCCGCCGCAAAGACGGCCCATGACATTGTGCATGGAGCTGCTGACGCCACGGTGCAGACGGCTTCGGGGCCGTCTCCGACCTACCTCGCGCTGGCCAAGATGATCACCGACCTGACCGGCGGGCTGCTGCTGCCGCGTCGCAAGGCCATTGCCGCCGCTGGCAGCGCCCTGGCGCTGGATGTGGCGTATACCGCCGGGGTGTCATTTTTCGATGTGACGCTAGACAAGCCGCAGTGCGCGCTGACCTTCACCAACTCGGCAGTGCCGCCGGGCTATACGTGGTCGTTTTCGGTTCGCCTGCAGCAGGGGACCGGAGCCAACCGGGTGACGTTCCCGAGCAACGTCCGCTGGCCGGCCAACCGTCCGCCGGTGCTGTCGTTTGAAAAGGGTTCGGCTGACCTGCTGACGTTCCTGTGGGACGGGGTGCGCTGGTCCGGGTTCTTTGACGGGGGGTGGATCAATGTTTCTTAATCCGCTCAACAGCCGGCGGCCGGTCAGCCAGCGCACGGCGCTGGCCAATGCCGTCAGCCTGATCGAGGGCCATCACCGCTTTCTGCGCAAAAACACCGGCGACACCGTCGACGCGACAGTGCAGCACTATGTGCAGAACAACCAAGGTGTGCTGTCGAACAACCGGCATTTCATCGCCCATTCGCAGATGGAGTACCAGCCCAACGGCGACGGCACCACCGAGGGCCAGGCTCTGCATATTCTGGGTTATGCCCATGCCTATCTGGCAACCAAGGAGCCGCGC
This sequence comes from Pseudomonas putida, assembly GCA_029953615.1. NCBI lineage: Bacteria > Pseudomonadati > Pseudomonadota > Gammaproteobacteria > Pseudomonadales > Pseudomonadaceae > Pseudomonas > Pseudomonas putida. The sequence continues at coordinate 1,549,768 of CP124529.1, read as the reverse complement.
TATCTGGAGGCCGCCATATGGCACTGGGAGGCCTACGAGAAATATTTCTATGCGGGCCAGCCGATCCCTGACACGCCGCAGCGGCGTATCTGTAACTGGATCATCAATTCAAAGGAGCCGGTGCTGGCCAACTGGCCGGTGGACCCTGTCGAGCCGACGCACAGCGGCTTCAAGGGCGTGCCGTTCGCCTTCACCAATGGCGCCCTGTCGATTCCGCACGGTGCGCCGCACTGGGGCGAGTACCTGGACAAGGCGACGTTTGCTTTTGACGGAGCGCTGGCCTGGGGGGCGATCAATGCCGGCGTGCGCGCGCTGCGTGAAGACGGCTCTACCGACTGGGACAAGGACGGCACGGTGTATGAGGTGGATTGGATCATTGCCCACACCGGCCAGAAAATCACCCTCGACGGCAGGGTGCTGTCAGAAGGGCATACCGGCGCCGAAATCGGCCGGGTGCAGCTCAAGGACAACACCCTGAATGGGACCCACCTGTTCAACTACGCCACCCGGCAACCGGTCGAGCATGGCGGCTACCTGATCCCGCGCAATGCGGTACAGCACAACCGCCCGTTGCATGTGCCGCTGCTGGGCGGGGTCAACCAGATGGGCAACGCTGCAGACGGCGAACTGTGGTACATGGACGCCTGTTATCTGCTGTGGCGTATCACCGGCGAGGAACGCTACAAGAAAGCCATGGACGCCTGCCTGTCCACGGCTCATGAGTACACCCTGATTGACTCCACTGACCGATTTTTCCGGCAGAGCACGGTGGCCGCCACGCCGTTTACAGACGGCATTTCCTACGAGTTCGCCTACCCCAGCGAGGCGAAACGGGAGTACGGCCGCGACTCGCAGGGCTACATCACGCTGCAGACCGATATGGGCGCCCAGGTATCCATCGAGCAGCAATCGGTGTGGTTCCGCGTCAGCAAAAACTCCAAGGTGCGGACCAGTTTCGGCGGGGTCGACCAGGCAAACGGCGCGCTGACAGCCAAGGTCGAGGTCACGATTGCCCCGGAGAAAGTCGAAAACACCGGCACCCGTTACTGCTACATGCTGCCGGAGTCGACCTCCAGCTGGCAGGTGCTGCAGCACGATATCCCGCTGTCGCAGTTCTACCGGGTGGCCAAGGATGATGGGTCCGAATACATCATGGCGGACCTGCGCGCGGTGGTGCACTCGGCCGACATTACGTCGCAAGAGCGGCATGTGCCGGTGATCTTTCCCGGTCGGGCGGGCAATGTGGTGCGCTCGTTCTTCCCGGGCGGCGGCAATGGCGGCTGGTATGTGATCGGCAATTACCTGCAGCCGACCAAAAAGGCGCCGCTCAAAAGCATCACCTACCGGGCGGACGGCAATTTCAACGTCCGTATTCAGGACAAGGACGGATGGCGGTGGTGGTGGATGCTGCCGGCCACCGATGGCGTGTTTTCGACTGTGCAGATTCGCCCCGAGGACGGCACCCTGTCAGGCTACCAGCCCAACGCGGCCGGCCGGCCAAACCCGTCAGCGCCGAACTATGACGAGCTGGCGGAAATGGACATTCTGCTGGACAACGATGCCGACACGAACCTGACGTTTGAGTATTACTGCATCAACGAGCTGCCCGACCTGTATGACGGGGAGGACGGTTACACCATGCTGTACCGGCTCACTCTCAACGGTCAGCAGGCGTTTCGCGGCCTCGTGGGTGATTGTACGGTGGTTGGTTATCGCAACGACTCGTTGGCCTACAGCCCTGGGGTGATTCCGTTTTCCAATATCTACTCGGACGGCACCGAGCAGATTGGCGCGTGGCACGGCATGCCCTATCCCGGTTATCAATACCCGCTGATCTTCTGCCTGGACCCTGACACGTACAGCGTCGAGCTGGGGAACATGGTTGATTTCCTGTACGACTCCCAGCAGTGGTACCAGCAGAAATTCGGTGTCCTCGGACCTGGTGCGGCGGCGTACATCTGGAACCGCTGGGACAACTACCGCTACGGCCCGGCCGACACCTGGACCCAGTATCACTGGGGCGATGGCAACGCCTGGGCCGGCTACCAGCCCAGGGCGATGATGGGCGCCTGCAGGGCGTGGTACGAGCTGGTGCACCGGGGCAAGCCCGTGCCGCCCAAGCTGGTCGCCTACGCCGAGAACTGGCTGCGCTGGCTGGTGCAGTTCGTCAAGGACTCCAAGGGCATCTTGCCGACCGACTTCCCGACCAACAGCGTGCCCAAGCCGGTGGAGGATGACTTCACCGGGCACATGACCGGGCTGTGGCTGGCCGGCGCCTGCCTGGCGGCGATGGCCGGCAGTCAGGTGGCTGACCTGGATGTGCTGATCGAGGCGTGCATGGACGAGCTGCAGGCGAACTACACGGTAACGCCCATTCCTGATCATGCCATGAACGGCAGTTGGACCCCCGACCCGCGCCTGGGTACCGATAACGGCATGTTCTTTGGCTTCTGGGCCGGGGAAATCCTGCGCGGCCTGGGCCTGTACATCCAGTACCGGACCTTGGGCGTCGGGGCCAACATCTACGGCGGGCCTGTGCCCGCTTAGCGCTTCACGGCCTGCCGCGAGGGCAGGCCCCTTACTTCAAGAGCGAACCAATGGCAGATACAGATGCGATTTACGTCGCCATGCTGACTGACGCGGGCGCGGCTGCGCTGGCGAAAGCCATCGCCACCAAGACCACCCTCAAGATCACCCGCATGGCGGTAGGGGATGGCAACGGCAGTACGCCGCTACCCTCCAAGCTGCAGAAAAAGCTGATTCATGAGGTGTTCCGGGTCAACCTCAACCGCCTCTCGGTGGAGAGCGGCAGGCCGGTTATCGTGGCCGAGGGCATCCTGCAGCCGGAGGTCGGCGGCTGGTGGGTGCGCGAGGTCGGCCTGTACGACGACACCGGCGTGCTGATTGCGGTGGCCAGCTACCCGGCGACCTTCAAGCCGCTGCAGGAGCAGGGCAGCGGCCGCACCCAGGTGATCCGCCTGCTGATACAGGTGAGCAGCACCGCCAATGTGCAGATTCTGCAGGACCCCAACACGGTAACGGCCACCCTGGCGGTGGTGCAGGAGGCCATCAGCCAGGGCGAGGCCGCTACGGCCCGCGCACTGGCCACCGAGCGCACCATTTCGCTCAAGGGTGATGCCACCGGTGCGGCCAAGTTCAACGGCGCCGGTGACGCGGCGATCAATGTCACCCTGGCCAACTCGGGGGTGCAGGCCGGTACCTATTCCAAGGTGCGGGTCAGCGCCAAGGGTCTGGTACTGGAGGGGGCGGAGCTGACAGCAGCTGATATTCCCAGCCTGGACGCGACCAAGATCACCACCGGCACCCTGAGCCGGCCGACCACCGGCAACGCCGGCAGTGCGACCAAGCTGCAGACACCGCGCCTGTTCACCTTTGACGGTGATGTGGGCGGGCAGGCTCAGTTTGACGGCGCCAAGGATGTGGCCATTACCCTCAGCCTGGGCAGCACCGGTGTGCAGGCCGGTACCTATTCCAAGGTGCGGGTCAGCGCCAAGGGCCTGGTGCTGGAGGGCGCGGCGCTGACGGCTGCGGATATCCCCAGTTTGGACGCGACCAAGATCACCACCGGTACCCTGAGCCGGCCGACCACGGGCAACGCCGGCAGCGCGACCAAGCTGCAGACGGGGCGGACGCTGAGTTTCACCGGTGACGCAACCGGGCAGGGGGTGTTTGACGGCTCGCAGAATCTGTCGATTGCCCTGTCCCTGGCAGGCCTGAACGCGGGCAAGATCAATAGCGGCATCCTGCCTATTGTCCGGGGCGGTACCGGTGGCGGCACAGCCGCAGATGCGCGACAGGCGCTGAATGCGGCGATTCGTTCGCAGTTCTCGGGAGCGCCTAACGGCTTCTATTGGGACACGGACAACGGTTTTATGGCCCAGTGGGGGCGCGTGGGAATAGGGGATTTGCCCACCCAGTTTTATGAGTACCAAATCTGGTTCCACTCGGGTGGATTCTCGGCCGCGCCGTTCATTGTCATTCCGGTGATCTACCACAACAGCAATCCGGGGGTGCCGGCGGCAACCCTGACGCCGGCCATCATGGCGGGCAAAACCACAGGGGAAAGCTTCAACATCATGATTGGTGAATGGGCGGGTTCACAGCAGGATTTCAGCCTGTACTGGTTCGCCATTGGATTCCGAGCGGGCTAGCGCTCAATACATTTCACGCTGTTCAACGCGACCGCCCTTTGGCGGTTTTTTCGTTTCTATGGGGAGCATTTATGCCTAACTTTTTCCATGGTGTGACCACTTCGCTGGTGAATTCCGGGGCGCGCACCATCAGCGTGCCCTCGTCGTCGGTGATCGGCATTGTCGACGTTTACACCCCAGGTGTTGGCCTGGTTGAGCCCAACACGCCCGTGCTGATTGTCAGCGACCGAGAGGCCGTGGCGGCGTTCGGTCCTAACTCGCCAATGACCAAAGCTTGTCTGCAGATTCTCGACCAGGCCAAGGCCGTGATCATTGCCGTGGGTGTTACGTCCGCCGGTACACCGGCCAGCATCACCAGCGCCGTGATTGGCGGTGTGGCGGCTGATGGCAAGCGCAGCGGACTGCAGGCCCTGCTCGATGCCAAAAGCCTGTTCAACCAGCACCCACGGCTGCTGCTGGCACCCAAGCACTCGGCCACCAAGGCGGTGGCCACCGCTATGGATACCCTGGCGGATAAGCTGGAGGCCATGGGCCTGATCGATGGGCCGGGCACCACTGACGAGGCGGCTATTGCCTATGCCACCGAGTTTGGCAGCAAGCGGCTGTACATGGTCGACCCCGGCGTCAAGAAGTGGAGCGTTACCAGTAACGACGACGAGGGCCTGGCAGCGTCGCCAGTGGCGGCCGGCCTGTTCGCGCAGACCGATGCCAACATCGGTTTCTGGGCTTCGCCGTCCAACAAGGAAATCAAGAACATAACCGGCACCGTGCGGGCGGTCGAGTACCTGGACAACGACCCGACTTGCCGGGCCAACCTGCTCAACAACGCCAATATCACCACCATCATTCGCGACGGCGGCTATCGCCTGTGGGGCAACCGCACGCTGTCCAGCGACAGCAAGTGGGCATTCGTCACGCGGGTGCGCACCGTCGACATGGTGATGGCGGCCGTTCGTGCCGGCATGAAATGGGCCGTCGACCTCGGGATCACCAAAAGCTATGTCAAGGATGTGACCGAGACGGTGCAGGCCTTCATGCGCGACCTCAAGGCCGCCGGGGCGGTGATCGACTTCGAGGTCTACGCCGACACCGAGCGCAACACGGCCAGCCAGCTGGCCCAGGGCAAAATCATTTGGGTGATCCGCTTCACTGATGTGCCGCCTGCCGAGAACCCGATTTTTGAAATCGAGGTGACCGACGAATACCTGACCCAAGTTCTCGACGTAGCCTAAGGAGGCACGTAATGGCTGTTATTCCAGAAGTTTTGTTCAACATGAGCGCGTCGGTGGGCGGTGTCAGCCTGCAGGGCGATGTGCCGTCGCTGACCTTGCCCAAGCTCACGGTCAAGACCGACGAATATCGCGGCGGCGGCATGGACGCGCCGATTGAGATGGACATGGGGCTGGAGAAGCTGGAGGCCAGCTTTACCTCCAACGGCATGCGCCGAGAAACCCTCAAGTTTTTCGGTGAGTTTGACCAGTCCGGATTCAACTGCGTGTTCCGGGGCAGTTTCAAAGGGCGTGGAGGGGCCACCAAGGCGGTGGTCGCCACCCTGCGCGGCGCGCTCAAGGAAATCGATCCGGGAGACTGGAAGGTTGGTGAGAAGGCCGAAATGAAGCACAGCATCGCGGTGAGCTACTACAAGCTGGAAGTCGGCGGCCGCGTCATCTACGAAATCGACCCTGTGAACTGCATCCGCGTTATCGACGGTGTCGACCAACTGGCCAGCGTTCGCGCTGACCTCGCCATTTAAGGAGCCTGAGCATGTCCATTACCAACACTACCCCTTCCTGGCTCAACATCGAGGGCGGTCGCGCCGTTGTGTCGCTGAGCGTGCCCCTGGAGGTTTACGGCGAGGTGCGCCAGGCGCTGACCATGCGCTGTCCGACCGTGCGCGAAGACCTCATGGTGGCGCATCAGGCCGGGGACAACGACGAGCAGCGCGAATTGCTCATGTTGGGATCGCTGTGCGAGCTGACCGAGGATCAGCTGACCGCTCTGCAGGTGCGCGACTACCGCCGCCTGCAGCGGGCCTACAAGGAGCTGCTGGGCGATGACAGCGGCGAGAATCCGGCATGGCTCAAGCTGACCCTGGAGCATGCGGTGGTGCGCCTGATGGAGCCTATCGAGCGCGATGGCGTGAAGGTCGACCACCTGACGCTGCAATCGCCCTCGATCCGTCTGAGCCGTGAGGTGGAGGCCGAGGCCGGCGACGACAATAGCAAGCTGGAAATGCTGCTGTTCCAACGCCTGACCGATACCACGCCGGCCGAGCTGCATTCGCTGACCACCCGCGATTACAACCGTGTGCGCGCGGCCTACTTTCGCCTGGTCCACCAAGACGGGGTTTAACACCCCCGGATTCCAAAAGTCGCTTGCCAAGCGCCTGGCGCGAGAACTGGGGTTCTCGGCCGGCGAGCTGGAGCAAATGCCATTCGCGCGCATGGTCTGGTGGCTCTCTGAGTGAGCCGCCAGGCTGTGCCTGCGTGGGAGTGAGAAACCATGGCCAACAACAAGTTTTCCATTGGCCTTGTGATCGGCGGGGTGGTCAGCGCAACGGTCGGCGCCGCGTTCAAAGACGTTGAGGGCCGCATCGGCAAACTCAAGAAGCGCGGCGAAGAAGCCAAGGTGCTGCAGGGCGTCATTGGCGAAACCATGCGCCTGCGCGATGAGTGGAAGAAAGCCAGCGAGGCGGGAGAGGCCAGTGCGCGCGGTCTGCGCAACCAGCTGGACCGCAACCTTGATGCATTGCGAAAACAAGGCGTTGAGGTCGGCCGGCTGGAGGATCACTACCGCACGCTGGGTCGCACGGCTCAAACCGCTGCCCGTCAGGCCAAGGGGCTGCAGCAGATCGAGGCGGGCAAAGCCGGCCTGCGGTCCACCGTTGTGCAGGCCACGGTGGGCACCGCGGCCTTGGCTGTGCCCACCAAGGTCAGTGCCGATTATCAGGCGATAGTGCGTGATATCGCGATCAAGGCAGGGGTGGCCAACAAGGCCGAGGAGGTCGAGCTAAACCGGGGCATCATCACCACGGCCAAGGACACGGGCCTGGCGCGCAACGAGGTTGCCGGTGTCCTCAACAACCTGGTGGGTGCCGGTATGGACCTGCAGGAGGCGGCGCGCTATTCCAGCGTGGCCGCCAAGTTTGTGGTGGGTCAGGGCGCGGATGGTACCGACACCGCACGAATGATCAATGCCCTGGGGCAGAACGCCAAGATCACCGACCCGCAGGAGATGCAGCGGGCACTGGAGGCCATTGCCTACCAGGGGCAGGCCGGTAGTTTCGAGGCCAGCGACATGGCCAAGTGGTTCCCTGAGCTGCTGGCTGGTATGGCGAAGCAGGGTATCTACGGCATGGACGCCGTCACTCAGCTGGGCTCGATGCTGCAGGTGCAGATCAAATCCGCCGGCAGCGCCGACGAGGCGGCCAACAACCTCAAGAACTGGATGGAAAAGATCGGCTCAAGCGAGACGGTCAAGGCGTACAAGGACGCCGGTATCGACTACCAAAACTCGCTCAACACCGGGCTACAGAATGGCATGTCGACACTGGAGTCGAGCTTTGCGCTTGCCCAGCAGTACATCCAGAAGACCGACCCCAAAAAGGCTGCAGCCATGGCCGAGGCGGCGGCCAAGATCAACCAGGAGACGGACCCCGAGAAAGCCAAGCGCATGATGCAGGCGCTGGAAGAGTCCATGCGTACCGGCGACCTGTTCGCGGATATGCAGGTCAAATCCGCGCTCATGGCTTACATGCAAAACAAAGCGCTGTATGAGGACCTGAAAACCAAGTCTGCAGACGCGGCGGGCATTCTCGACCAGAACCTGGCCGAGCGCCGCGAAACGTCCTCTCAGAAGTGGAAAGAAGCCGCCAACGCGATTGACGACGCGTTTCGTGCCATCGGTGACGGTCTGCGGCCGCTGACAGACGGCGCCGCCGATGTACTACGGACGACGGCCAACGGCATCGGCTGGATTGCTGAAAAAGTGCCTTCGTTGGCTCTTGGGGCTACTGCCCTGGCTGCAGGTGGCTTTGCCATCACCAAGGCTGTGGCAGCTATCCGGGTGGCCCGAGGCTTGTACAACGTCGCCAAAGGGGGCTGCAGGTGCTGCCGGGGTGCAGCGTGTGTTCGTCACCAATCCCCAGGCAGGCGGCGGTAAGGGGGGCGGACCGGTTGAGAGCGGCGTGGGCGACACCGCACGACGCAACCCACGGCGCAGTCGGTGGGGGCGTGTCGGCGGCTTCGTGGGGCGCGCCGGGCGCTTGGCTAGCCTTGGCAAGGGGGTGCCGGTGCTGGGCACTGCGCTGGCAGCGCTACAGGTTGGTAGCGCTATGGCCAGCGATCAGCCGCCTGAGCAAAAGGCCGAAAGTGTCGGCGGAGCGGTAGGAGGTTTGGCCGGAGGTATCGCCGGCGCAGCCACGGGCGCTGCCCTGGGCTCGATCATTCCGGTGGTTGGCACGGCCATTGGTGGCCTGGTGGGCGGCATCCTTGGGAGCATTGGCGGTGACGCACTCGGTGCCAAGGTCGGGAGCTTGTTTGCCGACAAGCCGCAGCCTGATTCAGCGGCTGTGCCGGTGGAGCAGGTGGCGCCTGCAGAAGGTCGCGAAGGCGGGGCGGTGAAAGCTGCGCCCGCTGAGTCGCCTGTGACGCGTAACGACCCTGAGGCGCTGCGGGTGGTGCCGGCGCCTGCCGGGTCGGCGGTTTCCTACGATCCCAAGGCCCCTGATTCCAAGGACCCGTTCCTGGTGCCGGCGCTGACTGCGGGCAAGGTGCATTTCCCTGGTGCACCGCTCACGCGGCCGCCGGCCGAACCGGTCGTTACGCGTAACGAGCCTGAGCCGCTGCGGGTGGTACCAGCGCCTGCCGCACCGGCGGTTTCCTACGCCCCGAAGGAGCCCGAATCCAAGGACCCGCTCCTGGCGCCGGCGCTGACTGCTGTCAAGGAGCGTTTCCCTGGTGTGCCGATCACCCGGCCGCCGGCCGGCGATCCTGCGGCCTTGCTGGGCAACCTGCAGTCAGCTGGCGTCGTTGCGCCAGGTTTGGCTCAGGCAGGGCAAATGCTGGGCGATTACCAGCGTGCAGCGGATAAGCCGGCACCGGCCAAGGCTGAGCCGGCATCGCTCAAGCTGGACCAGCGGTTCGAGTTGAGCATGCCGGTGACGGTGAAAGGCGATGTATCAGACCGCCAAGCGCTGGCCTACGAGCTGCGGCCTTATTTCATGCGAATGATCGAGGACGCGACTCGCGATCTTAACGCGCGTCAGCTGTACGACGCGCCGTACCTGTAGGGAGGATTAACCCATGGCTTACATGGAGCAGCTGCAGGGCAGCTTAAAGTCGCTTGCCGCTGCGGGAGAGGCTGGCCGCCGCGCGGTGGACGGCATGATTGGCCCCATGAATGGGGCCGTTACTCAGATGAGAGGGGCGGTTTCCGAGCTGGAAACTCTGCCGGTGGTGGGAGAGCTGATCGGCGGCCAGTTGAACCGGGTCATGGGCAGCATCACCCAAGCCCAGGCCAAAGTCGGCAAGGTATTGGCCATCTACAACCAGGCCAGCAACGCGGTCACGCAAGTCCAGGAACGGGTGGCCGAGTTTGGCGAGCAGGCAGACCGGGCAAAGAAGGCCATTTCTAACATCGCGGACAAGTACAACCAGGCCGGCGGCATCAGCGGCATGCTGTCCAATTTTTCGCTGTCGGAAATGTTCTCCAGCGCCTCGATCCGCCCCAAGGAAGACCCGCCCAAAGAAGCTATCAAGGCGTTTCCCCACCTGCTTATCCTGCAGCCTCAGAGCGTCAAGGCGGAGCCGTTCTACTTCAACCTGGACACGGCGGCCTTTGAGGAGCTGCGGCGCAAAACCTCGTTCCGCTGGGCTGCTCAGGAGCGCCTGGCCCGACGCTCTGCGCAGCAGGCGGTGGGCATTGGCGATGAGCGCCTGACGCTCAAGGGTGTCATTTTCCCCTCGTTCCGTGGAGGCCTTGGCCAGCTCGACACCTTGCGCAGCATCGGCGGCCAGCTGCAGCCGCTCGGGCTGACCACCGGCTATGGCCAGGTGCTGGGCAATTGGTGTCTGACCGATATCGAGGAAGAACAACCTACGCTCCTGCAGGGCGGAATCCCGCGCAAGCAGGCATTCACCTTGGAGTTCACACGCTATGGCGATGATCTGTCGAACGTCTGATGGCGATGTTCTCGACGCTATCTGTTTCCACTACTACGGGCACCTGAGTGGCACGGTGGAGGCGGTACTGAGCGCCAATCCGGGGCTTGCTGTCGAATCCCAGCCCTACCGTGCCGGGGTGCTGATCACCCTTCCCGAACTGGCTAGAACTGACCAGCTGACCGTCCAGCTGTGGGACTAGCATCCCGCCTAACTGGAGCTTTCCATGAAACCGCAATTTCGTATCGTCGCTGACGGTACCGATATCACGCGCCTGATCAATGACCGCCTGCTGATGCTGCGCACACTCGACAAGCCCGGCATGGAGTCAGACGAGTTCGAGCTGCGTATTGATGACCGGGACCAGGCTGTTTCGCTGCCGTCTCGAGGCGCCAAGGTCGAGGTGTTTTTAGGCTACGACGGCGCGCAACTGACCCGCATCAACAGCTATACAGTTGATGAGGTTGAACTGACCGGACCGCCGGACACGCTGGTGATCCGAGGTAAGGCCAGCGACATGCGCGGCAGCGGCAAGACCACCCGCAACGGCAGTTTCGAGGGAAAGACCTTGGCCGAGATTGTCGCCACGGTGGCTCGCCGCAATGGCTGGGTACCGGCCTGCGATGTGCAGACCGTTATGCCGCGAGCGGACCAGCTGGGCGAGTCGGACTACAACTTTATTACCCGCATTGCCCGGTTGCATGACTGTGCCGCCAAGGTGGCCAACGGCAAGCTGTTGGTCCTCAAGCGGCAGGCGGGTGTCACGGCCAGCGGCAAAACGCTGCCGGCGATCACCATCCGCCGCTCGGACGTTAGCCGCTACTCGTTCCGCCTCGGGGACCGCTCGACCCACAAGAGCGTCAAGGCCACCCACCACAACGCCAAGACCGGCACGCTGGACGTTATCGAGCTGAAAAACGACGACGCCCCGGACGGCCTTCCGCCGGTGCATACGGACCGCCACATACACCCGAACAAGACCGCTGCCGAGCAGGCGGCCAAGGCGCGCCTGGCGGCGTTCAATCGCTCGACGGCCGGGGTGCGCTTGGAAATGCCGGGACGCGTCGACCTATTCGCTGAACGCCAGATCAACGCCCAGGGCTTCAAGGATGGCTTTGATGGCGAGTACCTGGTGGATTCCCTGGAGCAGGTATTTACCCAAGCCGGCTGGTCGACCACCGTTGAATGCAATGGCGGCCAGAAGGGCAAGGCAAAGGCCGCCGGCAAGAAAAAGAAAGGTAGCGGCCCGCTCCAAGTGCTGCAGCTGTAACCCTCCCCCGGCCGCGCTCTGCGGCAATCATCCAAGGAAAACTACCATGGCAATTATCTCGGCTGCCCAAGCAGGCGGCACCAACGTGCTTCGGTTTCTGGACCTGATCGCCTTCTCAGAAGGCACCTCCACCGTAAAGGCGAGCAATGACGGCTACAACGTGCTGTATGGCGGTGGCCTGTTCGCTGGCTATGTCGATCATCCGCGCAAGAAGCTGACATTCCCCATCAATGGCAAGCCCGTGACGAGCACCGCCGCCGGCCGGTATCAGCTGCTCGCTCGCTACTGGGATGCGTACCGGGCCAGCCTTCGCTTGGTGGGCGGATTCACGCCGGAGAACCAGGACCGCATTGCGCTACAGCAGATCAGTGAGCGCAAGGCCTTGGACGATATCAAGGCCGGTCGCATCGAGCAGGCCATCTGCAAATGCTCGAACATCTGGGCATCGCTGCCTGGGAACAGCTACGGCCAGAACCCCCATCGCCTGGACATGCTGCTGACCCAGTGGCAGAAGCTCGGCGGAGTACTGGCGTGATCGGCCTGGGCGACGTACCGGCCTGGTGCTGGTGGCTTGCAGCGCTGCTGATTGTGGCTGGAGCCCAGGAAATACGAGTGGGAGCGGGAAAATATGAGGCCTTGGATGCCAGGTCAGAGCTTGCCGACTACCGTCTGGAAGTCGCCGAGCGCGACCAGCGAGCCGCAGCACAGGCAAGGCAGGAGGAACAGCGACGCGCTCAAGCGCAGGAGGAAGCGAGAGCCCATGCCCAGGAAGAACGAACGATTGCTGATGCTGGCGCTGCTGACGCCGATACTGCTGGCCAGCGGCTGCGCAGTGACGCTGCCCAGTTCGCCACCTCCGTCAGTCGCCCCGGCACGGATACCGCCGCTATGGCCAGAGGCCAGGCAGCCACCCGCGCCGCCATGGTGCTCTCCGACCTGCTCGACCGGTCTGTCGCTACGAATCGAGAGCTGGCGAAAGCTTATGACCAAGCCCGAATAGCAGGTGATTTATGCGAGGCGTCCTATAATGCCCTGATCAAGTGATCGGGGCAGGGAAGTGGACAAACGCACCTTCATAGGGATGGTTGAGGCCGGCGAGCCGCTGATTCAGCAGGCCATCGACGCATTGCGGGCATACCACGAAGCTCAAGATCGTGGCGCATCACCTGAAGAGGTCGAGCGCTTACATCTGCTGGCCGAGTCACTGTTCCAGGTGGTGTCCGATTACCAGCTCCGCGTCATCGCCAAGGCCAGAGGCAAGGATTTGCCACCCCTTCATTAGCGCCGGTTACCGGGAGTACCACGCCGCTAGCGCCAAGCAGCCAGCCGCGCCTCTATGGTGCTCTCCGACCACCATGTGGATCAAATCATGATGCCTGACAACCCAGACATGATTTAGGTTGTCCACGCAATAAAGCGCTACTCCTAAGAAAAAATGGACAAGTCAAAAGTAGGAAGGTTGCGCCTCAGCTTAGGCGCACTTCCAAGCGATTTACGAATGTCATTTAGTTCAATTGAGGCGAGAGAGGTGCATCATCTAAGTCAGGCTCCAGTTGGCGGGGCAACCAATCTAGAAAGATCAAACGCGTCCCTGAAATGATGTTGTATTGCCGCTTTTTCTTCTCTTCCTGCAGGAATTATGACGAATATGTCTGCATGGCTAGGGGTCTCCTCGAGAGGAGTGGAAAAAACTGCAAAAATGCGCCTGCCATCAGGAGTTTTAGCTTCCCTAAAATATGAACAAAGGCCGGCGACATAACCTAAGTAGCTGCGCTTTTTATCTTCAGGCTTGCCTTCGTTAAATTTCGTCACTTTCTCGGCACCAAATACATGGATCTTTTCCGGCGTGGTCAACGATAGCTGCTGTACCGAGATTCCCCTCTTTGTCGCTTCACTGAAAGCACCCTCTGTAAATTCAGATTCTTGTGCCTTTACATGGCTAGGGCTTTCCATAGCCCTAGCTAGTAGTTCTCCGTCAGCGACTCGGCTACTTGTTTCGTAGATGCGATACTCCTCTGCTGCCAGCAGAGCGTCATCCACGTAGTTGCACGCAACTAGTGACTTATAGCGATTCGCCGAAGGGGTTTTCTCTTCGTCAAATATTTCACTCAGCCTTTCAGGCATTTTAGCGCCTCAAAGGTCTTTGATTGAATTTAGCGTGTTCGCGTAGTTTTTCAGTCTCAGATAAGTAAAATGTAGCGACTGAGCTTTTTCGCGTAGGTCTGTGCATCTGATAAACAGTCACACTTTGTTCGCCGTAGAGCGATACCGAAATATAAGTGTCCCTATTGTCAAATATGAAGGTTGGAATGCCTTCGTCATCTAACCCAGGGGTTACATTTGGGCACGACTCGATTTCGCTACTCACCAGACGTAAAAAGACATGGGCGTCCGCCAGGCTGGACTCGCTTGGAGGTAAGGCTTCATCGCCATCCCACCCGTGCTCGAGATGTGCGTAGCGTTCCAGAGCAGCTACTGCATCTACGCAGTACGAACGCCAAGGAAGATCTTCCTCTTCAATGGAAACAAGCTCATCGTTATTCCAGGCCAAAGAGCAGAACTGAAATTCAGATGGAGATATAGTCACACTTCCCATGTCCTCCCACACAAAGTGCGGTTCGGAGGTAGACGTGCGCTTAGCAATTTCCAAACAAGCGCCGAGAGCATAGTCCTTAAAACCAAAGCAAGTGCCGCTTCGCTCTGGTACAAATGCCTCAAAGCTAGGGTGGATGTTAATATTGAAAAGCTCAGCTGCTCTAAGGGCTGCGTTCATATATTACTCCTGCTTAGGCTTTTTCAAGCCAATCCGTGCAGACAGTTCATCAGATACTATTTCATCCAGAATGCATGAGTTATGAATTCTGATGTTGTTGAGTGTCTTCTGGAAGACTTCTGAGAAGTTATTGCTGGCGTCTTCCGGATCCCAGAAATCATTCACGTGAACTAGGTCCAGCGTTACGATGTACTCGCTGTTGTCCCAGTCTTCGCCAATTTTCTGAACACCATGGCTGGCGCGAATATTGTGAAGTAAATGGGAGTTATCTGCAGCTTTTCCAAAAACGCCTATGGCGAAATGCCAGAAATCGCCTTTTTTTTCCAAGCACACTTGTGGGATGTATTTTGAGTTTCCCTTAAGAGACTCCGAGGGTTCCCAGTTTTCGTCAGTAGTCACGAATTTGTTCAGGAATCTGACAACTACTCGTTTTAATTTGGCGTTCGATTTCTCAAATGCGGTGTTTGCAGTTTCTAGGTAAAACGAACTATCAGCTACAAAGCTATTAAAGTTTGAGTACGCTTGAGTAGTGTATCTGGCGAAAGCCTCGTGGATTTCAAAGCTATCGCTTTCTTCATCATCTTTATTTTTACTATAGAACATATACCCGACTGGTTCAGGGGCAGATGTCAAAGCTTCATGAGCTGTTACACCTTGGCCAGCCTTGCGACGAACGCGCCGGTAAGGCAGGCGATTTTGCAGCCGCTTGGCTTCAGTACGGATAGTCTCAAGCCCAGCGGCGGTGACCTCAGAGGTGAACTCGCAGGTTACCGAAATGGAATCTATGGCATGAGTGTCATACTGGGGCTTGAGCACAGGAGAAATCCTTTGATTTGCCTAGCAAGATGGTCGTCTGGCTTGGCGGAATTAGCTTGGTCCTGACGTGAGCATAGCATCATGTCTGACGAGACCGTAAGGCTTGGGTTCCATTACATTCTGAGTGCAAGAATGGAAGGATCCCAAGCTGTCATTAAGCTGGCATTACGGAGCCAATCCAGCCCAAAAACACACAAAAAAGGCACTTACGCATAGAGCTAAGTGCCTGATTTGTTTGGAATTATTGGTGGAGCCGGGGGGATTTGAACCCCCGTCCGCCAGTACTCCGCTGTCGGTACTACATGCTTAGCCGTGTCTACTGATTTAATCCGCAGCCGCCCGACGGGCAGGGTGCTTTGGATGAGTTGTGTAAGTTTTAGTCACTTCGCCCACAACGTGCTACGCGACGATCCTGTTCTGTATGACAATCAGTTCGGGTTTACAGGCATCCCCTAGTGATTGCTGGAGCCGAAGCTACCAGAAGCAACGGGTCAAGAGACCGCATTAAGCGGCCAGCTTGTACTCCGCGCCGTAGGTTTCGTCATTGGCAACTATAAAAGTTGCAACAGTGGATTTACGAGTTCTGTTACCAACTCGGCATGCACCTAGAGTTTCGCTACCGGCGTCGAATCCTAATCGGCCCCACACTAGCTCTTGGCTAACGCACCTTACGGTACGTGAGGCAGAGTATACGCCATTACGCGGGCGACGTCGACTGCCGGCCCGGTCGCCCGCTTTCTGGCCTCACGCGCCGCTGCCACCGCCGCTGGTGCCGCTGCCTTTCTCGGTTTTTTCCAGGCGCTCCAGCACTTTGCTGGTGATGGCGATGCATTCCTTGGTGTCGCCCGCGGCCTGGGCAGCCTTGGCTTTGTCGACGTGCTCGGTGATGGCCTTGTCCAGGCCTTCGGAGGTGGCGCCGGCGGTGGCCATGCTGTCGTCGATCTTTTGCAGGTTGGCCGTGCACAGGTCTTCGGCGGCGAACACCGGTGAAGCCAGCAGGGTGGCGGCCGCGAACAGGGCCGAAAGCGCGGTACCTTTCATGGGAGTCTCCTTCTGGGCCTCTGGAAGGTGGGCCTGTAAGGGTGGACTGCGGGGGATTGGCGCGGGTTCAATCGAGATGATGGCGGGGTGAGATGATGGTGGGGATGGCACCGGCTATGCCGGTGTTCGCGGTGAACCCGCTCCCACATGGAATTGGGTTGGCTCGGGCATGTGCAGTACCGGTGGGAGCGGGCGTGCCCGCGAAACAGGCAGCGCGGTGTATGGCACCGGCTGCGCCGGTGTTCGCGGGCATGCCCGCTCCCACAGGGTCAGATACTGCGGGGGCGGGTGACGCGGTCTACAAGGTAGACCAGGCCGTGGTAGTCGATGCCGCTGTGGCTCGATAGGCCAATCTCGCAGGTGCGGCTGGTGGAGATGCCTTCGCTGCAATACTGCACCGCATCCTTCAGGCTACGCAGCGAGTGGGCGTTGAGCTCGGGGGTAGTGAAGCCTTTGTCACCGGCAAAGCCGCAGCAATGTATGCCCTCCGGGATTACCACCTGTTTGCTGCAACGCCGCGCCAGGTCGATCAGCGCCTGGCTTTCGCCAAGGTGCTGGGTGCTGCAGGTCACATGCACTGCCACGGGTTCGTCCTGGGGGGTGAACTCCAGGCGCTCGAGCAGGTGGGTGCGGATGAAGCGCACCGGGTCGTACAGGTCCAGCCGGGTGTCGCTCAGGTCCTGCACCAGGCGCAGGGTGCACGGGCTGGTGTCGCAGTAGATCGGGTCGAGGCCGCCGCGGCTGGCGTGCAGCAGGGCGGCGATCAGTTCCTGGCGTTTGTGTTCGGCCTGCTCGGGGTAACCCTTGGAGGCGAACGGTTGGCCGCAGCACAGGCTGTCGGCGTTGTCGGGGAACACCACCTGATAGCCGGCCTTTTCCAGCAGGGCGCGGGTCTTGTCCAGCAGCGAACTCTGCTCGCGGTCGGCATAGGCCGGGCCCATCACTCGCGAGACGCAGGCAGCCAGGTACACCACCCGAGGGCGGGCGTCGTTGCTGGCCGGGCCGAAGTCCAGCGGGCGCAGGGGTTGTGGCATGGCCGGGGACCACTGTGGCAGGCGGCCTTTGCTGGCTTTGCTCAGCGAGGTGCTCAGGCGGCCCAGGCGTGGAGCGCCGAGCAGCTTGCGGGCGGTGTTGGCGGCGGTCAGGGTCAGGCGCGCTCCAGCCAGGGCGGTGTGGAAGTGTTCGGCCAGCCAGTCGGCGGTTTTTTCGTGCCCGGCGGCCTGGCTGCGCAGTTTTTTCACCAGTTCGCCGGTATTGATACCGACCGGGCAGCGCTGGGCGCACAAGCCGGTGGCGGCGCAGGTGTCGATACCCTGGTACTGGTAAGTCTGCATCAGTTCGCGGGTGTCGAGGCCGGCGCGCTGCCTGGCCTGGATATCACGCCACATGACGATGCGCTGGCGCGGGCTGAGGGTCAGCCCCTTGGACGGGCACACCGGTTCGCAGAAGCCGCATTCGATGCACTTGTCGACGATTTCGTCAGCAGCGGGCAGCGGCTTGAGGTTTTTCAGGTGGATGTCCGGGTCTTCGCTCAGCACCACGTCGGGGTTGAGGATGCCGTTGGGGTCGAGCAGGCGCTTGAGCTTCCACATCAGTTGGTAGGCGTCGTGGCCCCACTCCAGCTCCACGAACGGCGCCATGTTGCGCCCTGTGCCGTGTTCGGCCTTGAGCGAGCCGCCGAACTCCACGGCCACCAGTTGCGCGACGTCGTCCATGAAGGCCTGATAGCGGGCGACTTCCTCGGCACTGTTGAAGCCTTGGGTGAAGACGAAGTGCAGGTTGCCTTCCAGGGCGTGGCCGAAAATGATCGCTTCGTCGTAGCGGTGCTTGTCGAACAGCTGGATCAGGCGGTTGACGCCCTCGGCCAGTTGTTCGACGGGGAAGGTGACGTCTTCGATAATCACCGTGGTGCCGGTCTGGCGTACGGCGCCGACGGCGGGGAAGGTGTCCTTGCGGATCTTCCACAGCTGGTTGTACACGGCCGGGTCCTCGCTGAAGTCCACCTGCTGCTCCAGCGGGAAGTCGGCGATCGAGGCCATCACCTGTTGCAGCTGTTCATGCAGCAGGCTCTGGCTGGCGGCGCGGGACTCGATCAGCAGGGCGCAGGCATTGTTCGACAGGCCTTTTACCCACAGCGGCATGCCGGGCATGTCCTGCACCGAGCGCAGGCTGCGGCGGTCGAGCAGTTCTACCGCAGAAACTGGCTGGCGCTTGAGCACGGTCACCGCGCGGCAGCAGCTTTCCACGCTGGGGAACACCAGCAGGGCGCTGGCCTTGTGAGGGTGGTCGGGCACGGTGTCGTAGGTGACGGCGCTGATGAAGCCCAGGGTGCCTTCGGAGCCGACCAGCAGGTGCTGCAGGATGTCCAGCGGCTGGTCGTAGTCCACCAGAGCGTTCAGCGACAGGCCAGTGGTGTTCTTCAGACGGTATTTGTGCCGGATGCGCTCGGCGAGTGCAGTGTTGGCCCGGGTCTCGCGGCCCAGGCGGGCCAGTGCTTCCAGCAGGTCGGCATGGCTGGTCTCGAACGCAGCGACGCTCGGCCGGGTCTTCGCTGTCCAGGCGCGTGCCGTCGGCCAGCACCAGGCGCAGGCCGGCCAGGGTGTGGTAGGTGTTCTGCGCGGTGCCGCAGCACATGCCACTGGCGTTGTTGGCGACGATGCCGCCGATCTTGCAAGCGTTGATCGAGGCCGGGTCGGGGCCGATCTTGCGCCCGAAGGGGGCCAGCCAGGCGTTGGCCTGGGCGCCGATGACGCCAGGCTGCAGGCGGATCTGCTCGCCTTGGCCGCGGATTTCGCGGCCGTTCCAGTTATCGCCCAGCACGATCAGCACCGAGTCGCTGATGGCCTGGCCGGACAGGCTGGTGCCGGCGGCGCGGAAGGTGACCGGCACCCGCTCGCGCTGGGCCAGCTTGATCAGGCCGACCACTTCGTCTTCGGACTCGACGCGCACCACCAGCTTGGGGATCAGCCGGTAGAAGCTGGCGTCGGTGCCGAAGGCCAGGGTGGAGGTGGGGTCGTCGAAGCGGCGTTCGGCGGGGATCAGGCGCTCGGCATCACGCAGGAACGCGGCGGGCAGGCTCATGCAGTCTCCTCGCGGGGCCGTGGCGTCTGTGCGCCACATGCCCCGGGTCAATCAGGCGGTCGTTCTTGCGGGCGGTCAGGCGCCCAGTTCGCGTACCAGCGAGTCGCGGGTGATTTCGCTGATCGACTTGGCGCCGGTCAGCACCATCGCTACGCGCATTTCCTTCTCGAACAGCTCCAGCAGGTTCTTCACCCCCGCCTGGCCATGCACGGCAAGGGCGTAGAGGAAGGCGCGGCCGATCAGTACGGTATCGGCGCCCAGCGCAATCATGCGCACCACGTCGAGGCCGCTGCGGATGCCGGAGTCGGCGAGGATCTTCAGGTCACCTTTGACCGCATCGGCAATTGCCGGCAGGGCTCGGGCGCTGGACAGCACACCGTCGAGCTGGCGACCGCCGTGGTTGGACACGACGATGCCGTCGGCACCGAAGCGGACCGCATCGCGGGCATCATCGGCATCGAGGATGCCCTTGATGATCATCGGGCCGTCCCAGAACTCGCGGATCCACTCCAGGTCTTTCCAGGAAATGGACGGGTCGAAGTTGTTGGCCAGCCAGCCGATGTAGTCGGCGAGGCCGGTGGGGTTGCCGCGGTAGGTAGAAATGTTGCCCAGGTCGTGTGGGCGCCCCATCACGCCGACATCCCACGCCCACTCGGGGTGGGTCATGGCTTGCAGCACGCGGCGCAGCGGGCCGTTCTTGCCGCTCATGCCCGAGTGGGCATCGCGGTAGCGGGCGCCGGGTGTGGGCATGTCGACGGTGAACACCAGGGTCTTGACCCCGGCGGCCTTGGCCCGCTCCAGGGCGTTGCGCATGAAGCCGCGGTCCTTGAGCACGTACAGCTGGAACCACATCGGTCGGTCGATGGCCGGGGCCACTTCTTCGATCGGGCACACCGACACCGTGGACATGGTGAACGGAATGCCGTGGGCCGCCGCCGCGCGTGCCGCCTGCACTTCGCCACGGCGGGCGTACATGCCGGTGAGGCCGACCGGGGCCAGGGCCACCGGCATGCTCAGGGTTTCGTCGAACAGCTTGGTCTGCAGGCTGAGCTCGGACATGTTCTTAAGCACGCGCTGGCGCAGGGCAATGCTGGCCAGGTCCGAGACGTTGTGGCGCAGGGTGTGCTCGGCGTAGGCGCCGCCGTCGGCATAGTGGAACAGGAAGGGAGGCAGCTTGCGTTGGGCCGCGGCGCGATAGTCGGTAGAGGCAGAAATGATCATGGATTCTCGCAGCGTTGCTTGTGGGGATTGCCGGGCGCGCCATGGCGCCCGGCCCCTTTCACTTTAGTGATGAACCAGCATGCCGGTCAGCCAGTAGGCCTGGATCAGGGTGATCAGGCCGACGATGGTGGCGAAGAACAGGCTGTGCTTGACGGTGAAGCGGAACAGGTCGGATTCCTTGCCGACCAGGCCGGTGGCGGCGCAGGCCACGGCGATCGACTGCGGCGAAATCATCTTGCCGGTCACGCCGCCACTGGTGTTGGCCGCTACCAGCAGGGTGTCGTTGACCCCGATCTGGTGCGCGGTGGTGGCCTGCAGCGAGCTGAACAGGGCGTTGGACGAGGTGTCGGAACCGGTCAGGAACACACCCAGCCAACCAAGGAACGGCGAGAAGAACGGGAACGCGGCACCGGTACCGGCCAGCACCAGGGCCATGGTCGAGGACATGCCCGAGTAGTTGGTGACGAAGGCGAAGGCCAGCACCATGCCGATCGACAGGATCGGCCAGCGCAGCTCCCAGAAGGTTTCCTTGAAAGTGGTCAGACCAGTTTTGAAGTTGATCTTCAGCACGGCCATGGAGATCAGCGCCGAGAGGAAGATTGCGGTGCCGGTGGCAGAGATCGGGTCGAGCTTGAACACCGCTGGCATGGCGGTAGGCGCGGCGACGATCGGTGCAGTCTTGATCACCAGCTGGTCCAGGTGCGGGATAGCGAAGTTGAAGACGAAGTTGTACATCGCGCCGCCGGGGGCGAAGGCCGCCTTGAACGGTTTCAGGGTCCAGATGGTGACCAGCACGGTGAGGATCAGGAACGGCGACCAGGCCTTGAAGATTTCGCCAAAGCTGTAAGGGCTTGGCTGGCTGCCGCTTGGTTGCACCACGGCGGCGCCAACGCTGCCCTTGGCTTCGGCGAATGAACGCTTGGGCTGCCAGACTTTCAGGAACAGGGTGAGGGCGATCAGGCTGGCCAGGGCCGAGGTGATGTCCGGCAGCTCCGGGCCGATGAAGTTCGAGGTGAAGTACTGGGTAACGGCGAAGCTCAGGCCGGCAACCAGGGCGGCAGGCCAGGTTTCCTTCACGCCACGCAGGCCGTCCATCATGAACACCAGCCAGAACGGCACGAACAGCGACAGCAGTGGCAGCTGGCGACCGGTCATGGCGCCGATGTGGAAGGCGTCGATGCCGGTGACCTGGCCGGCCACGATGATCGGGATGCCCAGGGCGCCGAAGGCCACTGGCGCGGTGTTGGCGATAAGGCACAGGCCGGCGGCGTACAGCGGGTTGAAGCCCAGGCCTACCAGCAGCGCGGCAGTGATTGCCACCGGTGCACCAAAGCCCGCCGCACCTTCCAGGAAGGCACCGAAGCAGAAGCCGATCAGCAGTACTTGCAGGCGCTGGTCATCGGTAATCGACAGCACCGAGCTGCGGATCACTTCGAACTGGCCGCTCTTGACCGTGAGTTTGTACAGGAACACCGCGGCAACGATGATCCAGGCAATCGGCCAGAGGCCGTAGAGGAAGCCATAACCCGCGGCGGCGAATGCCATGTCGACAGGCATCTGGAAGGCAAAGATTGCCACCAGGATCGACAGCGCGAGGGTGATGCTGCCGGCCACGTGGCCTTTGAGGCGGAACACGGCGAGGGCAAGGAAGAAGAAGACGATGGGAATGACCGCCGCCAGTGCGGACAGGCCAAGACTACCAAGTGGGCTATAGAGTTGTTGCCAGGTTTGCATATTGGGGTGGCCCCTAATTGTTGTTGGTCAGGCACTGGCATTGGATAATTGGTAAGACCAATTTACAATGGCTGGGCGCTAGGTTAAAAGCGTCGTCGTGGGTGTGTCAATTTGTCCCGTGCAAAACTTTGGTCGAGTGCCGATGAGCGGGCGCCTGATGGGCTTGGAAAATCATTGCCTGATGGGTGTTTGCGCGGCCTGGATCGGCGAGAATAGACGCCCCCTGAAATCTGCCGGGGGTTTGTGGAGAGCATGTGATGGTTTTTGATCAGGTCCGCCAACGGCGCCTGTCCGACGACATCGTCGATCGGCTGGAAGGGATGATTCTGGAAGGTACGCTGACCTCGGGGCAGCGGCTGCCGGCCGAGCGCGTCCTCGCCGAGCAGTTCGGCGTGTCCCGCCCGTCACTGCGTGAGGCGATCCAGAAGCTGGTGGCCAAGGGGCTGCTGGTCAGTCGCCAGGGTGGGGGCAATTTTGTCGCCGAGTCCTTGGGGTCCACGTTCAGCGACCCGTTGCTGCAGCTGCTCGAGCACAGTGCCGAGGCGCAGCGTGACCTGCTCGAATTCCGCCATACCCTGGAGGCGTCCTGCGCCTACTACGCGGCCCAGCGCGCCACCCAGCCGGACCGCGCGCGGCTCAAGGCGGCCTTCGATGCGCTACAGGACTGCTATGCCAGGGCTGACGAAGTGACCCGGGCGGAGGAGGGGGCGGCCGATGCGCGCTTCCACCTGGCGATTGCCGAGGCCAGTCATAATGCCGTGCTGCTGCACACCATCCGGGGCTTGTTCGACCTGCTCAAGCGCAACGTGGTAACCAACATCGGTGGCATGTACCAGCAACGGGCCGAGACTCGGGACATGCTGATAAGCCAGCACCGGGAGCTGTACCTGGCGATAGTCGAGGGCAGGGCGGAGGAAGCGCGGGAGGTGTCCAGCCGGCACATTCTGTATGTGCAGGAGGTGCTGGAAGAGGCGCACGAAGAGGCGCAGCGGGTGGCGCGGGCGGAGCGGCGTAGCGGGCGCTGAGATTGGTGTTGGATTCTTCGCGGGCTTGCCCGCTCCCACAGGATATGCGCCGAGCCTGAAAGTGGCGCGATACCTGTGGGAGCGGGCGAGCCCGCGAAGAGGCCGGAACAGGCTAAGGAGTTATTACTCTTCTTTGCCCTTGTTCCGCACAGCCCGCTGCAGCTCGCGGTTGGAATCACGCTCGCGCATGGTGTCGCGCTTGTCGAATTCCTTCTTGCCCTTGCCCAGTGCAATTTCGCACTTGATCAGGTGCTTGCTCCAGTACAGCGCCAGGGCCACGCAGGTGTAACCCTTTTGCGCCACGGCCGCTTCCAGGCGCTCGAGCTCGCGCTTGTTCAGCAGCAGCTTGCGGGTGCGAATGGGGTCGGCGATGACGTGGGTGCTGGCCGTGGTCAGCGGGGTGATGTGGCTGCCGAACAGCCAGGCCTCACCGTCCTTCAGCAGCACGTAGCTGTCAGTCAGGTGCGCCTTGCCGGCTCGCAGGCTTTTTACTTCCCAGCCGGACAGGACCAGCCCGGCCTCGAACTTGTGTTCGATGAAGTAATCGTGTCGCGCTTTCTTGTTTTGCGCGATGGTCCCGGTCGGATGTTTTTTTTGCTTAGCCATAGGGGCGGCATTATAGGCAAGTCGGTGCGTCGTCCGCTATGGGATTTCGGTGTGCTTGAGCCACTGCAATGAATACCGGACAATACCGGCGCTGTCATAGCTACAGAAAATGTTTTCGGCGCGCTGCGAAGCAACGCCACCCAGCCCTGGAAGTGACGCCTGGATGACTACCCATATTCAACGCTCCGCCCTGCTGCCATACCCCGCCCAGGCGCTGTATGACCTGGTCAATGATGTCGCCAGCTACCCGGAATTTCTGCCTTGGTGCTCCGATTCCACGGTACTGGAAGCCAACGACACGCACATGCGCGCCAAGCTCGAAGTGGCCAAGGGTGGCATGAGCCAGCACTTCGTTACGCGCAACGTGCTGGTGCCGGGGCAGTCCATCGAGATGAACCTGGAAGAGGGGCCTTTCACCCAGCTGCATGGCTTGTGGGTGTTCAAACCGTTGGGTGACAAAGCCTGCAAGATCAGCCTCGACCTGTCGTTCGACTACGCGGGGCCGCTGGTGCGCGCAACCCTGGGGCCGCTGTTCAACCAGGCGGCCAATACGCTGGTGGATGCGTTCTGCCAGCGCGCCAAGCAGCTGAATGCCTGATTGAAAAAACGGCAACAAAAAAAGCCCGGACCAGGTCCGGGCTTTTTTGTATCTGCTCGCCGCTTATTGAGGCGAGGTTTCCAGCGGGGCCGGCGTCGGGACCGGGGTGGTCTCGATAGTGTCGATCTCACGCTGGATGGATTCTTCCACCGAGCCTGGCTTGGCCGGTTTTTCTTCAGGCTGCACGGTTGGCTGCTCAGGCTGGTTGGCCGGGCTGACCGTGGTGTCGCCGCTGCCACCGAGGATTTCCTGGTCGCGGCTGACGCCTGGCATGAAGTCGCCAGACAGGCTGACCAACTGGTCGCTTTCGTTGAAGAACACGCTCATGCGTTCTTGCTGACGTTTGCCGCCGCCTGGCTGCAGGCTGTACAGGTAATCCCAACGGTTGGTGTTGAAGGTGTCCTGGATCAGCGGATTGCCCATGATAAACCTTACTTGCCGGCGGGTCATTCCGGGGCGCAATTGGTCTATCATGTCTTGCGTAACGACATTGCCCTGCTGGATGTCGATTTTGTAAACCCCGGGAAACGAGCAACCGGCGAGTGCGAGCAGTCCCACTAGGGTGAGGCTGGTTAGCAAGAGCTTGGTGTTTTGCATCGGTGGGCGACTTCCACTATCTTGGCTGGACAACGTAAACCCCGATCATACCCGTATTAAGAGAAGCTGCGAAGCAGCATCGGCGAGAAAGCTGACCATGGTTGAAAATAGCGAATTGCGCAAAGCCGGTCTCAAGGTGACCCTGCCTCGAGTCAAGATCCTTCAGATGCTCGACTCCACAGAGCAGCGTCACATGAGCGCCGAGGATGTTTACAAGGCGCTGATGGAGGCTGGCGAGGATGTGGGCCTGGCCACCGTCTATCGCGTACTGACCCAGTTCGAAGCGGCGGGTCTGGTGGTTCGCCACAACTTCGACGGCGGTCATGCGGTGTTCGAACTGGCCGATGGCGGTCACCACGACCATATGGTCAACGTGGAGACCAGTGAAGTCATCGAGTTCATGGATGCCGAGATCGAGAAGCGCCAGCGTGAGATCGTGGCCGAGCATGGCTACGAGCTGGTGGACCACAATCTGGTCCTGTACGTACGTAAAAAGAAGTAACGATTTTTATCGTTATGAATGACAAAGGCGACCTTCGGGTCGCCTTTGTGCTTTCTGGGGCTGGAAGATGTGTTGTCGGCGCTGGCCCCTTCGCGGGCGCGCCCGCTCCCACAGGTACGCTACAGATTTCAGATCCGGTGAATATCCTGTGGGAGCGGGCGTGCCCGCGAATTGTCCTGAAAAATGAGGGCTCAGGCCTTGCCGCTAACCACCATCTTGCGCGCATGGGCCAGGGATTCCTTGGTCAGGTCGATGCCGCCCAGCATCCGCGCCACCTCTTCGACCCGCTCGCGCTTGCCCAGGCTGGCCACGGCAGTGTGGGTGGTGTCGCTGTTGCGCACCTTGTGCACGAACAGGTGGTGATGCCCCTGTGCCGCCACCTGCGGCAGGTGGGTCACGGTCAGCACCTGGCCACGTTCGCCCAGGCGGCGCAGCAATTGGCCGACGATTTCGGCAGTAGGCCCGCCGATACCGACGTCGACTTCGTCGAACACCAGGGTGGGAATGCGCGAGGTCTGCGCGGTAATCACCTGGATTGCCAGGCTGATGCGCGACAGTTCGCCACCTGAAGCCACCTTGGCCAGGCCCTTGAGCGGTTGGCCGGGGTTGGCGCTGACCAGTAGCTCGATCTGCTCCAGGCCATGAGGGGAAAGGTCTGCTCCCTCATTGGGGGTAAGGGCGATGCAGAAGCGCCCCCCGGGCATGCCCAGGCGCTGGATCTCCTGCTCGACGGCCACCGCCAGTTGCTGGGCGGCCTGCTGGCGCAGTGCGCTGAGTTCGCGAGCCTTTTCTTTATAGTGCTGGGCGAAAGCGGCCAGCTCCTCACCCAGGCGCTCGATCGACTCGTCACTGGCGTTCAGGCCCTCCAGCTCTTCCATCAACTGCTGCTGCAGATGGGGCAGCTCGGTAGGGTGCACCCGGTGTTTGCGCGCCAGCGTGTAGATAGTGTCGAGGCGTTCTTCCAATGCCTGCAGACGCATGGGGTCGGCGTCGAAGTTGTCGAGGAAACGGTTGAGTTCGCCTACGGCTTCCTCGACCTGGATCTGCGCACTGGCGATCAGGTTGGCCGCTTCGCCCAGTGCCTTTGGCGAATTGGTGGCGGCACCCAGGCGGTTGAGGCTGGAGGTGAGGGCGCTGAGCACATTGCCAGAATCGCTTTCGCTGCACTGGTCGATGACCTGGCGGCAGATGCCGAACAGGGCTTCGGCGCTGGTCAGGTTCTTGTGTTCCTGCTCCAGCTGCTCCAGCTCGTGTTCGCCCAGGCCAAGATTGTCCAGTTCCTCCAGCTGGTAGCTCAGCAGCTGATGGCGGGCGCGCTGCTCATCGCCGGAGTTGGCCAGGCGCTCCAGCTCCAGGCGGGTCTGGTTCCAGCGCTTGGCCGCCAACTGTACCTGGCGGGCCAGGTCGACGGCGCCGGCGTACTCGTCGAGCAGGCGACGGTGGGTGTCGGTCTTGAGTAGCGACTGGTGCTCATGCTGGCTATGGATATCGATCAGCAGCTCGCCCAGCGCCTTGAGGTCGCCGAGCGGGCATGGCGTGCCATTGATATAGCCGCGGCTGCGGCCTTCGGCGGTGATCACCCGGCGCAGGATGCACAGGCCGTCGTTGTCCAGGTCGCGCTCGGCCAGCCAGGCATGCGCCTCGGGAATGTCCACCAGATCGAAGGTGGCGAGGATGTCTGCCTTGTCCGTGCCGGGACGCACCACGCCGCTGTCGGCCCGGTCGCCCAATGCCAGGCCGAGGGCGTCGAGCATGATCGACTTGCCGGCACCGGTCTCGCCGGTGATGACGGACATGCCGCGGGCGATTTCGAGGTCGAGGTGCTCGACGATGGCGTAGTTGTGTATGGACAGGTGCACCAGCATGGGGCGGCTCCCGAAAGTCAGATCTGGTTATTTATACAGTACTTTTTTCAGGCCTGCCAATGCCCCCTGGCAGATTCTGTTGCAGCCGGGAAAACCACCTTGCCCCTTGAAGCTGTTTTTTTCGGCCCCATATAGCCGACATCCAAGGCGAGCCTGGCTCGCAGTCCACAAAATTGCGCAGGAGAGACCCCATGGCTGACGAACAGCTGAACGAAAAAGACCTTAACGTTGAAGAAACCGGTGCAGAACCCGCTGCTGATGCCCGTGTTCTGGAACTCGAGGAACAGCTGGCCGCTGCCAAGGACCAGTCGCTGCGCGCCGTAGCCGACTTGCAGAACGTGCGTCGTCGCGCCGAACAGGATGTCGAGAAAGCCCACAAGTTTGCCCTGGAGAAATTCTCCAGCGACCTGCTGCCGGTGATCGACAGCCTGGAGCTGGCCCTGGCTCACTCCAGCGCGGAAGACGAGCACGTCAAGCAGATCCGTGAAGGTGTCGAGCTGACCCTGAAGATGTTCCAGGACACCCTCAAGCGCTACAACCTCGAAGCGGTCGACCCGCATGGCCAGCCGTTCAACCCTGAGCACCACCAGGCGATGGCCATGCAGGAAAACGCCGAGGTAGAGCCGAACAGCGTGCTGAACGTGTTCCAGAAGGGCTACCTGCTCAATGGCCGCCTGCTGCGCCCCGCCATGGTGGTGGTCAGCAAGGCGCCGAGCGCGCCACAACCCTCGATCAATGAGAAGGCTTGAAATCCTCCGGGGCATCCCCATCTAGGTGTCAAGCGTTCAAGTATTACCGCAGTTGGCCAAAGTAGTCGCTGCTACCAAATTCAAAGTTTCGGGAGAGTCAAACATGGGCAAAATCATCGGTATCGACCTGGGGACCACCAACTCGTGCGTCTCCGTTCTGGAAAACGGTAACGTCAAGGTCATTGAAAACGCCGAAGGCGCGCGTACTACCCCTTCGATCGTGGCCTACGCCAACGACGGCGAAATCCTGGTCGGTCAGTCGGCCAAGCGCCAGGCTGTCACCAACCCGCACAACACCCTGTTCGCAGTGAAACGCCTGATCGGCCGCCGCTTCGAAGAAGACGTCGTGCAGAAAGACATCAAGCTGGTGCCTTACAAGATCGTCAAGGCCGGCAACGGCGACGCCTGGGTACAGGCCAGTGGCAAAGACATGGCGCCGCCGCAAATCAGCGCCGAAGTCCTGAAGAAAATGAAGAAGACCGCCGAAGACTACCTCGGCGAGCCAGTGACCGAAGCGGTCATCACCGTTCCGGCGTACTTCAACGACAGCCAGCGCCAGGCTACCAAGGATGCCGGTCGCATCGCTGGCCTGGACGTGAAACGCATCATCAACGAGCCGACTGCCGCTGCACTGGCTTATGGCATGGACAAAGCCAAGGGCGATCACACTGTCATCGTTTATGACCTGGGTGGCGGTACCTTCGACGTTTCGGTCATCGAAATCGCCGAAGTCGACGGTGAGCACCAGTTCGAAGTACTGGCTACCAACGGCGACACCTTCCTGGGTGGCGAAGACTTCGACATGCGCCTGATCGACTATCTCGTCGACGAGTTCAAGAAAGAGTCCGGCATGGACCTGAAGAACGATCCGCTGGCACTGCAGCGTCTGAAAGAAGCCGCTGAAAAGGCCAAGATCGAACTGTCCTCCGCTCAGTCGACCGACGTGAACCTGCCGTACATCACTGCAGACGCTACCGGTCCGAAGCACCTGAACGTGAAGATTTCCCGCGCCAAGCTGGAATCGCTGGTCGAAGACCTGGTTGCCCGTACCATCGAGCCTTGCCGCATCGCGCTGAAGGACGCCGGCATCGATGCCAGCAAGATCGACGACGTGATTCTGGTTGGTGGCCAGACCCGTATGCCGCTGGTACAGAAAGCCGTTGCCGACTTCTTCGGTAAAGAAGCCCGCAAGGACGTCAACCCGGACGAAGCCGTGGCCATGGGTGCTGCCATCCAGGGCGCCGTGCTGGCCGGTGACGTGAAAGACGTACTGCTGCTGGACGTCAGCCCGCTGACCCTGGGTATCGAAACCATGGGTGGCGTGATGACTTCGCTGATCGAGAAGAACACCACCATCCCGACCAAGAAGTCGCAGGTGTTCTCGACTGCCGACGACAACCAGGGCGCCGTGACCATTCACGTGTTGCAGGGTGAGCGCAAGCAGGCTGCCCAGAACAAGTCGCTGGGCAAGTTCGACCTGGCTGACATTCCGCCAGCACCACGTGGTGTGCCGCAGATCGAAGTAACCTTCGACATCGACGCCAACGGCATCCTGCACGTCAGCGCCAAGGACAAAGCCACCGGCAAGTCGCAGTCGATCGTGATCAAGGCCAACTCCGGCCTGTCGGACGAAGAAATCGAGCGCATGGTGCGTGACGCCGAGGCCAACGCCGAGGAAGACCGCAAGTTCGAAGAGCTGGCCGCTGCCCGTAACCAGGGTGACGCGCTGGTTCACTCGACTCGCAAGATGGTCGCTGACGCCGGTGACAAGGTTACCGCGGAAGAGAAAACCGCCATCGAGG
Source organism: Pseudomonas putida (assembly GCA_029953615.1). Classification (NCBI taxonomy): domain Bacteria; kingdom Pseudomonadati; phylum Pseudomonadota; class Gammaproteobacteria; order Pseudomonadales; family Pseudomonadaceae; genus Pseudomonas; species Pseudomonas putida. Next base: position 1,519,755 of record CP124529.1, on the reverse strand, counting down.
CTGCCGTTGTTGCCCTGGAAGCTGCTGTCAAAGGCGACGACAAGGCTGCCATCGACGCCAAGGTCGAAGAGCTGTCCAAGGTTTCGGCACCGGTTGCCCAGAAGATGTACGCCGAGCAGTCGGCCGAACAGCCTCAGGGTGGCGCCCAGCAGGCCGAGCCGGAAGCCAAGCACGATGACGTGGTTGACGCCGAGTTCGAAGAAGTGAAAGACAACAACAAGCAGTAAATCCCTGCATGTTGTCGGCCGGTTCACCGCCGTTTGGCGGTGAGCTGGTAGGATGTCACCGCGCGGGGGCTTGCTCCCGCGTTGGCGTATCTGGAATTCGAGAATTTTTACAGCATCTGTCAGTGGCCCTGTGGGCAAAGGCAGGTGCTGATGGCGCGGCGTAGATGCCAGACGCCCAACAAGGTGCAAATGACCTATGTCCAAGCGTGATTATTATGAGGTACTGGGTGTCGAGCGCGGCGCCAGCGAATCAGACCTCAAGAAGGCTTACCGTCGCCTGGCGATGAAGTACCATCCGGACCGCAACCCGGGCGACAAAGAGTCGGAAGACAAGTTCAAGGAGGCCAACGAGGCCTACGAAGTGCTGTCTGACGCCAGCAAGCGTGCGGCGTTCGACCAGTACGGTCATGCGGGTGTGGACCCGAGCATGGGTGGCGGTGGTGCCGGTTTCGGCGGTGCCAACTTCTCCGACATCTTCGGCGATGTGTTCAGCGACTTCTTCGGTGGCGGTCGCGGTGGTTCGCGTGGCGGCGCCCAGCGTGGCAGCGACCTGCGCTACACCCTGGAACTCAACCTGGAAGAAGCAGTGCGTGGCACCACGGTCAGCATTCGCGTGCCCACGCTGGTCAACTGCCAGCCGTGCGACGGCTCCGGTGCCAAGAAGGGCTCGACCCCGTCCACCTGCCCGACTTGCGGTGGTATTGGCCAAGTGCGCATGCAGCAGGGTTTCTTCTCGGTGCAGCAAACCTGCCCGCGCTGCCATGGCCAGGGCAAGATCATTACCGACCCCTGCACCTCGTGCCATGGCGAAGGCCGTGTCGAGGAATACAAGACGCTGTCGGTCAAGGTGCCGGCCGGTGTCGATACCGGCGACCGCATCCGTTTGTCGGGCGAGGGCGAGGCCGGTACCCATGGTGGCCCGACTGGCGACCTGTACGTGGTGATCAACGTGCGCGAGCACGAGATCTTCCAGCGTGATGGCAAGCACCTGTACTGCGAAGTGCCGATCAGCTACACCGATGCCGCCCTGGGCGGCGAGCTGGAAGTGCCGACCCTCGATGGCCGGGTGAAGCTGAAGATCCCGGAAGGCACCCAGACCGGCAAGCAGTTCCGTCTGCGTGGCAAGGGTGTTGCCCCGGTGCGTGGTGGTGGTGCCGGTGACCTGCTGTGTCGTGTGGCGGTGGAAACCCCGGTCAACCTCAGCCGCCGCCAGCGCGAGCTGCTCGAAGAGCTGCGTGATTCGCTGGAAGGCGACAGCTCCCACTCGCCCAAGGCCAATGGCTGGTTCGATGGCGTGAAGCGCTTCTTCGGCGATCTCTGACAAGGAAATGGCTATGCGACGTATTGCAGTGATGGGCGCGGCAGGGCGAATGGGCAAGACCCTCGTCGAAGCCGTGCAGCAACAGGCCCCGCAGGCGGGCCTGACGGCGGCGATCGACCGCCCGGACAGCTCGCTGGTGGGGGCTGATGCCGGTGAGCTGGCGGCCCTGGGCCGTATCGGTGTGCCGATTTCCGACGACCTGGCCAAGGTGGTCGACGAGTTCGACGTGCTGATCGACTTCACTCACCCTTCGGTGACCCTGAAGAACCTGGCGTTCTGCCGCAAGGCAGGCAAGGCCATGGTCATCGGTACCACGGGCTTCACTCCGGAAGAGAAGCAGCAACTGGCCGAAGCAGGCAAGGAAATCCCGATCGTCTTCGCCGCCAACTTCAGCGTCGGCGTCAACCTGTGCCTGAAGCTGCTGGATACCGCGGCGCGCGTGCTGGGTGACGATGTGGATATCGAAATTCTCGAAGCGCACCACCGGCACAAGGTCGATGCGCCGTCCGGCACTGCGCTGCGCATGGGGGAGGTGGTTGCCCAGGCGCTGGGTCGCAACCTGCAGGAAGTGGCCGTGTATGGCCGCGAAGGGCAGACCGGTGCGCGTGAGCGTCAGACTATCGGCTTCGCCACCGTGCGTGCCGGTGATGTGGTGGGTGACCATACCGTGTTGTTCGCCGCCGAAGGCGAGCGCGTCGAGATTACCCACAAGGCCTCCAGTCGCATGACCTTTGCCAAGGGGGCCGTGCGTGCGGCGCTGTGGCTGGACGGGCGCGAGCCTGGGCTGTATGACATGCAGGATGTGCTCGAACTGCGCTGAGCCGTTGGAGTGGTGCTGGCTTCTTCGCGGGCTTGCCCGCTCCCACAGGAGCTTCACAATCCGTGTGGGAGCGGGCAAGCCCGCGAAGAAGCCAGCACCGATGTCAGCCTGTCGCATTGATATGTTTTAGAGACACATCTGCGGTAGACCGAAAACGCACTTTTCTGTAAGCTACAGCTTTAGTGTGTCCACTAAAAGCGCGCAGCGAATTGAATTCAGCACATGAAAGCGGGGTGACGTGTCCATACGTCACTCCGCTTTTTTGCAACCTGCGATCGCCCTTTCATGCTTGATTTACGGGAGGTCTTCTTGACAAAGCCAGCCATACTCGCCCTTGCCGACGGCAGTATTTTCCGCGGTGAAGCTATCGGTGCCGACGGTCAGACCGTTNGGTGAGGTGGTATTCAACACCGCTATGACCGGCTACCAGGAAATCCTTACAGACCCTTCCTACGCGCAGCAAATCGTTACCCTGACCTACCCGCACATCGGCAATACCGGTACTACCCCGGAAGACGCCGAGTCGAACCGTGTCTGGTCCGCTGGCCTGGTCATCCGTGACCTGCCGCTGCTGGCCAGCAACTGGCGCAACACCCAGTCGCTGCCTGAGTACCTCAAGGCCAACAACGTCGTCGCCATTGCCGGCATCGACACCCGTCGCCTGACCCGAATCCTGCGTGAAAAGGGCGCTCAGAACGGTTGCATCCTCGCCGGTGACAACATCAGTGAAGAAGCCGCCATCGCCGCTGCACGCGCCTTCCCGGGCCTGAAGGGCATGGACCTGGCCAAGGTCGTTTCCACCAAGGAACGCTACGAGTGGCGCTCCAGCGTGTGGGAACTGAAGACCGACAGCCACCCGACCATCGAAGCCGCTGATCTGCCATACCACGTGGTGGCCTTCGACTACGGCGTCAAGCTGAACATCCTGCGCATGCTGGTTGCCCGTGGCTGCCGCGTGACCGTGGTGCCGGCCCAGACCCCGGCCAGCGAAGTGCTGGCACTCAACCCGGACGGCGTGTTCCTGTCCAACGGCCCTGGTGACCCCGAGCCGTGCGACTATGCCATCCAGGCGATCAAGGACATCCTCGAGACCGAGATCCCGGTATTCGGCATCTGCCTCGGCCACCAGCTGCTGGCCCTGGCTTCCGGCGCCAAGACCGTGAAAATGGGCCACGGCCACCACGGTGCCAACCACCCGGTCCAGGACCTGGACACCGGTGTGGTCATGATCACCAGCCAGAACCACGGCTTTGCCGTTGACGAGGCCACCCTGCCGGGCAACGTCCGCGCCATCCACAAGTCGCTGTTCGACGGCACCCTGCAGGGGATCGAGCGTACCGACAAGAGCGCGTTCAGCTTCCAGGGCCACCCTGAAGCGAGCCCAGGCCCGACCGACGTCGCGCCACTGTTCGATCGTTTCATCGATGCCATGGCCAAGCGCCGCTGAGCATCCTGCTTCAAGGCCCCGGGCCGGCTTGCGCCGCGCCCGGAAGCGCCTGACCCAGATTGTTCAAAGCGGCTTGCCGACTGACCCCGGATTTGAGTGACAACCATGCCAAAACGTACAGACATCAAAAGCATCCTGATTCTCGGCGCTGGCCCGATCGTGATCGGCCAGGCCTGCGAATTCGACTACTCCGGCGCCCAGGCCTGTAAAGCCCTGCGCGAGGAAGGTTTCCGCGTCATCCTGGTGAACTCCAACCCGGCCACCATCATGACCGACCCGGCCATGGCCGACGCCACCTACATCGAGCCGATCAAGTGGCAGTCGGTGGCCAAGATCATCGAGAAAGAGCGCCCGGACGCACTGCTGCCGACCATGGGTGGCCAGACTGCACTGAACTGCGCCCTGGACCTGGAGCGCCACGGCGTCCTGGAAAAGTTCGGCGTGGAAATGATCGGTGCCAACGCCGATACCATCGACAAGGCCGAAGACCGTTCGCGCTTCGACAAGGCGATGAAGGACATCGGCCTGGAGTGCCCGCGCTCCGGTATCGCCCATAGCATGGAGGAGGCCAACGCCGTCCTCGAGCGCCTGGGCTTCCCGTGCATCATCCGTCCGTCGTTCACCATGGGCGGCACCGGTGGTGGTATCGCCTACAACCGTGAAGAATTCGAAGAAATCTGCGCCCGTGGCCTGGACCTGTCGCCGACCAAGGAACTGCTGATCGACGAATCGCTGATCGGCTGGAAGGAATACGAGATGGAGGTGGTCCGCGACAAGAAGGACAACTGCATCATCGTCTGCTCGATCGAGAACTTCGACCCGATGGGCGTGCACACCGGTGACTCGATCACCGTTGCCCCGGCGCAGACCCTGACCGACAAGGAATACCAGATCATGCGCAACGCCTCGCTGGCGGTGCTGCGTGAAATCGGTGTTGAAACCGGCGGTTCCAACGTGCAGTTCGGTATCTGCCCGAACACTGGCCGCATGGTCGTGATCGAGATGAACCCGCGCGTTTCGCGTTCCTCGGCGCTGGCCTCCAAGGCCACCGGCTTCCCGATCGCCAAGATCGCTGCCAAGCTGGCTGTCGGCTACACCCTCGACGAACTGCAGAATGACATCACCGGCGGCCGTACCCCGGCGTCCTTCGAGCCGTCTATCGACTACGTCGTCACCAAGCTGCCGCGTTTCGCCTTCGAAAAATTCCCGAAAGCCGACGCCCGCCTGACCACCCAGATGAAATCCGTGGGTGAAGTCATGGCCATCGGCCGTACCTTCCAGGAGTCCCTGCAGAAAGCCCTGCGCGGCCTGGAAGTCGGTGCCTGCGGCCTCGACCCGAAAGTCGACCTGGCCAACCCTGAAGCCAGCAGCATCCTCAAGCGCGAGCTGACGGTACCGGGCGCCGAGCGCATCTGGTACGTGGCCGACGCCATGCGTGCCGGCATGACCTGCGAGCAGATCTTCGACCTGACCGGCATCGACATGTGGTTCCTGGTGCAGATGGAAGACCTGATCAAGGAAGAAGAGAAGGTCAAGACCCTGGCCCTGTCGTCGATCGACAAGGACTACATGCTGCGTCTCAAGCGCAAGGGCTTCTCTGACCAGCGTCTGGCCAAGTTGCTGGGCATCACCGACAAGAACCTGCGCCGTCACCGCCACAAGCTGGAAGTGTTCCCGGTGTACAAGCGTGTCGACACCTGTGCTGCCGAGTTCGCCACCGACACTGCCTACCTGTACTCCACCTACGAGGAAGAGTGCGAGGCCAACCCGTCGACCCGCGACAAGATCATGATCCTGGGTGGCGGCCCTAACCGTATCGGCCAGGGTATCGAGTTCGACTACTGCTGCGTACACGCTGCACTGGCGCTGCGTGAAGACGGTTACGAGACCATCATGGTCAACTGCAACCCGGAAACCGTCTCCACCGACTACGATACCTCCGACCGCCTGTACTTCGAGCCGCTGACCCTGGAAGACGTGCTGGAAGTGTGCCGCGTCGAGAAGCCGAAGGGCGTGATCGTTCACTACGGCGGCCAGACCCCGCTGAAACTGGCGCGTGCCCTGGAAGAAGCCGGCGTACCGATCATCGGTACCAGCCCGGACGCCATTGACCGCGCCGAAGACCGCGAGCGCTTCCAGCAAATGGTTCAGCGCCTGAACCTGCTGCAGCCGCCAAACGCTACCGTGCGCAGCGAAGAAGAAGCCATCAGCGCTGCTGGCGGCATCGGCTACCCGCTGGTTGTGCGTCCGTCCTACGTGCTGGGCGGCCGTGCCATGGAAATCGTCTACGAACTGGATGAGCTCAAGCGCTACCTGCGTGAAGCTGTGCAGGTGTCCAACGACAGCCCGGTACTGCTGGACCACTTCCTCAACTGCGCCATCGAGATGGACGTGGACGCGGTGTGCGACGGCACCGACGTGGTAATCGGCGCGATCATGCAGCACATCGAGCAGGCCGGCGTTCACTCCGGTGACTCCGCGTGCTCGCTGCCACCTTACTCGCTGAGCAAGGAAGTGCAGGACGAAGTCCGCGTACAGGTCAGGAAAATGGCTCTGGAGCTGGGCGTGGTCGGCCTGATGAACGTACAGCTGGCCCTGCAGGGCGACAAGATCTACGTGATCGAAGTCAACCCGCGCGCCTCGCGTACCGTGCCGTTCGTGTCCAAGTGCATCGGCACCTCCCTGGCGATGATCGCGGCCCGCGTCATGGCTGGTAAAACCCTGAAAGAACTGGGCTTCACCCAGGAAATCATCCCGAACTTCTACAGCGTCAAGGAAGCCGTCTTCCCGTTCGCCAAGTTCCCGGGGGTTGACCCGATCCTCGGCCCTGAGATGAAATCGACCGGTGAAGTCATGGGTGTCGGCGACAGCTTCGGTGAAGCCTTCGCCAAGGCCCAGATGGGGGCCAGCGAAGTGCTGCCGACTGGCGGTACCGCGTTCATCAGCGTGCGTGACGACGACAAGCCGCAAGTGGCTGGCGTTGCCCGCGACCTGATCGCCCTGGGCTTCGAAGTGGTTGCAACTGCGGGCACCGCCAAGGTTATCGAAGCGGCTGGCCTGAAAGTGCGCCGTGTGAACAAGGTGACCGAAGGTCGTCCGCACGTGGTCGACATGATCAAGAACGATGAAGTGTCGCTGATCATCAACACCACCGAAGGTCGCCAGTCGATCGCCGATTCCTACTCGATTCGTCGCAATGCGCTGCAGCACAAGATTTACTGCACCACCACCATTGCGGCCGGTGAAGCCATCTGCGAGGCGCTGAAATTTGGTCCGGAAAAGACCGTTCGCCGCCTGCAGGATCTGCATGCAGGACTGAAAGCATGAGCATTACCAAGTACCCGATGACCGTCCAGGGCGCTCGCGCCCTGGAAGAGGAGCTGCTGTTCCTGAGCAAGACCGAGCGCCCGCGCCTGAGCCAGGCCATTGGCGAAGCGCGCGAGCTGGGTGACCTGAAGGAAAACGCCGAATACCATGCTGCTCGTGAAGAGCAGGGCATGGTCGAGGCGCGTATCCGCGATATCGAAGGCCGCCTGCAGAACTCGGTGGTGATCGACGTGACCACCATCGCTCACACCGGTAAGGTGATTTTTGGCACCACCGTGGTGCTGGCCAACACCGAGACCGATGACGAAGTGACCTACCAGATCGTTGGCGAAGATGAAGCCGACGTGAAGAAAGGCAAGCTGTCGAGCAGCGCTCCGATTGCCCGCGCCATCATTGGCAAGGAAGAAGGGGATACCGTTGTCGTGAAGACGCCAAACGGTACGGTCGAGTACGAGATTGTCGAAGTCAAGCACATCTGACCGGCGCCTGCGGGCGCCATCCCTCGAAGGGATCCTCTGGCAACTGGCCCAGGTCTTCTGGGTCGGTGGCTTGTGGGTGTTTCACGTGGGGCTGGTGCCAGCGCTCAAGGTCAGTGGCCTGGCGCCGCTACTGGTGCAGGATATCGCCGGGCAGATCGACCGCTGGTTGATCGGCGTGGCGTTGCTTGGCTTGTTGACCCAGCTGGCAGTGCTGGCAAGGGTGGACGGCCTGGCGGCCTGGTGGCGGCAATTCCGTGGCCAGATGCTGTTGCTCGGCTTCGGCGCCTGTGTGGGGTATTACACCCTGCGCTACGGTATTTCCGTAGGCGAGCGCTGGCAGATGTTCTGCTTCCTGGTGCTGGGCTTTTCAGGGATTGTGCTGGTGGCCCAGCCGGTTCCGGTCAGGGCGCGAGGCTAAGCGGCACGAAATCGCCGGGGCCGCTTCACGGCCCATCGCCGGCAAGCCGGCTCCCACACCGACCGCATCGAATTCAAGCCATGCGCCGTACCTGTGGGAGCTGGCTTGCCGGCGATGGGCTGCGCAGCAGCCCCTTTGCCGTTACTTGTAACGGTGGATGTTGGACAGCTGCTTGTTCGGCTGTGGGTTCTTGCGGTAGATCAGGGCTTTCTTGCCGATGGTCTGCACCAGCTCGGCACGGCCGGCCTTGCACAGTTCGGCAATGGTCTCGGCGCGCTCTTCGCGGTCTTCCGAGCGAATTTCGACCTTGATCAGCTCATGGTCGACCAGGGCGCGCTCCAGTTCGGCGATTACGCCCTCATTCAAACCGTTGCCAGCAACGATCAGGACCGGCTTCAGGTCATGACCAATGGACTTGTATTGCTTCTTCTGCTCGTTATTGAGCGGCATAATCTGACCCTTTCCGTCTGATTCTGTAAAATTGACCGGCATTTTACCCGAGGGCCACCGGCTCCGCCCAGTCAATCACGACGCATATCATCGAGGTGCCCCGTGGTACAACGTTCCAAAAGCAGCGCAAACTGGCTGCGAGAGCATTTCAACGATCCTTTTGTGAAACAGGCACAGAAGGATGGCTACCGCTCGCGTGCGAGCTACAAACTGTTGGAGATCCAGGAAAAGGACCGGCTGATCCGCCCAGGCATGAGCGTGATCGACCTTGGTGCTGCGCCTGGTGGCTGGTCGCAGGTGACCAGTCGTCTGATTGGTGGCCAGGGCCGCCTGATCGCGTCCGACATCCTGGAGATGGACTCGATCCCGGATGTAACCTTCATCCAGGGCGATTTCACCCATGATGAAGTGCTGCAGCGCATTCTCGAGGCGGTCGGCGATTCGCACGTAGACCTTGTGATTTCCGACATGGCCCCCAATATGAGTGGTACGCCCGCGGTGGACATGCCGCGGGCCATGTTCCTCTGCGAACTGGCCCTCGATCTGGCAACCCGCGTGCTAAAGCCCGGCGGCGACTTCCTGATCAAGATTTTCCAGGGCGAAGGGTTTGACGTGTACCTGAAGGACGTGCGCAGCAAGTTCGACAAGGTACAGATGCGCAAGCCGTCGTCATCGCGTGACCGTTCCCGCGAGCAGTACTTGCTGGGCCGGGGCTTCAAGGGGGCGTGAAAGGCGGCAAGCGGGGTGGCCGATAGTTATTTCCAATCGGCCGCTGCGTCAGGATCGTCCGAACTTCGTGTAGTCTAGCTTTCACAAAGGGTTACAGACGGTGCCTGCGGCTGCGTAGGTAATGTAGTAAGTTAGGGCGATGAATATCATGCGAGGAACGGCTGCGTCGTGCGCCGACCTCAGAGGGTAGCGAATTGAACGACATGGCAAAGAATCTGATCCTGTGGTTGATCATCGCAGCTGTCCTGGTGACGGTGATGAACAACTTCTCCAGCCCTAACGAGCCGCAGACCCTCAACTATTCCGACTTCATCCAGCAGGTCAAGGATGGCAAGGTCGAGCGTGTGACCGTCGATGGCTACATCATTACCGGCAAGCGCGCCGACGGCGACAACTTCAAGACCGTGCGCCCGGCCATTACCGACAACGGCCTGATCGGCGACCTGGTCGACAACCACGTCATCATCGAAGGCAAGCAGCCTGAGCAGCAGAGCATCTGGACCCAGCTGCTGGTGGCCAGCTTCCCGATTCTGGTGATCATTGCCGTGTTCATGTTCTTCATGCGCCAGATGCAGGGCGGTGCGGGCGGCAAGGGCGGGCCGATGAGCTTTGGCAAGAGCAAGGCGCGCCTGCTGTCCGAAGACCAGGTCAAGACCACCCTGGCCGACGTTGCAGGTTGCGACGAAGCCAAGGAAGAGGTTGGCGAGCTGGTAGAATTCCTGCGTGACCCGGGCAAGTTCCAGCGTCTGGGCGGCCGTATCCCGCGTGGCGTGCTGATGGTCGGCCCGCCCGGTACCGGCAAGACCCTGCTGGCCAAGGCTATCGCCGGCGAGGCGAAGGTGCCGTTCTTCACCATTTCCGGTTCGGACTTCGTGGAAATGTTCGTCGGTGTCGGTGCCAGCCGTGTGCGCGACATGTTCGAGCAGGCCAAGAAGCACGCCCCGTGCATCATCTTCATCGACGAGATCGACGCTGTTGGTCGCCACCGTGGCGCCGGCATGGGCGGCGGTCACGACGAGCGTGAGCAAACCCTCAACCAGTTGCTGGTGGAGATGGACGGCTTCGAGATGAACGATGGCATCATCGTCATCGCGGCTACCAACCGTCCGGACGTGCTCGACCCGGCGCTGCTGCGCCCCGGTCGCTTCGACCGCCAGGTGGTGGTCGGCCTGCCGGACATTCGTGGTCGCGAACAGATCCTCAAGGTGCACATGCGCAAGGTGCCGGTCGGCGAAAACGTCAATCCCGCGGTCATCGCCCGTGGTACCCCCGGCTTCTCCGGTGCCGACCTGGCCAACTTGGTCAACGAGGCCTCGCTGTTTGCCGCGCGCGCCAACAAGCGCCTGGTCGAAATGAAAGAGTTCGAGCTGGCCAAGGACAAGATCATGATGGGCGCCGAGCGCAAGACCATGGTCATGTCCGAGAAAGAAAAGCAGAACACCGCCTACCACGAGGCTGGCCACGCCATTGTCGGTCGCCTGGTGCCCGAGCACGATCCGGTTTACAAGGTATCGATCATTCCGCGCGGTCGCGCCCTGGGCGTGACCATGTTCCTGCCGGAAGAAGACCGCTACAGCCTGTCCAAGCGCGCACTGATCAGCCAGATCTGCTCGCTGTATGGTGGCCGTATTGCCGAGGAAATGACCCTGGGCTTCGACGGTGTCACTACCGGCGCATCAAACGACATCATGCGTGCCAGCCAGATCGCCCGCAACATGGTGACCAAGTGGGGCCTTTCCGAAAAGCTCGGCCCGCTGATGTACGCCGAGGAAGAAGGCGAGGTATTCCTGGGCCGCAGCGCTGCCAGCCAGCACGCCAGCGTTTCCGGCGAAACCGCCAAGCTGATCGACTCGGAAGTGCGCAGCATCATCGACCAGTGCTACGCCACCGCCAAGCAGCTGCTCACCGACAACCGTGACAAGCTCGATGCCATGGCCGAAGCGCTGATGAAGTACGAGACCATCGACGCCGAGCAGATTGACGATATCATGGCCGGCCGTACCCCCCGCGAACCGCGCGACTGGGATGATGACTCCGCTTCGGGCAAGCCTGCCGCCCAGGGTGATCGCCCGGAATCGCCGATCGGCGGTCCAGCGGCTCAACACTAAGGGCATCTATGAGCTCAGTGCAGTACCCGACCCGGTTGCCTTGCGGCAACCGGGTTCTTGATTTGTCGCGTACCCATGTCATGGGTATTCTCAATATCACACCTGATTCCTTCTCCGATGGCGGGCGCTTCAACCAGCGCGACGAGGCATTGCGTCATGCCGAAGCGATGGTTGCCGCAGGCGCCACGCTGATCGACATCGGCGGCGAGTCCACGCGGCCGGGTGCTCGCGCGGTATCGGTGACCGAGGAACTGGAGCGGGTGGCGCCCATGGTCGAGGCGATCAACAGCCGCCTCGATGTGGTTATCTCGGTCGATACCTCCACGCCTGCGGTCATGCGTGAAGCGGCGCGCCTCGGTGCCGGGCTGATCAACGATGTCCGGGCCCTGGAGCGCGATGGTGCCCTGGACGCGGCCGCAGATACCGGCCTGCCGGTGTGCCTCATGCACATGCGCGGCGAGCCGGGTAACATGCAGGACGACCCGCATTACGAAGATGTGACCGTCGACGTTACGCATTATCTTGAGCAGCGAATGGCCGCCTGTGCGGCGGCGGGCATCGACGCTAACAGAATCATTCTTGATCCGGGCTTCGGTTTCGCCAAGACACTGGCGCACAACCTGAGCCTGTTCAAGCACATGGAAGCGCTCTATCGCCTTGGGCGCCCGCTGCTGGTGGGTGTTTCACGAAAGAGCATGATCGGCCTGACGCTGGAACGTCCGGTCGGCGAGCGCTTGTACGGCAGCCTTGCGCTGGCGGCGTTGGCCATGACCAAGGGGGCGAGCATCCTTCGTGTCCATGACGTGGCCGAAACCGTCGATGTAGTGCGCATGATCGCTGCGGTGCAAAACGCCGAATAAGAACATTGGAGCCCCTATGAGCAGAAAATACTTTGGTACCGACGGCATTCGTGGCCGCGTCGGCGAATACCCGATCACGCCTGACTTCATGCTGAAGCTTGGCTGGGCGGCCGGCATGGCCTTCCGCAAGCAAGGCCACTGCCGGGTGCTGGTGGGCAAGGACACCCGTATCTCCGGCTACATGTTCGAGTCCGCGCTCGAAGCCGGCCTGTCCGCGGCGGGTGCCGATGTGATGCTGCTTGGGCCGATGCCGACGCCGGCCATCGCCTACCTGACGCGAACCTTCCACGCTGAAGCCGGCATCGTCATCAGTGCATCGCACAACCCGCACGACGACAATGGCATCAAGTTCTTCTCGGGCCAGGGGACCAAGCTGCCGGACGAAGTCGAGCTGATGATCGAGGAATTGCTCGACCAGCCGATGACCGTGGTCGAGTCGAGCAAACTGGGCAAGGTTTCGCGCATCAACGATGCCGCCGGTCGCTACATCGAATTCTGCAAGAGCAGCGTGCCGAGCAGCACCAGCTTTGATGGCCTCAAGCTGGTTGTCGACTGCGCCCACGGTGCTACCTACAAAGTTGCGCCAAGCGTGTTCCGCGAGCTGGGTGCCGAGGTGACCGTGCTGCACGCCCAGCCCGACGGCCTGAACATCAACGAAGGCTGCGGCTCGACCCACATCGAATCGCTGCAGGCCGCGGTGCTGGTGGGCCATGCCGACCTGGGCATCGCTTTCGACGGTGACGGCGACCGCGTGCTGATGGTCGACCATACCGGCGCCATCGTCGATGGCGACGAACTGCTGTTCATCATTGCCCGCGACCTGCAGGACCGTGGCAAGCTGCAGGGCGGGGTAGTGGGTACGCTGATGAGCAACCTGGGCCTTGAGCTGGCGCTGAAGGACCTGGATATCCCGTTCGTGCGGGCCAAGGTCGGCGACCGTTATGTCATGGCCGAACTGCTGGAGCGTGAGTGGCTGGTCGGGGGTGAAAACTCCGGTCACGTGGTGTGCTGCAACCACACCACCACGGGTGACGCGATCATCGCTGCCCTACAGGTGCTGATGGCGCTCAAGCGTCGTGGTGAAACCCTGGCCCAGGCCCGTCAGGCCCTGCGCAAGTGCCCACAGGTGCTGATCAACGTGCGCTATGGGGCCAGCAAGGTCGACCCGCTGGAGCACCCGTCGGTCAAGGAAGCTAGCGCCAAGGTGACCGAAGCGTTGGCCGGGCGTGGTCGCGTGCTGCTGCGCAAATCCGGTACCGAGCCGTTGGTGCGGGTGATGGTCGAGGGCGAAGACGAAAGCCAGGTGCGTGCGCACGCTGAAGCGCTGGCCAAACTGGTCGGCGAAGTTTGTGTCTGAAGGCGCTTGCCAGCGCAGATAGGGTTGGGTACTATCTGCGCCCACTTTGACCGACGAGGTAAAGCATGCGTCGCCCCATGGTAGCTGGTAACTGGAAGATGCACGGTACCCGCGCTAGCGTCGCTGAGCTGACCGAAGGCTTGAGAAATCTGGCCTTGCCGAGCGGAGTGGAAGTCGCGGTGTTTCCACCGGCCTTGTTCATCAATCAAGTGATCGATGGTCTGGCAGGTAAGGAAATTACTGTCGGCGCACAGAATTCTGCAGTACAACCCGAACAGGGTGCGCTGACCGGAGAAGTTGCTCCGGAACAGCTGGTTGAAGCAGGTTGCAAGTTGGTGTTGATTGGCCATTCAGAGCGTCGCCAGATCATTGGTGAAAGCGACGAAGTGCTCAATCGCAAGTTTGCGGCGGCCCAGGCCAAAGGTTTGAAGCCAGTGTTCTGCATCGGGGAAACCCTTGAAGAGCGCGAGGCCGGCAAAACGCTCGAAGTTGTCGGGCGTCAACTAAGCAGTATCATCGAAGCATTCGGTGTTAAGGCTTTTGCCAATGCAGTAATTGCCTATGAGCCTGTATGGGCCATCGGCACCGGCCTTACGGCCACGCCACAGCAGGCCCAGGATGTGCATGCCGCCATCCGCGGCCAGCTGGCGGCAGAAGATGCTGAAGTGGCTGCGAAGGTGCAGTTGCTCTACGGCGGCAGCGTGAAGGCGGCCAATGCGGCCGAACTGTTCGGCATGCCGGATATCGATGGGGGGCTCATTGGTGGGGCGTCCCTGAACGCAGACGAATTCGGTGCAATTTGTCGCGCCGCAGGAAACTGAACAAATGCTGGAAACAGTCATCGTTGTTTTTCATCTGTTGGCAGCGCTGTCGCTTGTAGTGCTGGTTCTGTTGCAACAGGGTAAGGGTGCGGAAGCAGGTGCATCTTTCGGCGCGGGTGCTTCAAATACCGTGTTCGGGAGCCAAGGTTCTGCAACGTTCCTGAGTAAATTAACTGCTATACTCGCTGCCACTTTCTTTTTGACAGCACTTGGGTTAGGATACTTCGCGAAGCAACAAGCTCACCAGCTTAGCCAAGCGGGTCTTCCGGATCCAGCAGTGCTAGAAGTGAAAGAGCCGCAGAAACCGGCAGTTAATGATGATGTACCGGTGCTCCAGCAGCAGAAGAGCGAAACCACTCCTGATACGGGTGATGTACCTCCTCCGGCACAAGAGCAGAAGTAACGGGTTTCAAGTAGTAGTATTGCCGAGGTGGTGGAATTGGTAGACACGCAACCTTGAGGTGGTTGTGCCCATAGGGTGTAGGGGTTCGAGTCCCCTTCTCGGTACCAATTAAAGCTTGAGAGCCCGCTTTAGCGGGCTTTCTTGCAGGTGAAGGTTCGGATTTGACCCTCAACAGGGTTCGGTCTTATACTTTTGCCCCAGCTTTGTCGCGGGGTGGAGCAGCTTGGTAGCTCGTCGGGCTCATAACCCGAAGGTCGTTGGTTCAAATCCAGCCCCCGCAACCAGCTTCAGCGGAGCCCCTTTTCAGGGGCTTTTTGCTAACCGAACAGTTTTCGGCGTCGTTGTCCAACGGCGCTTTCAGGGATGGGCGCTTCGCCCATTTTTTATTTGCACAGCATGCACGAGGGGGTTCAGGTGTCGAGCAAGCTAGAACAGTTGCAGGCCTTGTTGGCCCCGGTTGTCGAGGGTCTGGGCTATCAATGCTGGGGGATCGAATACGTTTCCCAGGGTAAGCATTCGGTACTGCGCATCTACATCGACAAGGAAGGCGGCATCC
Organism: Pseudomonas putida; assembly: GCA_029953615.1. Classification (NCBI taxonomy): domain Bacteria; kingdom Pseudomonadati; phylum Pseudomonadota; class Gammaproteobacteria; order Pseudomonadales; family Pseudomonadaceae; genus Pseudomonas; species Pseudomonas putida. The sequence continues at coordinate 1,504,432 of CP124529.1, read as the reverse complement.
TGGTGGATGACTGCGAAGCGGTCAGCCGTCAGGCCAGCGCAATTCTCGATGTGGAAGATCCGATCAGCAGTGAATACACCCTTGAGGTGTCTTCTCCAGGCATGGATCGCCCACTGTTCACTCTGGAACAGTTTGCCTCGCATGCCGGCGAACAAGTGAAGATCAAGCTGCGCTCACCCTTCGAGGGTCGTCGTAACTTCCAGGGCCTTCTCCGCGGTGTGGAGGAGCAGGACGTGGTAGTCCAGGTGGACAATCAAGAGTTCCTGTTGCCGATCGACTCGATCGACAAGGCCAATATTATTCCCAGTTTTGACTGAGACGTGCCGGGCCCGGCGGACGATCCGGGCCCAATGGCTTGCGCAAGGCGAGGCGTACGATGAGCAAAGAAGTACTGCTGGTTGTTGAATCGGTATCCAACGAAAAAGGTGTACCGCCCGGCGTCATTTTCGAAGCGCTGGAAGTGGCTCTGGCCACTGCAACCAAAAAACGTTTTGAAGACGAAGTCGACCTGCGTGTGGAAATCAACCGCCACACCGGTAGCTACGAGACCTTCCGTCGCTGGACCGTGGTCGATGAAGCCGATCTTGATGATCCGGCGATCGAGACCTGGCTCGACAAGATCAAGGACACCCACCCTGAAGCCAAGGTCGGTGACGTGATCGAAGAGAAGATCGAGTCTATCGAGTTCGGTCGTATCGCCGCCCAGACCGCCAAGCAGGTCATCGTGCAGAAGGTCCGTGAGGCCGAGCGTGCCCAGGTGGTCGATGCCTACCGCGAGCGCGTTGGCGAGATCATCTCCGGTACCGTGAAAAAGGTTACCCGCGACAACGTCATCGTTGACCTGGGCAACAACGCTGAGGCCTTGCTGGCCCGCGAAGACATCATTCCGCGCGAAACCTTCCGCGTTGGCGTGCGCCTGCGTGCGCTGCTGAAGGAAATTCGCACTGAAAACCGTGGCCCACAGCTGATCCTGTCGCGCACCGCGCCACAGATGCTGATCGAGCTTTTCCGCATCGAAGTGCCGGAAATTGCCGAGGGCCTCATCGAAGTCATGGCTGCCTCCCGTGATCCGGGTTCGCGAGCCAAGATTGCCGTCCGCTCCAAGGACAAGCGCATCGACCCGCAAGGCGCCTGCATCGGCATGCGTGGTTCGCGCGTCCAGGCCGTATCCGGGGAGTTGGGTGGTGAGCGTGTGGATATCGTCCTCTGGGACGATAACCCGGCGCAGTTCGTCATCAACGCCATGTCGCCGGCTGAAGTCGCGGCGATCATCGTTGATGAAGATGCCCATGCCATGGACATCGCCGTCGCCGAAGACAACCTGGCCCAGGCCATTGGCCGTGGCGGTCAGAACGTTCGCCTGGCCAGTCAGTTGACCGGCTGGACCCTGAACGTGATGACCGAGAAGGACATCCAGGCCAAGCAGCAGGCCGAAAACCGGTGACATCCTGCGCAATTTCATCGATGAACTGGAAGTCGACGAGGAGCTGGCCCAAGTGCTGGTCGACGAAGGCTTCACCAGCCTCGAGGAAATTGCCTACGTACCGTTGGAAGAAATGCTCAACATCGATGGCTTTGACGAGGATATCGTCAATGAGCTCCGCGCTCGGGCCAAGGACCGTTTGTTGACCAAGGCCATCGCTACCGAAGAAAAACTGGCAGACGCCCACCCGGCTGAAGACCTGCTCTCCCTTGAGGGCATGGACAAGGACCTGGCGGCGGAACTGGCGGTGCGCGGCGTGGTTAACCGCGAAGACCTGGCCGAGCAGTCGATAGACGATCTGCTCGACATCGACGGCATCGACGAAGAGCGTGCCGGCAAGTTGATCATGGCCGCCCGAGCCCACTGGTTCGAGTAATTAGGCGCGGCCTGAGGAGAGAAGTGCATGACGCAAGTCACGGTGAAAGAACTGGCCCAAGAGGTCGAGGCACCGGTAGAGCGCCTGCTGCAGCAGATGCGTGAGGCAGGCCTGCCGCACACCGACGCCGGTCAGGTAGTGACCGACAATGAGAAGCAGACCCTGCTGACTCATTTGAAGAGCAGCCACAAGAGCAAGGCGGAAGAGCCGCGCAAGATTACCTTGCAGCGCAAAACCACCAGCACCCTGCGTGTCGCCGGTAGCAAGAGCATCAGCGTAGAAGTACGCAAGAAGAAAGTATTCGTGCAGCGCAGCCCGGAAGAAATCCAGGCTGAGCAGAAGCGTGAGCTGGAAGAGCGCCGCGCGGCTGAAAATGCCGCTCGCGACAAGGTCGAGGCCGAAGTTCGCCAGCGCAACGAAGAGCAGGCTCGCCGTCAGGCCGCCGAAGCCCCGGCTGCCGCCCCTGCGCCTGCTGCCAAGCCTGAGGCGGCACCTGCTGCTGCCCCGGCTCCGGTAGTTGCCGACGCTCCGGCGTCCGAAGACGCCGCAGCCCGTGCTGCCGAGCGCAAGAAGGACGAAGCCCGTCGCAACGAAGGCCGCACCCGTGACGAAGATCGTCGCCGTGGCGAGGCCCCGCGCGTGTCGATCAAGGTCAAGGTCAAGGAGAAGGAAAAGGCTCCGACGCCTCGCGCCGCGCCGCGCACCACCGATGAAGAGAGCGATGGCGTACGCCGTGGCCGTGGTGGCAAGAGCAAGCTGAAGAAGCGCAACCAGCACGGCTTCCAGAACCCGACCGGTCCAGTCATTCGTGACGTGACCATCGGCGAGACCATCACCGTCTCGGAACTGGCCCAGCAGATGTCGGTCAAGGCCGCTGAAGTGGTCAAGTTCATGTTCAAGCTGGGTACCCCGGTCACCATCAACCAGGTGCTCGACCAGGAAACCGCTCAGCTGGTCGCCGAAGAACTGGGCCACAAAGTGACCCTGGTCAGCGATACCGCCCTGGAAGACTCCCTGGCCGAATCGCTGAAATTCGAAGGTGAAGTCGAATCGCGTGCGCCGGTCGTTACCGTCATGGGTCACGTTGACCATGGTAAGACCTCGCTGCTCGACTACATCCGTCGTGCCAAGGTTGCCGCTGGCGAAGCCGGTGGCATTACCCAGCACATCGGTGCCTACCACGTGGAAACCGACCGCGGCATGGTCACCTTCCTCGATACCCCTGGCCACGCTGCGTTCACCGCAATGCGTGCCCGTGGTGCCAAGGCTACCGACATCGTCATCCTGGTGGTGGCGGCGGACGACGGCGTGATGCCGCAAACCCGCGAAGCCGTTCAGCATGCCAAGGCAGCTGGCGTTCCGCTGGTGGTCGCGGTGAACAAGATCGACAAGCCGGGTGCCGACCTCGACCGCATCCGCAACGAGCTGGCCGTCGAAGGCGTGACCTCCGAGGACTGGGGTGGTGATACTCCATTCGTCAAGGTTTCGGCCAAGATGGGTACCGGCGTCGACGAGCTGCTCGAAGCTGTCCTGCTGCAGGCCGAGATTCTCGAACTGACCGCTACCCCGACCGCCCCAGGTCGTGGCGTGGTTGTCGAATCGCGCCTGGACAAGGGCCGTGGCCCGGTGGCGACCATCCTGGTTCAGGACGGTACCCTGCGTCAGGGCGACATGGTCCTGTGCGGTTCCAACTATGGCCGCGTGCGCGCCATGCTCGACGAGAACGGCAAGCCTGTGAAGGAAGCCGGCCCGTCGATCCCGGTCGAAATCCTCGGCCTGGACGGCACCCCGGAAGCCGGTGACGAGCTGTCCGTGGTTGCCGACGAGAAGAAGGCCCGTGAAGTTGCCCTGTTCCGTCAAGGCAAGTACCGCGAGGTCAAGCTGGCCCGTGCTCACGCCGGCAAGCTGGAAAACATCTTCGAGACCATGGGTCAGGAAGAGAAGAAGACCCTCAACATCGTCCTCAAGACCGACGTGCGTGGTTCCCTGGAAGCACTGCAGGGTTCGCTGTCGGGCCTGGGCAACGACGAAGTTCAGGTGCGCGTGATCGGTGGCGGCGTCGGTGGTATCACCGAAAGCGACGCCAACCTGGCGCTGGCTTCGAATGCAGTACTGTTCGGCTTCAACGTGCGTGCCGATGCCGGCGCGCGCAAGATCGTCGAGCAGGAAGGTCTGGATATGCGTTACTACAACGTGATCTACGACATCATCGAAGACGTCAAGAAGGCTCTGACCGGCATGCTCGGCAGCGATGTTCGCGAGAACATCCTGGGTGTTGCCGAAGTCCGTGACGTGTTCCGTTCGCCGAAGTTCGGCGCCATCGCTGGCTGTATGGTCATCGAAGGTACCGTGTACCGCAACCGTCCGATCCGCGTACTGCGCGAAGACGTTGTGATCTTCGAAGGCGAGCTGGAATCGCTGCGTCGCTTCAAGGACGATGCCTCCGAAGTGCGTAACGGCATGGAGTGCGGTATCGGCGTGAAGAGCTACAACGACGTCAAGGTCGGCGACAAGATCGAAGTCTTCGAGAAAGTCCAGGTGGCTCGTACCCTGTAAGGGGCGAGCGTGGCGCAGGCCCCGCCCCAGGGCGGCTGGCAGCGTCTCTGAAGGTAGCGCCCGGTCAGGCTTCAGCTTGACCGGGCGTTTGCCGCTTTAAGTTACAGGTAGCAAGAATGGCAAAAGAATATAGCCGTACCCAACGCATCGGCGACCAGATGCAGCGCGAGCTGTCGGAACTGATCCGCCGTGAAGTCAAAGACCCGCGCGTCGGCCTGGTGACCATCACTGCCGTCGACGTCAGCCGCGACCTTGGCCACGCCAAGGTGTTCATCACCGTGATGGGCCAGGACGGTGCCGATGCGGTGCCGCAGACCCTCAAGGCCCTGACCAGCGCCGCGAGCTTCCTGCGCCTGCACCTGGGCCGTGTGATGCAACTGCGCAGCGTGCCGCAACTGCATTTCCACTTCGACGAGAGCGTCAGCCGAGGTGCCCACCTGTCGGCACTGATCGAGCGCGCGGTCGCCGAAGACCGTCAGCACAAGGATGCCGACAAGCCGGACGCCGAGGAGTAAGCGGTGGCCCAGGTCAAACGTATCCGCCGCAACGTCAGCGGCATCATCCTGCTCGACAAGCCGCTGGGCTTCACCTCCAACGCCGCGCTGCAAAAGGTGCGCTGGCTGCTCAATGCGGAAAAGGCCGGCCACACCGGCAGCCTCGACCCGCTGGCAACCGGCGTTCTGCCATTGTGCTTTGGCGAAGCGACCAAGTTTTCGCAGTACCTGCTCGATTCCGACAAGGGCTACGAAACGGTCATGCAGATGGGGCAGACTACCAACACCGGCGATGCCGAAGGTGAAGTGCTGCAGACCCGCGAGGTGACCGTTGGTCGCGCCGACATCGAGGCCCTGCTGCCGCGTTTTCGTGGCCAGATCAGCCAGATACCGCCGATGTACTCGGCGCTCAAGCGTGACGGACAGCCGCTGTACAAGCTGGCTCGTGCAGGAGAGGTAGTGGAGCGCGAGGCGCGTTCTGTTACTATTGGCCGCTTGGAGTTGCTCGAGTGCGAAGGCACCCGTGCACGGTTGAGCGTAGGATGCAGCAAAGGCACCTATATCCGTACCCTGGTGGAGGATATTGGCGAGGCCCTTGGCTGCGGCGCCTATGTCGCCGAGCTGCGCAGGACCCAGGCCGGGCCTTTCGCGCTGGCACAGACGGTCACCCTCGAGGAACTCGAACAGGCCCACGCCGAAGGCGGCAACGAAGCGCTCGACCGCTTCCTGATGCCCTCGGACAGCGGCCTGCAGGATTGGCCGCTGGTGTGCCTGTCCGAGCACAGTGCGTTCTACTGGCTGCATGGGCAGGCGGTACGCGCTCCGGACGCGCCACAATTTGGCATGGTCCGGGTACAGGATCACAATGCACGCTTCATCGGTATCGGTGAAGTGAGCGAAGACGGGCGCATTGCGCCGCGTCGGCTGATTCGGTCGGAATGACCGAAACCGTGGGGCAAGGCAATTGCCAGGTCCTGCGGCACCAAGGGTGGCTGTCAGTAGGCACGGTCACACCTTTTTTTTATTAATACAGGGATTTGTCCCTGGCCTATTGGACCCCGCATGCGGGATCCGTTATCAGGAGAAGCCACATGGCCCTCAGCGTTGAAGAAAAAGCTCAGATCGTTGCCGAATACCAGCAAGCCGCCGGCGATACCGGTAGCCCGGAAGTGCAGGTTGCTCTGCTGACCGCCAACATCAACAAGCTGCAAGGCCACTTCAAGGCCAACGACAAAGACCACCACTCCCGTCGTGGTCTGATCCGTATGGTCAACCAGCGTCGTAAGCTGCTGGATTACCTGAAGGGCAAAGACACCACTCGTTACAGCGCCCTGATCGGTCGCCTGGGCCTGCGTCGCTAATAGCGGCCTGGGCAGTGGTGTGCATGGCGTGTCGCAGGCTTCGACAGGGCTGTTTTGCAGTGCTGCCGTTGGACACGCCACGCGTATCTCCGAGGTTGGCAGCCTGGCAATGCTGAGCGGTTTTTCCGCTTGGTGCCAGGCTCCCAGCCTCGTGTTGTATCTGGACGGTCAATGGGGCCGATTCCCCGTTCTGCCCAAGAATTCGCAAGAAACCAGTTCCCCCAAGAGCCACTGAAAAAAGGTAGGAAACCGTGAACCCGGTAATCAAGACTTTCCAGTTCGGTCAATCGACCGTCACTCTCGAAACGGGCCGCATTGCCCGTCAGGCAACCGGCGCCGTGCTGGTTACCGTCGACAACGACGTCACCGTGCTGGTGACTGTGGTAGGCGCCAAACAGGCTGATCCAGGCAAGGGCTTCTTCCCGCTGTCGGTTCACTACCAGGAAAAGACCTACGCCGCCGGCAAGATCCCGGGTGGCTTCTTCAAGCGTGAAGGCCGTCCTTCCGAGAAAGAGACCCTGACCTCGCGCCTGATCGACCGTCCGATCCGTCCGCTGTTCCCGGAAGGCTTCATGAACGAAGTGCAGGTCGTCTGCACCGTGGTTTCCACCAGCAAGAAGACCGACCCGGACATCGCTGCGATGATCGGTACCTCGGCTGCCCTGGCCATTTCCGGCATTCCGTTCGAAGGCCCGATCGGCGCCGCTCGCGTTGCCTTCCACGAAAGCACCGGCTACCTGCTGAACCCGACCTACGAGCAACTGGCTGCCTCGAGCCTGGACATGGTCGTTGCCGGTACCGAATCGGCTGTACTGATGGTTGAATCGGAAGCCAAAGAGCTGACCGAAGACCAGATGCTGGGCGCCGTACTGTTCGCCCACGACGAGTTCCAGGCCGTTATCCAGGCCGTCAAGGAACTGGCCGCCGAAGCCGGCAAGCCGACCTGGGACTGGCAGCCAGCCCCGGCCAACGTCGAGCTGATGAACCTGGTGCGTGGCGAGTTCGGCGAAGCCGTTTCGCAGGCCTACACCATCACCCAGAAGGCTGACCGCTACAACCGCCTGGGCCAGCTGCGCGACGAGGCTGTTGCCCGTCTGAGCAACGAAGAGACCGGCCCGTCCGCCAGCGCCATCAAGGAAATCTTCGGCGAGCTGGAGTACCGCACCGTCCGCGAGAACATCGTCAACGGCAAACCGCGTATCGACGGCCGTGACACCCGCACCGTGCGCCCGCTGAACATCGAAGTCGGCGTACTGCCGAAGACCCACGGCTCGGCGCTGTTCACCCGTGGCGAAACCCAGGCCCTGGTCGTTGCGACCCTGGGTACTGCCCGTGACGCCCAGCTGCTGGACACCCTGGAAGGCGAGAAGAAAGACCCGTTCATGCTGCACTACAACTTCCCGCCATTCTCGGTGGGTGAGTGCGGCCGCATGGGTGGCGCCGGCCGTCGTGAAATCGGCCACGGTCGCCTGGCCCGTCGTGGCGTACAGGCGATGCTGCCGAGCGACAGCGAATTCCCGTACACCATCCGCGTGGTTTCGGAAATCACCGAATCCAACGGTTCCAGCTCCATGGCGTCGGTCTGCGGTGCTTCCCTGGCCCTGATGGACGCCGGTGTACCGATGAAGGCGCCGGTTGCCGGTATCGCCATGGGCCTGGTCAAGGAAGGTGACAAGTTCGCCGTCCTGACCGACATCCTGGGTGACGAGGACCACCTGGGCGACATGGACTTCAAGGTAGCCGGTACCGCCAAGGGTGTTACCGCGCTGCAGATGGACATCAAGATCAACGGCATCACCGAAGAGATCATGGAAATCGCCCTGGGCCAGGCCCTGGAAGCGCGCCTGAACATCCTCGGCCAGATGAACCAGATCATCGCCCAGTCGCGTAGCGAGCTGTCGGCCAACGCGCCGACCATGATCGCGATGAAGATCGACACCGACAAGATTCGTGACGTCATCGGTAAAGGCGGCGCCACCATTCGCGCAATCTGCGAAGAGACCAAGGCTTCGATCGACATCGAAGACGATGGCTCGATCAAAATCTTCGGCGAAACCAAGGAAGCGGCAGATGCTGCCAAGCAGCGCATCCTGGGCATCACCGCCGAGGCCGAGATCGGCAAGATCTACGTCGGCAAGGTCGAGCGCATCGTCGACTTCGGCGCGTTCGTCAACATCCTGCCGGGCAAGGACGGCCTGGTGCATATCTCCATGCTGAGCGATGCTCGCGTCGAGAAAGTCACCGACGTTCTGAAAGAAGGCCAGGAAGTCGAAGTACTGGTACTGGACGTGGACAACCGCGGCCGTATCAAGCTGTCGATCAAGGACGTTGCTGCGGCCAAGGCCTCGGGCGTCTGATGAGCGCCTCGCAGTAGCAAGAAAGGCCCCGCGAGGGGCCTTTTTTTATGGCTGTACGGAACCTTTTGCGGACTTGCATCTTGCATGCAGTTTTATCGTGCAGATTGCAGAATGCACGACGCCCGCCAAGTCGAATTTTGTCTAACTTATTGATTTATAAGAAAACAAGCGAAGCGGAAAAGCTGGCACAGCGCATGCAACTACCTTCATACCTGACGCCAGGACATACGGCGCAGACCCTTCGAAAAACAGGAGTGACTCACATGAAGAAGTTCGCCATTGCTGCCGCTACTGCTACCGCCCTGACCCTGACCATGGCTAACGGCGCGTTCGCCGCAGAGCCAACCCAGGCGCCAGTCATGTTGGCCGCCAATACCGTGGACAACGCCAAGCAGGAAGGTTCTGACACCTGGATTACCACCAAGGTGAAAGCGGACCTGCTGACTGAAAAAGGTATCCCAGGCAGCGACATCAAAGTCGAGACCAGCCAAGGTGTCGTCTCGCTGTCGTCTGACGTGGCGGTGACTCAGTCCCAGAAAGAAGAAGCTGTTCGTATTACCAAGAACATCAAAGGCGTCAAGAGTGTGATGGCTGACGGCCTGAAAGCTGAATAAGGAATGTCCCGTCGGCCAAACGGATTTGGCCCCCTTTGCTCCAGGCCCCGGCGCTTTGCCGGGGCTTTTCATTGCGCGCCTAGTACACCGGGTTACGCGCAACCACGTCACTTTCGAAGCATTCCTGTTCGAGTATCAGCGGCTCGACCAAGGGCCGGCTGTCGCGAAAATGCGCAGTCTGGGTGTGCGCTTCGTACGCCTCGTCATCGCGATAGATCTCGTACAGGTAGATCAGCTCCGGGTCGATTCTGTCTTGCGACACATCGAACACCAGGCAACCGGGTTCGGTGGCGACGGAAGCCGCCGCGTTGACTTTGATCGCGTTCAGAAAATCCACTGCGCAACCGGGCTTCACCCGGGTCTTGATGAACAGGCTATACACAAGGTGCTCCTTTTGTTTTAAATTCAATTCTAAATTGTATACAAAAATGGAGCTTCGCCAATGTCCGAATTGCCTGCCCGCCCTGGCCGCCTGAACGGCCTGCGCCATATTGCCTTGTTGGTGCCCAACCTTGAGGAGTGCGAACGCTTCTACGTCGATGTGCTGGGCATGGAAGTGCTGAACCGCGCCAACGAAGACCTGGTGTATCTCACTTGTGGTAACGACAACCTGTCGCTGGGACGCGGGGCAGGGGCCGCCAATGGGTTGCAGACCCTGGATCACTATGGGTTCATCGTCGACAGCGTGGAGGAGCTGGAAGCCTGGTATCAGTATTTCAAGGCCCATGGCGTGACCTTGCTGGACCGACCGTTCAACCATGGAGACGGGGCGCGCAGCTTCCACCTGCTGGACCCGGCGGGGAACAAGGTGCAGCCGCTGTATCACCCGGCGGTGTCGGGGCAGCGGTTGGTGTGAAGCCTGTACCGGCCTATTCGCGGGCTGCCCGCTCCCACAGGGTCCGCACACAGCTCAAGGCCGGTGCAGTACCTGTGGGAGCGGGCAAGCCCGCGAAGAGGCCAGACCTGCTAGTAGAAGTTACTCGGCATCCAGATGCATCGGCGTCACCACGCGCCCATCGCTCTCGGCCTGGCCCAGGCTGGTATCGATGAAGTACACCCGGTCATCTTCCAGCTGGCCCTTGTCCACCAGGTAGTCCTTGATGCTGCTGGCCCGCTCCTGGCCCAGTGTGCGCAGCAGTGCAGTACTCTCGGCCCAGGACTTGATCACCGCCTCGCGAAGCTTGGCAGCGCGCTCGTCGCGGCCCAGTTGCTCCCATTCGGCAGGCGGTTGCTGTTTCAGGCGGTTACGGTAGATGCCTTCGAGCATCGCCGGCTTGTCGCTGTCGTCGACCACCAGCATCGACGCATTGGCCGGCACTTTGTCGCCGCGACGTTGCAGGATCTTGTACCAGGTGGCCTGGTACTCACGCTCCAGGCGCTGCTGGGCGATCAGCGGGCCATCGCTGGCCTGGGCGCTGGTGCCTTCGATTTCCAGGCGCAGTTCCGGGCGCTCCTTCAGCGCCGATGCCAGCTTGTCCAGCGATGCCTGGGCGTCGCCACTGAGTTCGCTGGAGCCCGGGGCGAAGGACACATTGCCCAGGTCTTGCGCGCCACCACCGGCAACCAGCCCGCCAATGAACTTGAACGGTGCCTGCGCCGCACGCAGCACCAGGTTGCGCAGGGTTTGCCAGACGATCGGCATCACGCTGAACTGCGGGTTGTTGAGGTCGCCGGATACCGGCAGCTCGATCGAGATCTTGCCTTCGGTATCCTTCAGCAACGCCACCGCCAGGCGGATCGGCAGGTCCACGGCGTCCGGGCTGTCGACCTTCTCACCCAACTGCAGCTGCTCCACCACTACCTTGTTCTCGGCCTTGAGCTGGCCATTGGTGATCAGGTAATGCAGGTCGAGGTTGAGCCGGCCCTTGCGGATACGGAAACCGGCGAACTTGCCGGAATAGGGCGTCAGCGTGGTCAGCTCGACCCGCTTGAAGCTGGTGGCGATATCCAGGCTGGCCAGCGGGTCGAACGGGTTGAGGGCGCCCTTGATGGTGACCGGCGCGTAGCGGTCGACCTTGCCCTTGACGTCGACCTTGGCCGGCAACGGCTTGCGGTTGTCGATGGTGCCGATCTGGCCGTTGAGCTGCTGAATGGCCGTGGCGAAGTTGGGGGTGAGGGACAGGTCGGCGAAGTTGGCCGAGCCATCGTTGATGTCGATCTGGCCGATGTGGATGCCCAGCGGCTTGTCGTTGCTGGCCGCGGCTGGCTTGGCCTGGCTGGTCGCCGGGGCGCCGGTCGGCTGCGGGATCAGCAGGTCGTTGATGTTGGTAGTGCGGTCTTCGTTGATGATGAAGCGTGCATAGGGTTGCAGCAGGGTCACCTTGTCGATCGACAGGGCATCGCCGTGCACATAGGAAAGGCCATCGACATTCACCTGCTGCCATTTGACGAAGTCACGGCTCTTGATGGTGTCGAGGGTATGCAGTTGGCTGACCTGTGCCTTGCCGGTAACGCTGAAAGCCAGCGGTGCGGTGTTCTTCAGGTCGACCTTGAGGTCGCTGGCGAGCATGCCGCTGCGCAGCTCCAGCAGGATGAACGGGCTGATGTAGGCCTGGGCCACCCGCAGGTCGATGTCGCGGCTGCTCACGTCCAGCTTGGCCCAGATGGGCGCCAGGTTGACCTGGCCGGCCGCCTGCAGTTTGCCTTGCTTGCCCACGCCGGTATCGAGCTTGAGAGTGAAGGGCGACTGGTTGAGGCTGTCGAAACCTTGCAGGTCGGCGTTCAGTGGGCCGACGTCGAGGGCCACCGGCTCTTTCTGGGTACGGTCTGCCAGGTGCACCAGGTAGTTACGCAACTGCACGTCCTTGAGCAGCACCTGCCAGGGCTTGCTCGGCTGCTTGGCGGCTTGCTGTTCGGGGGTGGGCTCGGCGGTGGCTGGTTCGGCCTTTTGCTTTGGCGTGGCCTTGGCCGGCTGGCTGGCGAACAGCTTCTGCCAGTCGAGTTGGCCGTCCTTTTCCAGCGCGGCCCAGGTTTCCAGCTTTTCGCTGCGGATCTTGCCCACGGTGACCAGCTGCTTGACCAGGTCGACCGAGGTCTCGCTCACCTCCAGGCTGGCCAGGCGTGCCAGCGGGCGGCCATCCGGTGCCTTGATGGCGAACGGTGCAATGCGTACCGACGCGTTTTCCAGCAATAGCTCGGTCTGCTTGGCGAGGTTGAGCTTGTAGTGGGTGTCGAGGCTGACTACGCCGTTTTCCAGCACCAGCGGCACGGCATCGCGCACATAGGGCCAGAACGCCTTCATGTTGCCGTCGGTGACCTTCAGCGTGCCTTCAGAGGCGATCGGCGCCAGGCTCAGGGTGCCTTTCCAGTCGATGCGCCCGCCGTTGGGGCCGATGGCCACCAACGTCATGTCGGCATTGTCGTTGGGCAGGGTGCTGAGGTTCTTCAGCTCCAGGTTCATGTTGTCGTAGAGGAATTCGATCGGCTCGCTCGGGCGCAGGTCCTCGAAGTGCAGGTAGCCGTCGCTGAGCTTGATGCTGCCGATGCGCAGCGGGAACGGGTCGGTGGGCGGCTCGTCGGGCTTGGCTTCGCTTGGGGGTAACCTGAACAGTTGGGTCAGGTTGAGGGTACCGTCCTTGGCGAACAGCACTTCGTTGCGTGGCTTGACCAGTTCCACTGCGTCCAGGTGCAGGGCACCGCTCCACAGGCTGTCGAGCGAGAGGTTGGCGTACAGCCGGTCGAAGCCGACCTGCTCCATTGCCCGGCTCGCCGATCTGCAGGCCCCATAAGGTCAGCTCGAGGCTGAAGGGGTTGAGCTCGATCCGTTCGAGGTGGGCAGGCACGGTTGCGTACTGGGCCAACTGCTGGTTGGCGATGCGCAGCGCGACACCGGGGAGAACGAGAAAGCCGAGAAGGCTGTAAAGGGCTACGAGGGCCAGCAGTGCGCCAGCGGCGCGAGTCAATCCTTTGTACATGTGTCGCTTCGTCTGTCTAAGCAGGAGAGCTTGGAGTATGGCACGTTAAATCAGTTCCGCTGAGGCGACCATTCGACCTCATTCGATGCCCATGCGCCGTCTGGCCCGGTGCGCCGAGCCGTCACGCATCGCCCAGCGCAGTACTGGCGCGGTGCGCTGCAGGCCCAGCCGGATCATGCGCCGCTGCAACGGACCTTGCTGCAGGCCGAGCATGGCCTGGGCCCAATCAGGTAGCAGGTCGAGGCCAGCGTGCAGCATCAGCTTGCCCACCGGCTGTGCCAGGCGGCTGGGGGCGGGGGCGTCGAGCAGGATATCGAGCACCTGCAGGCTGCGGGCATCGCAAAGCAACTGTGGGCGCATACGCAGCAGGTAATCCTCGACCTGCTGGCGCGAGCGCGGCACGTTGCGCGCACCCAGGCGCTCGGCAATCAGCGCGATCTCTGCGTAATAGGCGTCCTGTTCGGCAACTGCAAGATGCGGGTTGCAGTAACGCAGGTGGGCACTCAGGAAGCTGCTGACTTCCGCCACATGCACCCAGGTCAGCAGGTCGGGGTCGCTGGCCGCATACGGGCGGCCATCCGGTGCGGTGCCGGTCACCTGCAGATGGATAGTGCGTACCTTGTCGATCAGCCATTCGGCATCGCGGGTGGCGCCGAAGGTGGTGCCGGAGATGAACTGGCTGGTACGGCGCAGGCGGCCGAGCAGGTCTTCACGGAAGTTGGAGTGGTCCCACACCCCGGCCAGGGCCAGCGGGTGCAGGAGCTGCAGCATGAGGGCGCTGATGCCGCCCACCAGCATGCTCGGGAAGTCGCCATGTACCCGCCAGCTGATGCTGTGCGGGCCGAACAGGCCGGGATCGCCCTTGGGCGACTCCAGGTCGAGCTGGCCGAGGGCCAGCCCGGTAAGGCTCATGACCTGGGTTTCGATGCGACGGCGAAGGGCTTCCATGGCGACCTGTGTTCAGGGCGGCCATGGACAGCGGCCGCCGGTTACTGGTTGAGGCGTTTGTCGATCAGGCCCTGCACCACGCTGGGGTCGGCCAGGGTCGAGGTATCCCCAAGGTTGTCCAGCTCGTTGCAGGCGATCTTGCGCAGTATACGCCGCATGATCTTGCCTGAGCGTGTCTTGGGCAACGCCGGGGCCCACTGGATCAGCTCGGGTTTGGCGAAACTGCCGATTTCCTTGCTGACCAGGGCCAGCAACTCGGCCTTGAGTGCGTCGTCCGGCGTTACGCCATTCATGGGCGTGACGAAGGCGTAAACGCCCTGGCCCTTGAGGTCGTGGGGGTAACCGACCACTGCCGCTTCGGCGACGCTGTCATGCAGCACCAGCGCGCTTTCCACTTCGGCAGTACCGATGCGGTGGCCGGAAACGTTGATCACGTCATCGATACGCCCGGTGATCCAGTAGTCACCATCGGCATCACGGCGGGCACCGTCGCCGGTGAAGTAATAGCCTGGCATTGGCTTGAAGTAGGTGTCGACCATGCGCTGATGGTCACCATAGACGCTTCGGATCTGCCCGGGCCAGCTGGCCTTGATCACCAGCAGGCCGGCACCGGCGCCTTCGATGAGCTTGCCCTTTTCGTCCAGCAGCGCTGGTTGCACGCCGAACATGGGCTGGGTGGCACAGCCGGGCTTGAGCGACTGCGAGCCGGGCAGCGGGGTAAGCATGATGCCGCCGGTTTCGGTCTGCCACCAGGTATCGACGATGGGGCAGCGCTTTTGCCCGACTTCCTCGAAATACCATTCCCAGGCTTCGGGGTTGATCGGCTCGCCGACGCTACCCAGCAGGCGCAGGCTCTGGCGTGAAGTGCTCTGCAGCGGCGCGGAGCCTTCGCGCATCAGCGCGCGCAGGGCGGTCGGGGCGGTATAGAAGATGTTCACCTTGTGTTTGTCCACCACTTTCCAGAAGCGCGAGGTGTCCGGGTAGTTGGGTACGCCTTCGAACATCAGCGAGATCGCGCCGTTGGCCAGCGGACCATAGACGATGTAGCTGTGGCCGGTGACCCACCCGACATCGGCGGTGCACCAGAACACCTCGCCTTCACGGTAGTCGAACACCACCTTGAAGGTGAGGGTGGCCTGCAGCAGATAGCCGCCGGTGGTGTGCAGCACGCCCTTGGGTTTGCCGGTGCTGCCGGAGGTGTAGAGGATGAACAGCGGGTCTTCGGCGCCCATCGGCTCGGGAGCGCAGTCGTCGCCGGCCTTTTCCGTCGCCTCGTGGTACCAGAGGTCACGGCCATCGGCCCAGGCAACATCGCCGCCGGTGCGGCGCACCACGAACACGCTGCTGACCGCTGGGCAGCTGGTCAGGGCTTTGTCGACGTTGTGTTTCAGCGGGATGCGTTTGCCACCGCGCACGCCTTCATCGGCGGTGATCACCGTGCGGCAGTCGGCATCGAGGATGCGGTCGCGCAGGGCGTCGGGCGAAAAGCCGCCGAACACGACCGAGTGGATGGCACCGATGCGGGTGCAGGCAAGCATGGCGAAGGCGGCCTCGGGGATCATCGGCATGTAGATGCACACCCGGTCGCCTTTCTTCACCCCGCGTGCTTTCAAGGCATTGGCCAGGCGGCAGACCTGGCGGTGCAGTTCGCGGTAGGTGATGGCCTTGGAATCCTTGGGGTCATCGCCTTCCCACAGCAATGCGGTCTGTTCGCCACGTCGGGCCAGGTGGCGGTCGATGCAGTTGTAGCTGACATTGAGTTGCGCGCCGTCGAACCAGCGGGCGTTGCCGGTCTTCAGGTCGCATTGCTGCACGCTCGTCCAGGGCTTGATCCAGTCCAGGCGCTTGGCCTGCTCGGCCCAGAAGGCGTCGGGGTCGTCCACCGACTGGCGGTAGAGGCGGCGGTACTCGTCGGGGGTGAGGGCGGCGGACTGGCTGACGGCCAGGGCCTGGGGGTAGTTGCGAATATCGAACATGGCGGGTGGTCCTGCTCTTGTAAGGGGCGATGGACTGCAACGGCTATTCGATAGGACAGTGTAGCTAGAGGTGGTGTTCCTTGAGGATAGACTCGGTCCCTGTAGGAGCGGCCTTGTGTCGCGATGGGCCGCAGAGCGGCCCCCACAATTGATGCGCCAGTGCTGAAATCCCGGGGCCGCTCTGCGGCCCATCGCGACACAAGGCCGCTCCTACACAGAGCGACCGAGTGACGGCTTTGGGATCAACCGCGGTGGCGACCGCGGAAGTAGTTGATCAGGCCTTGGGTGGAGCCATCTTCGGCGCTGTCTTCCAGGCTCCCTACAAGACGTTGGTAAACGCCCTTGCCCAGCTCCTTGCCCAGCTCCACGCCCCATTGATCGAAGGCGTTGATGCCCCAGATCACGCTCTGTACGAAGACCTTGTGCTCGTACATCGCCACCAGCGCGCCCAGGCGGCGCGGGCTGATGCGTTCCACCACCAGCGTGTTGCTCGGGCGGTTGCCCGGGATCACCTTGTGCGGGGCGAGCTTTTCGATGTCCGCTTCGTTCAGGCCTTTGCCGCGCAGCTCGGCTTCGGCTTCTTCGCGGGTTTTGCCCAGCATCAGCGCCTGGCTCTGCGACAGGCAGTTGGCGTACAGCCACTGATGATGGTCGGCCACCGGGTTGAAGCTCACCACCGGCACGATGAAGTCAGCCGGAATCAGCTGAGTGCCCTGGTGCAGCAACTGGTGGTAGGCATGCTGGCCGTTGCAGCCGACACCGCCCCAGATCACCGGGCCTGTGTCGGTCTTCACCGGGGTGCCGTCCTGCAGCACGCTCTTGCCGTTGGACTCCATGTCCAGTTGTTGCAAGTGCTTGGTAATGTTGCGCAGGTAGTGGTCGTACGGCAGGATCGCGTGGCTGCTGGCGCCCCAGAAGTTGCCGTACCAAACGCCCAGCAGGGCCAGCAGCACCGGCATGTTCTTGTCGAACGGCGCGGTCTGGAAGTGCTGGTCCATGGTGTAGGCACCGGACAGCAGTTCCTTGAAGTTGGCAGTACCGATGGCCAGGGCGATCGGCAGGCCGATGGCCGACCACAGCGAGTAGCGCCCGCCCACCCAGTCCCACATCGGGAAGATGTTTTCTTCGCGGATACCGAAGGCCACGGCGGCGGCCTTGTTGCTGGAAACGGCGATGAAGTGGCGGTACAGCTCGGCTTCCGAGCCACCCTGGGCCAGGTACCAGGTCCGCGCGGCCATGGCGTTCTTCAGGGTCTCGAGGGTGTTGAACGACTTCGACGAGACGATGAACAGGGTGGTTTCGGCGCGCAGGTTGGCCGACAGCTCGTGGAACTCACTGCCATCGATGTTTGCCAGGTAGTGGCAGCGCACGCCGCGCTGGGCGTAGGGCAGCAGCGCCTCGGAGACCAGCTCGGGGCCGAGGAACGAGCCACCGATGCCGATGTTGACCACGTCGGTGATCGGTTTTTCGCTGTAGCCGCGCCACAGGCCGTCGTGGATACGGCCGACCAGTTCGGTGATCTGGTTGAGCACCTTGTGCACTTCCGGCATGACGTTCACGCCGTTGACACTGAGCTTGTCACCTACCGGACGGCGCAGGGCGGTGTGTAGCACCGGGCGACCTTCGGAGGCGTTGATGATTTCGCCGCTGAACATCGCTTTGATGGCGTCCTGCAGGCCCACTTCGTTGGCCAGGTTCACCAGCAGGTCGCGGCTTTGTTCAGTGATCAGGTTTTTCGAATAGTCGAGGAACAGGCCACAGGAGCTCAGGGAGAACTGATCGAAGCGCTTGGTATCGGCGGCGAAGGCTTCGCGCATGCTGAAGCCTTGCATGGCGTCGCGGTGTTGCTGAAGCGCCTGCCAGGCGGGCAGGGCCGTGACATCGTGGGGTGTACGGTAATACGCCATTGCGCGGGGTTCCCTTGGTGCGTGGTGAGACCTTGGACACGGCAGGCATTGCCGGGTTCAGGCTGGCACCATTATAGGCAAAGCCCACTTGCAGGGAATGGGTATGGCGGGGGAATTTGGGGGGCGCTTTGCGCCCCATTCGCAGCACAAGGCTGCTCCTACAAAGGAAGGTGATCTTCTGTAGGAGCAGCCTTGTGCTGCGAATGGGCTGCAAAGCAGCCCCAAGGCGTTACGCGGTCTTATCTTCTACATGCAGGTACAGGTTGTCGATCAACCGGGTGTTACCCAGGTAAGCCGCAGCAATCACCACCACGTCACGGTCATCGAGCTGCGCCGGGCGCAGGCTCACGGCATGACGCACTTCCAGGTAATCGGGGCGGAACCCGGCTGCGGTCAACTGCGCCTGGCCTTCGGCAACCAGCGCGGCAAAGTCCCGCTGACCCCGGCCAATGGCAGCCGCGATGTGCTGTAACGTGCGGTACAGCGCAGGCGCGGTAGCACGTTGCTCAGGCGTGAGGTAACCATTGCGCGACGACAGCGCCAGGCCATCTTCGGCCCGCACCGTGGGCTCGCCGATGATCTGGATCGGCATGTTCAGGTCGCGCACCATGGCACGGATCACCGCCAGCTGCTGGAAGTCCTTTTCACCGAACACGGCAAGATCGGGCTGGACCATGTTGAACAACTTGTTGACCACGGTGGCCACACCTTCGAAATGCCCGGGCCGGCTGGCGCCGCACAGGCCTTCGGAAAGTTGGGGCACGCTGACGCGGGTTTGCACGCTCATGCCGTCGGGGTACATCTCTTCGACGCTGGGCGCGAACAGCAGATTGCAGCCAGCCTGGAGCAGGCGCTCCTGGTCGGCAGCCAAGGTGCGCGGGTACTTGTCGAGGTCTTCGTTGGCGCCGAACTGCAGCGGGTTGACGAAGATGCTGGCGACCACGAAATCGGCGCGCTGCGCGGCCTTGGTCACCAGCGCCGCGTGGCCGCTGTGCAGGTTGCCCATGGTCGGCACGAAGCCGATGCGCTTGCCTTCACCGCGGGCGCGGGCGACTGCGGCGCGCAGTTCGCGGACGGTCTTGACTGTATTCATGCACTGAACCCGTGTTCGCTGCCTGGGAAGCTGACTTGCTTGACCGCCTCGACGTAAGCGACGAGGGCGCTGTGGATATCCGGCTGGCCTTGCATGAAGTTCTTCACGAACTTCGGTACCCGGCCGCTCAGCGACAGGCCGAGCATGTCGTGCAGGACCAGTACCTGGCCATCGGTACCGCTGCCGGCGCCAATGCCGATCACCGGAATGGCCACGGCACTGGTGATTTCCGCTGCCAGCTCGCTGGGCACGCATTCGAGCAGCAGCATGGCCGCACCCGCTTGCTCCAGGGCGATGGCGTCGGCGCGCATTTGCCGGGCCTGGGCTTCCTGACGACCCTGGACCTTGTAGCCACCTAGCACATTGACGGTTTGCGGGGTCAGGCCCATGTGCGCGCACACTGGCACGCCACGCTCGGCCAGCAGGCGGATGGTCTCGGCCAGCCAGGCAGCGCCTTCGATCTTGATCATGTGGGCGCCGGCCTGCATCAGCGTGGCGCTGTTGGCAAAGGCCTGCTCCGGGGTGGCATGCGCCATGAACGGCAGGTCGGCGAGGATCAGCGCGCCGTCGTTGCCACGTTTGACGCTGGCGGTGTGGTAGGCCATGTCCGCGGTGGTCACCGGCAGTGTGCTGTCGTGGCCTTGCAGGACCATGCCCAGCGAGTCGCCCACCAGCAACACTTCGACACCGGCCTGGCTGGCGGCCTTGGCGAAGGTCGCATCGTAGCAGGTCAGCATGGTGATTTTTTCACCCTTGGCCTTGAGGCCATTGAGGGTGGTCAGGGTTACTTCAGGCATGTAGGAAATTCCTCGTTCAGGCGCTGTAAAAAACGACTGCATTCAACGCGTGTAGTCATCTTCCGGAGCGGCACATCATCGCGCGTGATGTTCGGGCACAGGTCCGTCCGGGCCTAAATACGGGTATGCGGCACTTTGGTGCCACACGGGACGCCTATAGTCGTGAGCGAGGTGGGGGAAGTCAATCACCCTGTTACCGCATTGTTACGATCAGGGTGTTACTGGCGTTACCGCGCTAGTGTACAAGGCTGGAACGCCCGGTTTACAGGCGTTCCAGGCCGACGAACGGGCAATCGTCGAGCAGTTGCGCGAGGGCGCGGCCATCGGCCAGGCGGAAATCGCCCGGTACCAGTTCCGCCAGCGGGTACAGCACGAAAGGCCGGGCATGCATGTGGTAATGCGGCACTTTCAGGCGCGGCTCGTCGAGCACCTGATCGCCGAACAGCAGGATATCGAGGTCCAGTGTGCGCGGGCCCCAGCGCTCCTTGCGCACACGGCCTTGTTCGTTCTCGATGGCCTGCAGGGCATCGAGCAGGGCCAGCGGCGCCAGGGCAGTGTCCAGGGCTGCGACGGCATTGGTGTAGCGCGGCTGGCCGGGTAACAGCGAATCGCTGGTGTACAGGGCCGAGGCGGCCACCAGGCGTGTGGCTTCGACCTGGTCGAGGGCCTGCAAGGCGCTGCGCAGCTGCTCGGCCGGTGCGTCCAGGTTGCTGCCCAGGCCGATATAGGCGCGGGTGCTCACTCGAACGCCTCGTCGCCACTGCGCTTGCGTTTGCCACCGCTGCGCTTGCGTTTGCGCGGGCCGGCACCAGTGCCTTCGTCACGGCTGCCCAGCTCGCGGATCATCTCGCGGCGCTCGCTGTCGTTGGCATCCTGGTAGTCGGTCCACCACTGGCCGAGGTCGTCGGTTTCTTCCCCGGCGCTTTCCCGCAGCAGCAGGAAGTCGTAGCCGGCGCGGAAGCGCGGGTTGTCCAGCAGCACGTCGGCGCGCTTGCCGCTGCGGCGTGGCAGGCGCTCCTGCATGTCCCAGATCTCGCGGATCGGCAGGGTGAAGCGCTTGCGGGATGGCGATGCGTGCGCACTGCTCGGCGATCAGGTCGTGGGCCGCACCGTTCATGGCCGGGATCGGCGGCACGCCCTGGTTCTGCAGGTGTAGCACGCGGGCCGGCAGGGCTGGCCACAGCAGTGCGGCGAAGAGGAACGCCGGGGTTACCGGTTTGCCTTGCTTCACGCGCAAGTCGGTGTTGTGCAGCGCCTGGCTGATCAGCGTGTGGGTGTAGGTCGGGCGCTCGTCCAGGGCATGCGAACTGGCCGGGAACAGCGGCTCGAACAACTGCAGGTCGACCAGCATTTCGAAGGCGATGGCGCCCTGGCCGGAAAGGAACAGCTTCAGGCTTTCTTCGAACAGGCGCGCGGGCGGAATCTCGCGCAGCAGCGGGGCCAGTTCGCGGATCGGCTGGACCGTGTGCTTTTCGATGCCGAAGTCGAGCTTGGCGGCGAAGCGCACCGCGCGCAGCATGCGCACCGGGTCTTCCTGATAGCGGTGGGTAGGGTCGCCGATCAGGCGCAGCAGGCGGTTGCGGATATCGTGTACGCCATTGGCGTAGTCGAGTATGCGCTCGCTGACCGGGTCGTAGTACAGGGCGTTGATGGTGAAGTCGCGACGTTGCGCGTCTTCTTCCAGGGTGCCGTACACGTTGTCGCGCAGGATGCGGCCACTGGCATTGTGCGACGAACGGTGGCTGTCGCCCTGGTCGTCTTCCGAGTGGTGGGCGCGGAAGGTGGCAACTTCGATGATCTCACGGCCGAAATGCACGTGGACCAGCTTGAAGCGGCGACCAATGATGCGCGCGTTGCGGAACTCGGCACGGACCTGTTCGGGGGTGGCGCTGGTGGCGACG
Source organism: Pseudomonas putida (assembly GCA_029953615.1). Taxonomy (NCBI): domain Bacteria; kingdom Pseudomonadati; phylum Pseudomonadota; class Gammaproteobacteria; order Pseudomonadales; family Pseudomonadaceae; genus Pseudomonas; species Pseudomonas putida. The sequence continues at coordinate 1,482,655 of CP124529.1, read as the reverse complement.
TCGAAGTCTTTCGGCGTGATACCCAGCATCAGGTCGCGGACGCAGCCACCGACCAGGTAAGCCTGGTAACCGGCGCTCTGCAGGCGTTCCACGATGTTCACCGCATGGCGGCTGAACTGGTGGCGTTGCAGCGAGTGCTGGCTCTTGTTGATCACCTCAGGCGTGGTGCGCCTGTGGTGCGGGCCCGGTACGGGCGGGCGAAACGACTGGAACAGCTTCTTCAGCATGGGATGCACTGTTTGAAGGAATGTTCGGCCAAGAATAGGAGAATGGCCGCATGATGGGCGGGGATTCTAGCATTTACTCAAGGAATGGTGTAGGCGGGTAGCAGGATGCCTGCCGGAGGGTAGAAACGACAAGGGGAGCCTAAGCTCCCCAAGAAGTCGTTGCGTGCTCTTATTGTTTTTTTGCTGGGCTTCTTGTTTTTGTTGAGTGCCCTGTCCACAAATCTCGAAGCTTGTGGACGACCCCTAATCCAGGGGTTAAGAGCAAACGGATTGCTTTGGTCGCTGATGTCACGTTGATCTGTCGATCCAACCAGTTCAGGCGCTGCTTTTTAGTGCAGTTTTTATTGTTCTCTGCCTGGTTGTGGGGCAAGCCCCAAACACGCATCCTCTCCAAAAGAATCAGTTAGCTGCGCCTCCGCCGTCTTGTTTTTATTGTGCGTGAGCCGTTTCGTCTTGTTCTTATTCTGAGTTGCAGTGCTTGTTATTGTTCTTGTACCAGACATATAGCAGGTGCCGTGCCAACTTTTGCAAACCCAGTAAAATCAAGGGGTTGCGGGCGACTGACAGTTTTTCAGTGGTCGAAAATGTCGAAATTTCGTTACCGTACGCCTCGGGAACTGTTACGGCGGAAAGCTTGGGTAACAGATTTTTGCGGGGGCTGATGTGTTACCCAGGGGTGTGCGCTGGCTTTGCTGGCCCTTTCGCGGGCACGCCCGCTCCCACAGGCATTGCATCACCCTTGAGGGCAATGAAATTCCTGTGGGAGCGGGCGTGCCCGCGAAGAGGCCGGAGAGGTTGTCGATAGAGGCAGGAGGAACCTCCCGCCCAGATAACGCGGTTACTCGCTGGTAGCGTTGCTCTTGCGCCGCGGGATGCCCAGGCGCTGGCGGCGTTCCCACAGGCACTTGCGGCTGACCCCGAGCTTGCGGGCCAGCTCGGTCTCGGTCATGTGATCCTGGTGTTCGAGAACGAAGTGCTGGAAGTAGTCCTCCAGCGACAGGTCCTCGGTCGGCTCATGGCTGGCATTCGTCGCACTGGCCACGGCCAGGGCGTTGTCGAGGATTTCGTCCTCCTCCAGGTCACCCAGCTCGATGTCGATGCCCAGCAGGTCGGCGGAGATTTCTGCGCTCTCGCTGAGGATCACCGCACGCTCCACGGCGTTTTCCAGCTCTCGCACGTTACCCGGCCAGCTGTAGTGACGAATGGCCTGCTCGGCTTCGGCCGAGAAGTGCAGGTCGTCACGGCCGATGCGCGCACTCTGGCGGGCGAGGAAGGCGCTGGCGATTTCGTTTACGTCACTGCCGCGCTCGCGCAGGGCGGGGAGTTTCAAGGCGATCACGTGCAGGCGGTAATACAGGTCTTCACGGAACTGGCCGGCCTTGGCCAGGTTCTTCAGGTCACGGTGGGTCGCGGCGATCAGGCGTACATCGACCTTTTGCGACTGTACCGAACCCACCCGGCGAATCTCGCCTTCCTGTAGCACGCGCAGCAGGCGGGCCTGGGCTTCCAGCGGCAGCTCACCGATTTCGTCGAGGAACAGGGTACCGCCATCGGCGGCTTCCACCAGGCCGGCGCGCCCGGCGCTGGCGCCGGTGAACGCGCCTTTTTCGTGGCCGAACAATTCGGATTCGATCAGTGTCTCCGGGATGGCCGCGCAGTTCACCGAAATCATCGGCGCCTTGGCCCGGCGCGAGAGGTTGTGCAGGGCGCGTGCAACCAGCTCTTTACCGGTGCCTGACTCGCCCTGGATCAGCACGTTGGAGTCGGTGGGCGCGACCTTGCGGATCTTGCTGTACATGTCTTGCATCGGCGGGCATGAGCCGATGATACCGATTTCGCCATTGGCGGCTGCTGCGCTGCCTTTGTCGGCCGGTGCGGCCTTGCCATTGGTGGCGCGTGGCTCGGCCGCTGGAGCGGCAGCCGGAGCGTTCTGCCTGTCACGCAGGATACGCGCCACCGCTTGCAGCATTTCGTCGTGGTCGAAGGGCTTGGCGATGTAGTCCACCGCGCCCATTTTCATCGAGTCTACCGCCGAGCGCAGGCTGGCGTAGCTGGTCATGATCAGCACCGGTGTGCCTTGGCCGAGCTTGATCAGTTCGGTGCCGGGCGCGCCTGGCAGGCGCAGGTCGCTGACGATCAGGTCGAAGGTGGCAATGCTGAAGCGTTCCTGGGCTTCCTGCACCGAGCCGGCTTCGCTGACCTGGTACTGGTTCCGTTCGAGCAGGCGACGCAAGGCCGAGCGGATGATGGTTTCGTCTTCGACGATCAGAATGTGCGGCATTGATTCAATTCTCTCGACGGTCTCGAATTTCAGGGGACGTCGCTACGACATGCCGGGGCAGGGTCACGCGGATCCGGGTGCCACGTTGCCGTTCGATATCGGCCGGGCTGTCGATGGTGATTTGCCCATAATGCTCTTCCACGATGGAATAGACCAGAGCGAGCCCCAGTCCGGTTCCTTCGCCCGGGTCCTTGGTGGTGAAGAAGGGTTCGAACAGGCGGTCCATGATGTTCTTCGGGATCCCGCTGCCTTCGTCCTCGACGATCAGGTCGACGGTGTGCTCGTTGACCTCGCTGCGCACGCGCACGGCACTGCCGGGCGGAGAGGCATCGCGGGCGTTGGACAGCAGGTTGATCAGCACCTGGGCCAGGCGCTGCGGGTCCCCTTCGACCCAGTGGTCCGGGTCGCAGAGGTTGAAGAACTGTACTTCGAAATTACGCCGGTTCAACGCCAGCAGACCAATGGCGTCCTGCGCCACTTCGGCCAGGCACACCGGCTCTTCGCTGTTCTGGTGGCTGCCGCCGGCATGGGCGAAACTCATCAGCGACTGCACGATGCGCGATACTCGCTTGGTCTGTTCGAGAATCTGGCTGGACAGCTCGGTGATTTCGCCATCACCCTCACGCTCTTCGCGCAGGTTCTGCGCCAGGCACGGCGATGCCGGTGATCGGGTTGCCGATCTCGTGGGCCACGCCAGCCGCCAGGCGGCCGATGCTGGCCAGGCGTTCGGAGTGTACCAGCTTGTCCTCCAGCGCCTGGGTTTCGGTAAGGTCCTCTACCAGCAGCACCAGGCCGCTGTTGCCGGGTGCCAGCGGCTCGTCGATCGCCGCCTTGTGCAGGTTCAGCCAGCGCGGCTGGCCATCCAGCGCCAGGCGCTGCTTGTGCAGGTGTTCGTCGGGCACGTTGATGAACCCTTGCAGCAGGCCGCGCCAGGGCTCGTCGATGGTGACCAGGCGCGAGCCGACCACGTGCTTGGCGGCGATGCCGGTGAGCTCCTCCATGGCCTTGTTCCACATCAGGATTTCCTGGTCCTTGGCCAGTGAGCAGACGCCCATTGGCAGCTCTTGCAGAGTCTGGCGGTGGTAGCGGCGCAGGGCGTCGAGTTCGGCGGCCAGGCCGGTCAGGCGCGAGTGGTAGTCTTCCAGGCGGCTTTCGATGAAGTGGATGTCTTCGGTCACGTAGTTTTCGTTACCAGACTTGTACGGCAGGAAGGTCTCGACCATGTCCTGCGCCACACTCGGCCCCATCAGGCCGGACAGGTTGGCCTCGATACGGTCGCGCAGGCGGCGCAAGGCATAGGGGCGGCGCTCATCGAACGGCAGATAGAGGTCGCGCAGGGCCTGTTCCACTTCCTTCTGCGCAGCCTTGGCGCCCAGTGGCTTGGCCAACTGGGTGGCGAACTCCTGCGGCGAGGCGGCGTGCAGTTCGCGGCGTTGCGGGCGGCGTACGTTGTCCACTGCGCAGGCTTCGGCGGCGCTGACCTCTTCATTGCTGGCGTTGGTGAACAGCGAGATCAGGGTGAACAGCAGCACGTTGGCTGCCAGCGAGGCGATCGCCGCCATGTGCCAGCTGGTGTCGTCCAGCACGTAGATCATGTCCAGCAGCGGGATGTAGAAGCCCTGCAGGTTGCCCAGCAGCGGCAGCAGCATGGTCACCATCCACACCAGGGTACCGGCCAGCAGGCCGGCGATGAAGCCGCGGCGGTTGGCAGTGGGCCAGTACAGCACCGACAGCACGCCGGGCAGGAACTGCAAGGTGGCGACGAAGGCGACAATGCCCAGGTTGGCCAGGCTCTGGTGGTTGTTCTGGGTCAGGTAGAACATGAAGCCGGCGGTGATGATGGCGACGATCAGCGCGCGGCGGGTCCACTTCAGCCAGCGGTAGATATTGCCTTCGGCCGGCGGCTGGTACAGCGGCAGCACCAGGTGGTTGAGGGCCATGCCGGACAGCGCCAGGGTGGTGACGATGATCAGCCCGCTGGCAGCCGACAGGCCGCCGATATAGGCCAGCAGCGCCAGTGCCTGGTTGTTGGCGGCAATCCCCAGGCCCAGGGTGAAATACTCGGGGTTGGTGCTGGCGCCCAGGCGCAGGCCGGCCCACAGCACCAGCGGTACGGCCAGGCTCATCAGCAGCAGGAACAGTGGCAGGCCCCAAGCTGGCGCTGACCAGTGAGCGCGGGTTGAGGTTTTCGGTGAAGGCCATGTGGTACATGTGCGGCATGACGATGGCCGAGGCGAAGAAAACCAGCAGCAAGGTGCGCCATGGCCCCTCCTGCAGCGGGGTGTGCAAGGCCGCCAGGGCGGTCTGGTTCTGCAGCAGCCACACCTCCAGCTGGTGCGGGCCGCCGAACACGCCATACAGGGCATACAGGCCGATGCCGCCCAGTGCCAGCAGCTTGATCACCGACTCGAAGGCGATGGCGAATACCAGCCCTTCGTGTTTTTCGCGCGTGGCGATGTGCCGTGAACCGAAGAAGATGGTGAACAGGATGATCAGCGTACAGAAGGCGAAAGCCACCCGGGCCTTGACCGGCTCACCGGTCAGGATGCTGATCGAGTCGGCCACCGCCTGGATCTGCAGGGCCAGCAAGGGCAGCACACCGATCAGCATGATGATGGTGGTCAGTGCCCCGGCCCAGGTGCTGCGGAAGCGGAACGCCAGCAGGTCGGCCAGCGATGAAAGCTGGTAGGTGCGGGTGATCTTGAGGATCGGGTACAGCAGCACCGGTGCCAGCAGGAACGCCCCGGACACCCCCAGGTAACAGGCAAGGAAGCCGTAGCCGTACTGGTAGGCCAGGCCCACCGAGCCATAGAAGGCCCAGGCACTGGCGTACACGCCCAGCGACAGCGTGTAGGTCAGCGGGTGGCGAATGATGGAACGCGGGATCAGCCCCCGCTCGCTGATCCAGGCAACGCCGAACAGCACCATGAGGTACGCGGCACTGATCAGGATCATCTGGGTCAGGCTAAAGCTCATCGGCATCTCGTTGGCTCTGCAGGATGAAGGTGACGACGATCAGGATCAGCCAGAGCAGGTAAGGGCGATACCAGGCTCCGGTCGGCTCGATCCACCAGTCCATGATGGCCGGGGAGAACAGGTAGATCCCCACGACCAGAAGCAGGACCAAACGATAGATGTACATGCTGGCCTCGATGGTTGGGCGCTGCGGGCTTGGACTTATTATTGGCGCAAATGGCTGGGGGGATGCTAGCGGGAATCCATAGGGTTCGCCAAGAGGTTGAATTTGTTGGGCTTTTGTTTTGGGGGCCTGTGCCCGCGAAGAGGCCGGTAATGCCTCAGCGCAAATCAGCCTCTGGCACCGTGGTCCGCTGCGCAATCGCCTCGGGCCGCCACTGCTTGCGGGCCACAGCCAGCACTTCGGCTGGCGTTGCCAGCAGCAACTCGGGGTTTGCTTCTTGCCCCAGCGCCCGCAGAGCCCGCAGCAACAGCGGCGTCGCCTGGTCCGCCTGCAGCGGCGGCGAGCGGTACGATTTGCCCAGTTTGTGTCCGTCCGGCTGCACGATCAGCGGAATATGCAGGTAACGCGGCTGAGAGAAGCCCAGCAGCTCTTGCAGGTACAGCTGGCGCGGGGTGTTGTCGAGCAGGTCGGCGCCCCGCACGATATCGGTAACACCTTGCCAGGCATCGTCCAGCACCACTGCCAGCTGGTAGGCATAAAGCCCGTCGCGGCGCTGGATGACGAAATCGCCCACCTCACGACCCAGGTGTTGCTGGAAATCGCCCTGCACCCGGTCGCTAAAGCGGTAGATCAGCTCTGGCACCCGCAGGCGGATCGCCGCACCTTCACGCGCATGCCGGGCATTGCGGCAAAGGCCCGGGTAGATGCCGTTGTAACCCTCAAGCTGCTTGCGCGAGCAGGTGCAGGCGTAGGCCAGGCCCATGTTGAACAGGCGGTCGACCACTGTGGCATAGGCATCGTGCCGCTGGCTCTGGAACACCACTTCACCGTCCCACTCCAGGCCGTAGCGCTCCAGGGTCTGCAGGATCGCATCGCGAGCACCGGGCATTTCCCGAGGCGGATCGGTGTCTTCCATGCGCAGCAGCCAGCGGCCGTTCACGGCGCGGGCATCGAGCCAGGAGGCGAGGGCGGCGACCAGCGAGCCGAAGTGCAGGAAGCCGCTGGGGGTGGGGGCGAAACGCCCGATGTAGCTTGAGTCGGTCATGTTCAGGCTGGGCATATAAATGAAACGGGGCGCATGATGCGCCCCGTTCTGGTGGAAAGAAAGATCAGCCTTTGCCGACCGTCTTTTCCTTTTTCTCGGCGATTTCCTTGCAGTCGAAGCACAGGTCGGCGGTAGGGCGGGCCTCCAGGCGACGCAGGCCGATCTCGATGCCGCACGATTCGCACCAGCCGTACTCGTCAGCCTTGATCTTGTCGAGGGTCTTGTCGATTTTCTTGATCAGCTTGCGCTCGCGATCGCGGTTGCGCAGCTCAAGGGCGAATTCTTCTTCCTGGCTGGCGCGGTCGGCCGGGTCGGGGAAGTTGGCTGCCTCGTCCTTCATGTGGTCCACAGTGCGGTCGACACTGTTCATCAGCTCTTGTTTCCAGGCGCCGAGAAGCTTGGTGAAGTGCTTTTTCATGGGCTCGCCCATGTACTCTTCACCTTTGGTTTCTACGTAGGGCTCGACACCGTACATGGTCTGGGCTTTTTGCTTTTCTACGGTGGACATGAATAGACCGCCTCTCACTCATCTGATCCAATGCGCAGGCTGCTCCATCTCCGGCACCCGCCGGCCCTGCGACTGCGAGCCGCCGAACTTACCAGATAGATCGGGGGTGCGCTACCCCGCCCGATCTCGGTAATTGACAGCGGCGCGAGCCGCACGTTCGGTGGCGTGCAGAGGTAGAATCTCCAGTTTAGACCCAATTGAGAGAAGGTCATGGCCCACCCCTACAGTGCGCGCAGCCGCGCCATCGAACCCTTCCACGTCATGGCGCTGCTGGCCCGGGCCAACGAGTTGCAGGCGGCCGGACACGACGTGGTCCATCTGGAAATCGGCGAGCCGGACTTCACCACGGCCGCGCCCATCGTTGCTGCCGGCCAGGCGGCACTGGCCGCCGGGCATACCCGCTACACCGCTGCACGCGGCCTGCCGGCGTTGCGCGAAGCCATTGCCGGTTTCTACGGCCAGCGTTACGGCCTGAGTGTCGACCCAGAGCGCATTCTCATCACCCCGGGTGGCTCCGGTGCGCTGCTGCTGGCCAGCAGCCTGCTGGTCGACCCTGGCAAGCACTGGCTGCTGGCCGACCCGGGCTACCCGTGCAACCGCCACTTCCTGCGCCTGGTCGAGGGCGGGGCGCAGCTGGTGCCGGTGGGCCCGGAGGTGAATTACCAGCTGACCGCCGACCTTGTCGACCGCTACTGGGACAAGGACACGGTCGGTGCCCTGGTCGCCTCGCCAGCCAACCCGACTGGCACCGTGCTGGGGCGTGACGAGCTGGCCGGCCTGTCCCGCGCCACCCGCGAGCGGCATGGCCACCTGGTGGTGGACGAGATCTACCACGGGCTGACGTATGGCATGGACGCACCCAGCGTGCTGGAAGTGGACGACTCGGCCTTCGTACTGAATAGTTTTTCCAAGTATTTCGGCATGACCGGTTGGCGCCTTGGCTGGTTGGTGGCGCCACCTGGGTGCGGTGGCCGACCTTGAGAAGCTGGCACAGAACCTGTACATCAGCGCGCCAAGCATGGCCCAGCATGCCGCGCTGGCGTGTTTCCAACCCGAGACCCTGGCCATTTTCGAGGAGCGCCGCGCCGAGTTCGCCCGCCGCCGCGACTACCTGTTGCCCGCCCTGCGCGAACTGGGCTTCCGCATTGCCGTCGAACCGCAGGGGGCGTTCTACCTGTATGCCGACATCAGTGCCTTTGGCGGTGACGCCTTCGCCTTCTGCCGACACTTCCTGGAGACCGAACACCTGGCTTTCACCCCGGGCCTGGACTTCGGCCGCCATCTGGCCGGGCACCATGTGCGCTTTGCCTACACCCAGAGCCTGCCGCGCCTGGAAGAAGCGGTGCAGCGCATTGCCCGCGGCCTGCGGAGCTGGCAAGGCTGATGCAGTTCTTTCCCGCACTTGAACAGGGCCGCCTGCTGCGCCGCTACAAACGCTTTCTGGCGGATATCGAACTGCCTGGCGGCGAACAACTGACCATTCACTGCCCGAACACCGGCTCCATGCTCAACTGCATGCGTGAAGGCGGACAGGTGTGGTTTAGCCGCTCCAGCGACCCCAAGCGCAAGCTTCCGGGCACCTGGGAAATCAGCGAAACCCCGCAAGGGCGGCTAGCCTGCGTGAATACCGGGCGGGCCAATACACTGGTCGAAGAGGCCCTGCGTGCCGGTATCATCGCCGAACTGGCCGGCTTCAGCGCGCTAAGGCGGGAAGTGGCCTACGGCGAGGAAGGCAGCCGCATCGACTTTCGCCTGGAGTTCGGTGCTGCCCCGGCCTATGTCGAGGTCAAGAGCGTGACGCTGGGCTACCCCGACAGCACGGTCGCGGCCTTCCCTGATGCGGTGACCCAGCGCGGTGCCAAGCACCTGCGCGAATTGGCGAAGCTGGCCAGGCGAGGCGTGCGGGCGGTGCAGTTGTATTGCGTGAACCTGACCGGTATCGACGCGGTGCGCCCGGCCGAGGAGATCGATGCGGTCTATGCCCAGGCCCTGCGCGCGGCGGTGGCGGAGGGGGTGGAGGTGCTGGCCTACGGCACACGCCTGGATGCCGAAGGCATCGTCATCGACCGCCGCCTGCCGGTGCTGCTTACCCCTTGAACCAGATGCCCTGGCTGTCTTCGTGGCAGCCCAGGGCCTGCAGTTGCTCGCCCTCGCACGGCCCGGCCACGCATTCGCCACTTTCGATCAGGAACAGCGCGCCATGATGGGCGCAGTGGATCAGGCTGGCGCTGTCATCGAGAAACGCATCTTCCGCCCAGTTCAGCGGGATGCCACGGTGCGGGCAACGGTTGCTGTAGAGGTACACCTGGCCCTGGCGGCGCACGCCGAACAGTTCGATGCCGTCTACGCTGAAGGCGCGGCTTTGGCCTTCGGCCAGGTCGCGGGAAGTACAAAGGAAGTGCATGGCAAGGACGACTCGTTAAACACGTGGTGGCTTGACGCTTCAATGCGAATAATTATCAAATTGCCCGCATTCGCTGCGCCCGGCTGCTTATGGTGCGCAGTTCCGTCGCCCGCCACAAGGCGCGCGGCCCGCCAGCAGAAGGAACCCGATGATGCGCCGTCCCGTCGCCTTGCTTGCCCTGTGCGCAAGCCTTGTGTTCTCCAGCCAGGCCTTGGCGGCCGAAACGCCGCAGCGTTGGGTCAGCGCGGGTGGCGCACTGAGCGAATGGATCAGCGCGTTGGGCGGTGAAGCGCGACTGGTGGGGGTGGACACTACCAGCCAGCATCCGTCATCACTGAAGTCACTGCCCAGCGTCGGCTACCAGCGGCAGCTGTCGGCGGAAGGCGTTCTCAGCCTGCGCCCGGATGTGCTGGTGGGCACCGAGGAAATGGGCCCGCCACCGGTACTGGCACAGATCCGCAAGGCTGGCGTGCGGGTCGAGCTGTTCTCCAGCAAGGCCGAGTTGGCGGCGGTGGATGAAAACCTCAAGCATCTGGGGCAATTGCTGGGCGCAGAACAGCAGGCTGCAACGTTGGTGTCGGGCTACCACCAGCAGCTTGATGCCTTGCAGGCCAAGGTCAGGCAGGCCCAGGCCGGGCAAAAGGCGCCAGGGGTGTTGCTGTTGGTCGGGCATGCCGGGGCCAAGCCGCTGATTGCCGGGCAGGGCACCGTCGGTGATTGGCTGCTGAGCCAGGCAGGCGGGCGCAACCTGGCGGCACATCAGGGCTACAAGAATTTCTCCAGCGAAGCACTGGCGGCGCTGGATCCGGATGTGATCGTGTTCTCCGACCGGGCGCTGGCCGATGAGCAGGCCTTGCAGGCATTGTTGAAAGAAAACCCCGCGCTGGCGGCCTCCCGCGCCGTGCGCGAGCAGCGCCTGGTATCGCTTGACCCGACACTGCTGGTCGGCGGGCTCGGGCCACGCCTGCCGGCAACCCTGCATTCGCTGGCAGCTACCTTCTACCCGGCGGCCAAGGCCAGCCTCGCCCAATGAAGCAGCGGGTCCAGCCACGCACGCTGTTCATTTGCCTGAGCCTGTTGTGCCTGTTGGCGGTGTGGTTGTCATTGGCTCTGGGGCCCGTCAGCCTGCCGCTGTTCGATACCCTGCGGGCCGGCCTGCGCCTGCTGGGGCTCCCCATTGCGGCTGATGGTTTGCAGCAGGCCGAGATGATCCTCGGCCAGATCCGCCTGCCGCGCACCTTGCTGGGGCTGGCGGTGGGCGCGGTGCTGGCATTGTCCGGTGTGGCCATGCAGGGGCTGTTCCGTAACCCGCTGGCCGACCCCGGGCTGGTAGGGGTGGCGGCCGGGGCGGCGGTGGGCGCGGCAGTGGCCATCGTTGGCGGCAGTTGGCTGGGCGGTTTGCCGGAGGTGCTTGCCCCGTACCTGTTGTCGCTGTGTGCTTTCTTCGGCGGGCTGGGCGTGACTGCGCTGGTTTATCGCCTGGGCCGGTGCGATGGCCAGACCAACGTCGCCACGATGCTGCTGGCCGGTGTGGCCATGACCGCGCTGGGCGGTGCTGTCGTGGGGCTGTTCTCCTACCTGGCCGACGACGCCACCCTGCGCACGCTGACCTTCTGGAACCTGGGCAGCCTCAATGGTGCCAGTTACCAGCGGCTGTGGCCGTTGCTGCTGGTGGCCGCGGGCGTGGCAGTATGGCTGCCACGTCGGGCCATGGCCTTGAATGCCATGCTGCTGGGTGAGTCGGAGGCCCGCCACCTGGGCATTGACGTGGAGCGACTCAAGCGCGAGCTGGTGTTCTGCACGGCGCTGGGCGTTGGAGCGGCGGTCGCGGCAGCCGGGCTGATCGGCTTCATCGGCCTGGTGGTGCCGCACCTGGTGCGCCTGTTGGCCGGGCCTGATCACCGTGTGGTGCTGCCCGCTTCGCTGTTGGCCGGCGGCGTGCTGATGCTGTTCGCCGATTTGGCTGCGCGGCTGCTGCTGGCGCCTGCCGAGCTGCCGATTGGCATCGTCACGGCCTTTATCGGTGCACCGTTCTTCCTGTTCCTGCTGATACGAGGACGCAGCTGATGTTGCAAGCCGAGGGCCTGTACTTGCAGCGGGGCAGCAACGAAGTGCTGCATGACATTCATCTGCAACTGAGCCCGGGGCAGGTGGTAGGCGTGCTCGGCCCCAACGGTGCCGGCAAGAGCAGCCTGCTGGGTGTGTTGTGTGGTGAGCTGGCGCCTGATCGGGGGCGGGTGACGCTGCAGGGTCGGGCACTGGCCGACTGGGCCGGGCAGGAACGGGCCAGGCGCCTGGCGGTGCTGCCGCAGGTGTCCAGCCTGGGGTTCCCGTTCCGGGTCGAGGAGGTGGTGAGCATGGGGCGCATGCCCCACGGCACTGGGCAGCGGCGCGATGCGGAGATCGTCGAAGCGGCCTTGCGGGCGGCGGATGCCTGGCACCTGGTGGCGCGCAGTTACCTGGCGTTGTCGGGCGGCGAGCGGCAACGGGTGCACCTGGCTCGGGTGCTGGCGCAGCTGTGGCCGGGCGAGGCGGGTACCACGCTGCTGCTCGACGAGCCAACCTCGATGCTCGACCCGTTGCACCAGCACACCACCCTGGAGGCCGTGCGCCGTTTTGCCGAGCGTGGCGCCGCAGTGTTGGTGATCCTGCATGACCTGAACCTGGCGGCGCGCTACTGTGACCGTATCCTGCTGCTGGAACAGGGGCGCTGCCATGCCTTTGCAGCACCCGAAGCAGTGCTGACGCCGGCGGCGTTGAAGGCGGTATACGGGATCGACGTACTGGTACAGGCGCACCCGGAGCGCGGGCATCCGCTGATCATCACCCGCTAACGCTGGCGCGATCTTTGTAGGAGCGGCCTGTGCAGGCCATGAATGGAGGTACTGCCCATGCGTCATCCGCTGCTGTCCGCCTTCTTGCTGTGCCTGATGCTGGAACTGGGTGGCTGCCAGGCCAGCCTGCCGCCGCTGCCCGCCTGGCAGAGCAGTGAGGGGCGCAGCCATGCCGAGCTGGGGCAGATCGTCGATCTGGCCAATGGTCAGCTGATCAGCCCTGAGGCAACTGGTGCAGCACCTTTCTGCCGCCCGCCGGGTGCTGGTCGGCGAGAAACACGACAACCCCGACCATCACGCACTGCAGCTGTGGCTGCTGCGCGCCCTGCAAGGCCAACGTGAACAGGGCAGCCTGCTGTTGGAAATGCTGCAGCCCGAGCAGCAGCCGCTGCTGGACAAGCTTGCGGAGCAACCTTTGCCGACAGACCTGCCCAAAGCCCTGGCCTGGCAGGAAGGCTGGGATTGGCAGTTGTACGGGCCCATCGTGGCTGAGGCCTTGCGGCAGCGGGTGCCTTTGCTGGCCGCCAACCTCTCACCCGACGAGATGCGCCAGGCCTATCGCCAGCCGGCTTCGTTGCCAGGCGACCGGTCCAATGCGCCGGCGGTCAAGGCCGCCTTGCTGGAGCAGGTGCGTGCCGGGCATTGCGGGATGCTGCCGGAAAGCCAGTTGCCGGCGATGCTGGCCGTGCAACAGCGGCGCGACCGGCGCATGGCCGAGCGCTTGCTGGCGGCGCCGCAGCCGGCACTACTGCTGGCCGGGGCTTATCACGTGCGCAAGGACCTGGGTGTGCCATTGCACCTTGCTGATCTGCGAGCAGGGGGGGAGAGCAAGGTATTGCTGCTGGCCGAGGTGGGTGAGCAGATCAAGGTGGGCGAGGCTGACTATGTCTGGTACACGGCAGCGATGCCAGAGCAGGACTATTGCGCGCAACTGCGATGACCGGGCGGCGAAAGAAAAAAAGACCCGGCAGATTGCCGGGTCAATAACCGTGATTAGCCTGATGAGGAGATAATCTGAGAGTCCGAACCAGGGGCTCTTAGCTTATCCAACCAGTCTCGCGACCAGTTGTGATAATCATAACGATTCTCATTACGGCGTCAATCCCTTTCCCGTGACTATTTCTATTTTTTTTGCGCGGGGCTTTTCGCATCCAGTTGTTGGTTGAGCGCTTCTTTGCGCTCGAGCGGCAAATCGTTCCAGTGCATGTCCAGCAGGGCGCCTTCAATGGCATACAACAGCACCTTCGATGCGCGGAACCCTCGCGTCTTCACCGCCTGGTACGCACCCACCGCGCCCAGGCGGCGCAGATCCGATGCGCTGTGGATGCCGGCTGCATGCAGCCACTGCGCAGAGGTCTTGCCAAGGTTCTTCAGATGCTGCAATTCATCGTTCATCGAGCCTCCTTGCGATGGCTGAACGGGGATTGGGGGATAAATCGCGAGCAGGTCAGAGAGGAGTGTAGCGGGGGTTGGGAAATGCGCGGCCTTTTGCCATGGGGGGCGACGAGATGTCCTTTGCCGGCCTCTTCGCGGGTAAACCCGCTCCCACACGGTTATCTGCAAGCCTCACGACTGACGCAGTACCTGTGGGAGCGGGTTCACCCGCGAATAGGCCGGCCCAGGAAAACGCTGACCTTACAGCCCAGGCAAGCGCTGGCGGATCTGCTCGATCACCTGGTCCATGCTACCGGCACTCTGGGTATCGACGCGGGTGCTCTGCACCAGTATCCTCTGTATCCAGCGGCTCACGGCTGGCCTGCTGGGCCTTGACCACTTCCAGGGTGGCATCCGACGGGTCGGTGTTTTCTGCCTGGCGCTGCTCCAGCCAGCTGGCGATGACCGCATCCGGCGCATGGCAGTCGAGGATCAGGAACGGCACCCCGGTCTGGCTGGCGATGTCTGCCGCGGCCTGGCGCTGCTCACGTTTGAGGTAGGTGGCATCCAGCACCACCGGGAAGCCGGCGCGCAGCACGGTCGCCGCCACCTCGTGCAGGCGCTGGTACGTCGCGGCACTGGCATCCTGGTCATAGATGCCGGTACTCAACTGGCCGGCGCTAGCCTGCTGCTGTTCGCCGAACAGGCGTTTGCGCTCCACGTCCGAACGCACGCGGACGGCACCCAGGGCCTCGACCATGCGCATGGCCACGTGGCTTTTGCCCACGGCCGAAACACCGTGGGTGATGGCCAGCAGGCGCGACGGAATGGCGCTGTAGCTTTCTGCCAGGTTGGCATAGTTGCGATAGGTGCGCAGGGTGGTGGCGCGCTGCACGCCATCGGCATCGGCTGGCATGCTGAACAATGCCACCTTGGCCCGCACCAGCGCGCGATAGGCTTTGTAGAAGTTGAGCAGTTCCAGGCCTTCGTAGTCGCCGGTCAGTTCCAGGTACTGGCTGATGAAGCGCCGGGCCAGGCATTTCAGGCCGCGGTCTTCCAGGTCCATGGCCAGGAAGGCGGTATCGGCATACACGTCGGTCAGGCGGAACGGTTCGTTGAACTCGATGCAGTCGAAGATTACCACCTTGCCGTCGATCAGGGTGGCGTTGCCCAGGTGGATATCACCGTGGCATTCACGGATGAAACCACTGGCCTTGCGCTTTTCCAGCAGGCCATGCAGGCGCTCGAAGCTGCTGCGTGCCCAGGCCTGCAGGGCGTCGAGTTGCTGCAGGTCGGCCTTGTCGCTGAGGAACGGACGAATCTGCTCGAAGTTCTGCTCCACTGGTGCCATCACGCTTTCCGGTGTGCCCAGTGGGTGCTCCACCGGTACACGCGGCGCCTGCAGGTGGAACTCGGCGATCTGCCGGGCCATCTGGTCGATGTGCGCGGCGTTCAGTTCGCCGTTGGCCTGCAGGGTGTTGAGCATCTGCCCCTGGGGGAACTGGCGCATCTTCAGCGCGTATTCGATGGCTGGGCCTTCACCCGCGATCTGCGGTGCGTCGACGCTGCCGGTGATCGGCAACACTTCCAGGTACAAGCCGTTGGTCAGGCGCTGGTTCAGGCGCAATTCTTCGTTACAGAAATGCTGGCGCTGGTCCAGGCCGGTGAAGTCGAGGAAACCGAAGTTCATCGGTTTCTTGATCTTGTAGGCATACTCGCCGGTGAGCAGGACCCAGGAGATATGCGTCTCGATGAGCTGGAACCCATCCACGGGGTGAGGGTACAGGGCTGGGTTCTGCAACGCAGTGATAAGGGCTTGGCTCACGGGAAATCCTTCCGGGGGCAGGGAATTCGAATGCGCCATTATGGTCAATGGTGCCGTCCCTGCCTACCGCCTGGGGCGCCTGCCCTGCCTTTATAAAGTGCGTATAATCCGCCGCCATGACCCGAACCCGAAATCCCCGTACCCCTCAGAAACGCCCGACCGGCCGCTCCCGCGCCTGGCTGGGCTGGGCTTTGAAGCTCAGCCTGGTCGGCCTGGTGATCGTCGCCGGCTTCGCGGTTTACCTCGATGCAGTCGTCCAGGAGAAGTTCTCCGGCAAGCGCTGGACCATCCCGGCCAAGGTGTATGCCCGGCCGCTGGAGCTGTTCAGCGGCCAGAAACTGAGCAAGAACGACTTTCTTACCGAGCTGGACGCGCTCGGCTACCGGCGTGAAAGCGCGGCCAACGGCCCGGGCGCGGCGGCAGTCAACGGCAATACTGTCGAGCTCAATACCCGTGGCTTCCAGTTCTACGAGGGCATGGAGCCCGCGCAGTTCGTGCGCGTGCGCTTCTCCGGCGATTACGTGGCGGGCCTTTCCGGTGCCAACGGCAAAACGCTGGACGTAGTGCGCCTGGAGCCGCTGATGATCGGCGGCATCTACCCGAAAAACCTCGAAGACCGCATTCTGATCAAGATCGACCAGGTGCCGCCGTACCTGCTCGAAACTCTG
Organism: Pseudomonas putida; assembly: GCA_029953615.1. Taxonomy (NCBI): domain Bacteria; kingdom Pseudomonadati; phylum Pseudomonadota; class Gammaproteobacteria; order Pseudomonadales; family Pseudomonadaceae; genus Pseudomonas; species Pseudomonas putida. The sequence goes on along the minus strand of CP124529.1, from coordinate 1,466,350 downwards.
GTGGCGACGGAAGACCGCGATTTCTACAGCCACTTCGGGGTGTCACCCAAGTCCATCGCCCGGGCGATGTGGGTCAACACTTCGGCAGGTTCCATGCGCCAGGGTGGCAGTACCCTGACCCAGCAGCTGGTGAAGAATTTCTATCTCACCAGCGAGCGCAGCCTCAGCCGCAAGCTGACCGAGGCGATGATGGCCGTGCTGCTGGAGCTGCACTACGACAAGCGCGAGATCCTCGAGGCCTACCTCAACGAGGTGTTCGTTGGTCAGGATGGCCAGCGTGCGGTGCACGGCTTCGGTCTTGCCAGCCAGTTCTTCTTCAGCCAACCGCTGTCGGAGCTGAAACTGCACCAGATCGCCTTGCTGGTGGGGATGGTCAAGGGGCCTTCCTACTACAACCCGCGGCGCTACCCCGATCGCGCCCTGGCCCGTCGCAACCTGGTGCTCGACCTGGTGGCCGAGCAGGGCGTGGCCAGCCAGGCAGAAGTCGATGCCGCGAAGAAAATGCCGCTGGGCGTGACCAAGCGTGGCAGCCTCGCCGACAGCTCGTTCCCGGCGTTCCTCGACCTGGTCAAGCGTCAGCTGCGCCAGGACTACCGCGACGAAGACTTGACCGAAGAAGGCCTGCGCATCTTCACCAGCTTCGACCCGATCCTGCAGATGAAGGCCGAGACCTCGATGAGCGAGACCTTCAAGCGCCTGGCGGGTCGCAAGGGGGCTGACGAGGTGGAGTCGGCGATGGTCGTGACCAACCCGGAAACCGGTGAAGTGCAGGCGCTGATCGGCAGCCGCCAGGCCGGCTTCGCCGGCTTCAACCGCGCCATCGATGCCGTGCGGCCGATCGGTTCGCTGGTCAAGCCGGCGGTATACCTGACTGCGCTGGAGCAACCGAGCAAGTACACCCTGACCAGCTGGGTGCAGGACGAGCCGTTCTCGGTCAAAGGGGCTGATGGCCAGGTCTGGCGCCCGCAAAACTATGACCGCCGCCCGCATGGCACCATCTACCTGTACCAGGGCCTGGCCAACTCCTACAACCTGTCGACTGCCAAGATCGGCCTGGAAGTGGGTGTGCCCAACGTGATCAAGACCATCGGCCGGCTGGGCGTGAATGTTGACTGGCCGGCGTTCCCGGCCATGTTGCTGGGGGCCGGCGGCATGTCGCCGATGCAGGTCGCGACCATGTACCAGACCATCGCCAATGGCGGCTTCAACACCCCGATGCGCGGTATCCGCAGCGTGCTCACCGCCGAGGGCGAGCCGCTCAAGCGCTACCCGTTCCAGATCCAGCAAACCTTCGATCCGGGGGCCATCTACCTGGTGCAGAACGCCATGCAGCGGGTGATGCGCGAGGGCACCGGCCGCTCGGTATACAACACCTTGCCGCGCAACCTTACCCTGGCGGGCAAGACCGGTACCAGTAACGATTCGCGCGACAGCTGGTTCTCCGGCTTCAGCCAGGACCTGCTGGCTGTGGTGTGGATGGGCCGTGACGATAACGGCAAAACGCCATTTACCGGCGCCACCGGGGCCCTGCAGGTGTGGACCAGCTTCATGAACAAAGCCGACCCGCTACCACTGGACATGCCACAACCGGACAATGTGGTGCAGGCCTGGATCGACCCGTACAGTGGCCATGGGTCTGATGGCAGCTGTCCGGGAGCGGTGCAGATGCCGTATATTCGCGGCAGTGAACCGCCCGCCGGCGCGACCTGTGGCGGCGAGCAGGATCCAGTTGAATCGGTCATGGACTGGGTCAAGGGCTGGATGAATTAAGCACAGGCTGCATTGATGAGGTGTGACGTGAACAAGTGGCTGTTTCCTGCCGTGACGGCGCTGGCAGTGCTCCAGGGGTGCGCCAGCGTCCCGCGCGGCAATATTCCGGTGGTCGACTCGAGCACCCGCGTGTCCAACAGCGAACGCGTGACGGCCAACCGCTCTGCGGTAGGCTATAACGCGGGCACCGCGCAGGCGCAAACGCTGCCTGAGGACTCCGGCGTCACCGTGATGATCCCGCAGGGCGCTGGCGCTTCGGGCATCCAGACGTTCCCGGCGGCCAATGGTGCGGCGCCGATCAGCACCTCGCCGATTACCCCAGGGCCGATCAGCACAGGGCCAGTCAGTTCGGCACCGATGACCACCAACCCTAACCCGATCGCCGACGAACCCTTCGATATTGCGGCGATGAACAGCGCCTCGCAAAGCACCAGCGCGCCAACCGGTATCCCGCGTAGCAGCGCTGCTGCAGGTGGCCTGTCGGCCGATGAGCAACTGGACGGCCCGGTGCTGGCGCTGTTGACCACCGCGAAAACGCAGCAGGGCAGTGGCGACTTCAACGGTGCCGCGTCGAGCCTGGAGCGTGCCCAGCGCATTGCCCCGCGCGAGCCGCAGGTGCTGTACCGCCTGGCCCAGGTGCGCCTGTCGCAAGGTGATGCGCCGCAGGCCGAGCAGCTGGCGCGTCGCGCCCTGACTTACGCTAACGGCCGCCCGAGCCTGCAGGCCGAGCTGTGGAACACCATCGCCCAGGCCCGCGAGAAGCAAGGTGACAGCGCAGGCGCCGCACTGGCCCGGCAAAAGGCCCGGGTCAATTCGTGATGATCGAGCAGCGCATTCTGGATATTGCCGACCACCTGATGCTGATTGAGCGTGAACTGCAGGTGCAAGGCTGGTGGGATGACGAGCCACCAAGCGATGAGGCACTGGCCAGCACGGTGCCTTTCGCGGTCGATACCCTCAGTTTCGAGCAGTGGCTGCAATGGATCTTCCTGCCGCGCATGAAGATCATCATCGAGCTGGGCCACCCGCTGCCCAATGCTTCCGGCATTCTGGTCATGGCCGAAACCGTGTTTACCGACCGGCCGGAGCAAAGTCGTGAGCTACGCCGCCTGTTGGCAGCATTTGACCAATTGATTGCTCCTTCCGCCTGATTTCTTCAGTTTTTCCCTTGAGGGCCGCAGATTGTGGCCCTTTTTTATGGAAATCTTATTAATTCTGCTGCTGAAGCGATTTTTAGTGGTGGCAGGAATTCATCTTCGGGAAAAATTGGCAATAATTTTTCTTGACTTGTTGGCGCCGAATCAGAAGAATCCAATCTCCGCTGTAGAGGGACTGCCAGAAGCAGACCCGCTAAGCAGATCATGAGGCGCACACCCGCGCCGACCTGTTACACCCCGCAACGCGTTACCTCGCGCTGGGTGGGATATCCCCGCAACACTCAGGGGCGCTCCCAATACTTGCTCAGTCAGTGCTGACGTTCGCTCATGCTCTGCTTGGCAGTAAACCTATTAAGACCCGTCCAGTGAGGGCGGTATTCTGGCGTTTTAGAGGTGAACAACGTGGAGCTTTTATCTGGCGCTGAGATGGTCGTCCGCTTCTTGCGTGACGAAGGCGTTAAGCACATCTACGGGTACCCTGGTGGTGCTCTCCTGCATGTTTACGACGCGCTGTTCAAGGAACCGGAAGTCGAGCACATCCTGGTTCGTCATGAGCAGGCGGCTACCCATATGGCGGACGGCTACGCCCGCGCCACCGGCAAGGCCGGCGTGGTGCTGGTAACCTCCGGCCCCGGCGCGACCAATGCCATTACCGGTATTGCCACTGCCTACATGGATTCGATTCCGATGGTCATCCTGTCCGGCCAGGTGCCCAGCACCATGGTGGGCACCGATGCCTTCCAGGAAACCGACATGATCGGTATTTCGCGGCCGATCGTGAAGCACAGCTTCATGATCAAACACGCCAGCGAAATCCCCGAAGTTCTGAAAAAAGCATTCTACCTGGCGCAATCCGGTCGCCCAGGTCCGGTCGTGGTCGACATTCCAAAAGATATGACCAACCCGGCCGAGAAGTTCGAATACGTCTACCCGAAAAAGGTCAAGCTGCGCTCCTACAGCCCGGCAGTACGCGGCCACTCCGGCCAGATCCGCAAGGCGGCCGAGATGCTGCTGGCGGCCAAGCGCCCGATCGTCTACTCCGGTGGCGGCGTGATCCTCGGCGGTGGCTCCGAAGCCCTGACTGAAATCGCCAAGTCGCTGAACCTGCCAGTCACCAATACCCTGATGGGTCTGGGTGGCTTCCCGGGTACCGACCGTCAGTTCCTCGGCATGCTGGGCATGCACGGCAGCTTCACTGCCAACATGGCCATGCACCATGCCGACGTCATCTTCGCCGTCGGTGCCCGCTTTGACGACCGTGTGGTCAACGGCCCGGCCAAGTTCTGCCCGAACGCCAAGATAATCCACATCGACATCGACCCGGCGTCGATCTCCAAGATGATCAAGGCTGACGTGCCAATCGTCGGGCCGGTCGACAGCGTGCTCAGCGAAATGCTCGGCATCCTCAAGGAAATCGGCGAGCAGCCTGACAAGGCGGCGCTGGATGCCTGGTGGAAGCAGATCGACGAATGGCGTGGCGATGGCGAGCTGTTCCCCTACGACAAGGGCGACGGCAATGTCATCAAGCCGCAGAAAGTCATCGAGACCTTGTGCGAAGTGACCAATGGCGATGCCTTCGTCACCTCCGACGTGGGTCAGCACCAGATGTTCGCTGCGCAGTACTACCGCTTCAACAAGCCGAACCGCTGGATCAACTCCGGTGGCCTGGGCACCATGGGCTTCGGCTTCCCGGCGGCGATGGGCGTCAAGCTCAACTTCCCGGACCAGGACGTGGCCTGTGTGACTGGCGAAGGCAGCATCCAGATGAACATCCAGGAGCTGTCCACCTGCATGCAGTACGGCCTGCCGGTGAAGATCGTCAACCTGAACAACGGTGTGCTGGGCATGGTTCGCCAGTGGCAGGACATGGCCTACAACGGTCGTCACTCGCACTCGTACGTCGAGTCGCTGCCTGACTTCATCAAGCTGGCCGAGGCCTATGGCCATGTGGGTATCCGCATCACCAGCCTGAAGGACCTCAAGCCGAAGCTGGAAGAAGCGTTTGCGATGAAGGACCGTCTGGTGTTCATCGACATCGCGGTTGACCGCAGCGAGCACGTCTATCCGATGCAGATCAAGGATGGCTCGATGCGTGACATGTGGCTGAGCAAGACGGAGCGTACCTGATATGCGGCACATCATTTCCCTGCTGCTGGAAAACGAACCCGGTGCTCTGTCCCGTGTGGTCGGCCTGTTCTCCCAGCGTAACTACAACATTGAAAGCCTGACCGTGGCGCCGACCGAAGACCCGACCCTGTCGCGTCTGACGCTGACCACCGTTGGCCATGACGAAGTGATCGAACAGATCACCAAGAACCTGAACAAGCTGGTCGAAGTGGTCAAGCTCGTCGACCTGTCGGAAAGCGCTCACATCGAGCGTGAACTGATGCTGGTCAAGGTCAAGGCCACCGGTGCCCAGCGCGCCGAGATCAAGCGCACCACGGATATCTTCCGTGGCCAGATCGTCGATGTGACCGCCAGCGTGTACACCGTACAGCTGAGCGGCACCAGCGACAAACTGGACAGCTTCATCCAGGCGATCGGCACTGCATCGATTCTCGAAACCGTGCGCAGCGGCGTTACCGGCATTGCCCGTGGCGACAAAGTGCTCAGCATCTAAATTCAAAAATTAGCGATGGCTCCGCAGGGGCCGAGATATAACCAGGGGTATTTTCATGAAAGTTTTCTACGATAAAGACTGCGACCTTTCCATCATCCAGGGTAAGAAAGTCGCCATCATCGGTTACGGTTCCCAGGGCCACGCTCAGGCGTGCAACCTGAAGGACTCCGGTGTAGATGTCACCATCGGTCTGCGTAAAGGTTCGGCCACCGTCGCCAAGGCAGAAGCCCACGGCCTGAAAGTGACCGACGTTGCCTCTGCCGTCGCTGCTGCCGACCTGGTCATGATCCTGACTCCGGACGAGTTCCAGGGCCAGCTGTACAAGCAGGAAATCGAGCCGAACATCAAGAAGGGCGCTACCCTGGCCTTCTCCCACGGTTTCGCGATCCACTACAACCAGGTTGTTCCGCGTGCCGACCTCGACGTGATCATGATCGCGCCGAAAGCCCCGGGCCACACTGTGCGTTCCGAGTTCGTCAAGGGCGGCGGTATCCCTGACCTGATCGCCATCTACCAGGACGCTTCGGGCAATGCCAAGAACGTTGCACTGTCGTACGCTTCGGGCGTAGGCGGTGGCCGTACCGGTATCATCGAAACCACCTTCAAGGACGAAACTGAAACCGACCTGTTCGGTGAGCAGGCCGTTCTGTGCGGCGGTACCGTCGAGCTGGTCAAGGCCGGTTTCGAAACTCTGGTCGAAGCGGGCTACGCGCCGGAAATGGCCTACTTCGAGTGCCTGCACGAGCTGAAGCTGATCGTTGACCTCATGTACGAAGGCGGCATCGCCAACATGAACTACTCGATCTCCAACAACGCCGAGTACGGTGAGTACGTAACCGGTCCGGAAGTCATCAACGAAGAATCCCGCAAGGCCATGCGCAACGCCCTGAAGCGCATCCAGGACGGCGAGTACGCGAAGATGTTCATCTCCGAAGGTGCTACCAACTACCCATCGATGACCGCCAAGCGCCGCAACAACGCCGCTCACGGCATCGAAATCATCGGCGAGCAACTGCGCTCGATGATGCCGTGGATCTCGGCTAACAAAATCGTCGACAAGACCAAGAACTAAGTCTTGTCGAAAGATGAAAAACGCGGCTTCGGCCGCGTTTTTTCGTTCTGACAGTCAGCTTCTGGTATAAAGCAGACCAGTGGCCTGCCGTCAGAACGTGTTTCGCAGGCCCGTGTCGAACATTTTCCATCCTGTTGCAAGGTACCCTCCATGAGCGAACGTCCCGAAGAGCCGAACAAGCCCTCCGACGCCGAAAGCCTGCTACCTGTCGATGAGCACGTTGAAGAAGGGCATGACGCCGAAGGGCGCAAGGTGCGCCACCGTGGCATCTACCTGCTGCCCAACCTGTTTACCACCGCCAACCTGTTTGCCGGTTTCTATTCCATCATCAGCTCGATGAGCGCGCAGAGCGCCCTGAGTGCCGGTGACCCGCGCGAGGCGAGCAAGTACTTTGCCTTCGCTGCCATCGCCATCTTCGTGGCCATGGTGCTCGACGGCCTCGATGGCCGTGTTGCGCGCATGACCAACACCCAGAGCGCCTTTGGTGCCGAGTACGACTCGCTGTCGGACATGGTCGCCTTCGGTGTGGCGCCGGCCTTGCTGGCCTTTGGCTGGGCGCTGGGTGACATGGGCAAGGTCGGCTGGATGGTCGCCTTCATCTACGTGGCCGGTGCAGCACTGCGCCTGGCACGTTTCAATACCCAGGTTGGCACCGCCGACAAGCGCTATTTCATCGGCCTTGCCAGCCCGGCTGCCGCGGGCGTGGTCGCGGGTACCGTGTGGGCATTCAGCGACTACGGCATCCAGGGCTCCAAGCTGTCGTTCCTGGTGGCGCTGCTGGTGGCAGCTGCGGGCATGCTGATGGTCAGCAATATCAAGTACAACAGCTTCAAGGAGCTGGACCTCAAGGGCCGTGTTCCCTTCGTGGCGATCCTGGCCGTGGTGCTGGTGTTTGCCGTGGTGTTCAGCGACCCGCCGCGTATCCTGCTGCTGATCTTCCTCGCCTATGCGGCTTCGGGGCCGATCCAGTTCCTGCTGAAGGCGCGTCGTCGCAAAGCGTGACAATCATTTAATGCTGGAATAACCCGCCGGCTCCATAGTCTTACTGGTACATCCGTTATCCAGTGCTGTGGAGCCGCTCATGCTCATCAAGCTACCCAGGTCTTCCGAATGCAAGGCGTCGGAGATCACCCCCGAAGGCATCTACCTTTCCCGTCGTACCCTGCTGGGTGGCTCGTTGTCCGGCCTGGCCTTGGGTGCCTTGCCGAGCATGGCGCGCGCAGATGAAGCCAGCCGTTACGCCGATGTCGAGGCGGGCAGGGCGCCTGGCTGGTTCAGTGAAAAGCTCGCGGCCACCCGATGGCAGGCAGTAACGGTCAAGGGAGAGTCAATTACGCCGTTCAAGGATGCCACCCACTACAACAACTTCTACGAGTTCGGGCCCGACAAGGGTGACCCGGCGGCCAATGGCGACAGCCTGAAAACCGAACCGTGGAGCGTTGTAGTCGATGGCGAAGTAGGTAAGCCCGGGCGCTATGCACTGGAAGATTTCGTCAAGCCGTATCAGCTTGAGGAGCGCATCTACCGGCTGCGTTGCGTCGAGGCGTGGTCGATGGTCATTCCGTGGCTGGGCTTCCCGTTGGCGCAGGTGCTCGAGCAGGTCGAGCCGACTTCCAGGGCACGCTACGTGCGTTTCGAAACCCTGAAAGACCCGGAACATATGCCGGGGCAGCGTTCGGGATTCGCCTTGATCGACTGGCCTTATAGAGAAGGCTTGCGTCTGGATGAGGCGATGCATCCTTTGGCGATCCTGGCGGTCGGCATGTATGGCCGGGAGCTGCCCAGCCAGAATGGCGCGCCGTTGCGGCTGGTGGTGCCGTGGAAGTATGGCTTCAAGAGCATCAAGTCGATCGTGCGTATCAGCCTGGTGGCCGAGCAACCGGGCACCACCTGGGAAGGGCTGGCGCCGGATGAATATGGGTTCTATGCCAATGTGAACCCTACGGTCGACCATCCCCGTTGGAGCCAGGCCCGCGAACGGCGGCTGCCCAGCGGGCTGTTCAGCCCCAATGTGCGGGAAACCCAGATGTTCAATGGCTATGCCGATGAAGTGGCGTCGCTGTATACCGGGCTCGATCTGCGGAAGAACTACTGATGCGTTACCCCTGGTTGCGTCTGGCCATCTTTGCCGTCGGCAGCGTGTTCCCGGTGTGGTGGTTGTATGAGGCGGCGATGAATCTGCTGGGGCCTGATCCCGGAAAGATCATGATGGATCGCCTTGGGCTCGGGGCGCTGACCTTCCTGCTGGTTACCTTGAGCATGACGCCACTGCAGAAACTGACGGGGTGGTCGGGCTGGATCGTGGTACGCCGGCAGCTGGGGTTGTGGGTGTTTGCCTACATCGTGCTGCATATCCTGGCTTATCTGTTCTTTATTCTTGGGCTGGATTGGGGGCAGTTGGCGGTGGAGTTGCGCAAGCGGCCTTACATTATTGTGGGGGCGCTTGGGTTTCTCGGGTTGTTGGTGCTGGCGGTTACCTCGAATCGGTATAGCCAGCGGCGGCTGGGGGCGAGGTGGAAGAAGCTGCACCGGTTGGTGTACGGGGTGCTCGGGTTGGGATTGCTGCATTTTTTGTGGATCGTGCGCTCGGACCTGCGGGAGTGGGCGATTTATGCGGTTATTGGGGTTGTGCTGATGGTGTTGAGGGTTCCTGCTGTTGCTCGGGCTCTTCCTCGGATTGCTCGGAGGCAGGGGAGGGCGGTTTGAGTGCGGGGTTGGGCTGCTGGGGGCCTGTCTTGGGATGGCATTGTCTTTAAGAGGTGTCCGCTTTGGGTTCTCTGGCGCCTACAAGATCGAGCGCCGCCCGCGCGGCGCATCGCCGGCAAGCCGGCTCCCACATCTGTTTCGGGCCAGTCTCTCCTGTGATTTCACCGCTGCCCGCCTTGTTTGTTCCCTTCGATATTGAAGGTGTCGCCTGTGCTTTTCTGCGATTTCCAGCCATGCGCCCAGGGTGCGAGCGGGGAGGAGGCAGGAGTAACTGGCCCGAAACAGATGTGGGAGCCGGCTTGCCGGCGATGCGCCGCGCGGGCGGCGCTCGATCTCACAGGCGCTGAAGGTGTCGTGGCGAGCACCTGGCGGCCTTGATAAGGTCTTCGCCTGGAATATTTCAAATAAATGAAATTAACCCTTGACCGCCCTCCGAATCCCCTTATAATGCGCCCCACTTCCAGCGACGCCGGAACGACAAACTCCTTGAGATTCAATGAGTTAGATAGTCAAGGCGAAGTTGTAAGGGCTACGATCAGATGGTCGACAGCGGTTGAAATGGTGGTTGACAGCTCTTCTAAACGCTGTATGATTCGCCTCCCGCTACGAGAGATCGCAGCGAGTCAAGTGTTTGAAGCTAAACGAGTTTCTCGCAAAAAAATTCAAAATAAACGCTTGACAGCAAATGAGGAAAGCGTAGAATGCGCGCCTCGGTTGAGACGAAAAGCTCTTAACCAAACGCTCTTTAACAAATCGAATCAAGCAATTCGTGTGGGTGCTTGTGAGTACGGACTGATAGTCACAAAGATTATCAGCATCACAAGTGGCCATGCGAGAAATCACATAGTCATTTGAGGTTGCTGAGCCAAGTTTAGGGTTTCTTAAAAACCCAAGCAGTATTGAACTGAAGAGTTTGATCATGGCTCAGATTGAACGCTGGCGGCAGGCCTAACACATGCAAGTCGAGCGGATGACGGGAGCTTGCTCCTTGATTCAGCGGCGGACGGGTGAGTAATGCCTAGGAATCTGCCTGGTAGTGGGGGACAACGTTTCGAAAGGAACGCTAATACCGCATACGTCCTACGGGAGAAAGCAGGGGACCTTCGGGCCTTGCGCTATCAGATGAGCCTAGGTCGGATTAGCTAGTTGGTGGGGTAATGGCTCACCAAGGCGACGATCCGTAACTGGTCTGAGAGGATGATCAGTCACACTGGAACTGAGACACGGTCCAGACTCCTACGGGAGGCAGCAGTGGGGAATATTGGACAATGGGCGAAAGCCTGATCCAGCCATGCCGCGTGTGTGAAGAAGGTCTTCGGATTGTAAAGCACTTTAAGTTGGGAGGAAGGGCAGTAAGCTAATACCTTGCTGTTTTGACGTTACCGACAGAATAAGCACCGGCTAACTCTGTGCCAGCAGCCGCGGTAATACAGAGGGTGCAAGCGTTAATCGGAATTACTGGGCGTAAAGCGCGCGTAGGTGGTTCGTTAAGTTGGATGTGAAAGCCCCGGGCTCAACCTGGGAACTGCATCCAAAACTGGCGAGCTAGAGTACGGTAGAGGGTGGTGGAATTTCCTGTGTAGCGGTGAAATGCGTAGATATAGGAAGGAACACCAGTGGCGAAGGCGACCACCTGGACTGATACTGACACTGAGGTGCGAAAGCGTGGGGAGCAAACAGGATTAGATACCCTGGTAGTCCACGCCGTAAACGATGTCAACTAGCCGTTGGAATCCTTGAGATTTTAGTGGCGCAGCTAACGCATTAAGTTGACCGCCTGGGGAGTACGGCCGCAAGGTTAAAACTCAAATGAATTGACGGGGGCCCGCACAAGCGGTGGAGCATGTGGTTTAATTCGAAGCAACGCGAAGAACCTTACCAGGCCTTGACATGCAGAGAACTTTCCAGAGATGGATTGGTGCCTTCGGGAACTCTGACACAGGTGCTGCATGGCTGTCGTCAGCTCGTGTCGTGAGATGTTGGGTTAAGTCCCGTAACGAGCGCAACCCTTGTCCTTAGTTACCAGCACGTTATGGTGGGCACTCTAAGGAGACTGCCGGTGACAAACCGGAGGAAGGTGGGGATGACGTCAAGTCATCATGGCCCTTACGGCCTGGGCTACACACGTGCTACAATGGTCGGTACAGAGGGTTGCCAAGCCGCGAGGTGGAGCTAATCTCACAAAACCGATCGTAGTCCGGATCGCAGTCTGCAACTCGACTGCGTGAAGTCGGAATCGCTAGTAATCGCGAATCAGAATGTCGCGGTGAATACGTTCCCGGGCCTTGTACACACCGCCCGTCACACCATGGGAGTGGGTTGCACCAGAAGTAGCTAGTCTAACCTTCGGGAGGACGGTTACCACGGTGTGATTCATGACTGGGGTGAAGTCGTAACAAGGTAGCCGTAGGGGAACCTGCGGCTGGATCACCTCCTTAATCGACGACATCAGCCTGCTGATGAGCTCCCACACGAATTGCTTGATTCATTGTAAAAGACGATGCTGTAACGCGACCCTGTTATAGGTCTGTAGCTCAGTTGGTTAGAGCGCACCCCTGATAAGGGTGAGGTCGGCAGTTCAAATCTGCCCAGACCTACCATTACATGGTTTAGCCGTAGAATACGGGGCCATAGCTCAGCTGGGAGAGCGCCTGCCTTGCACGCAGGAGGTCAGCGGTTCGATCCCGCTTGGCTCCACCACTTTCGTAGTACGCAGTTACTTGCCAGAACTTAGAAATGAACATTTAGTTCGAATGTTGATTTCTGACTTTTGTCAGATCGTTCTTTAAAAATTCGGATATGTGATAGATATAGACTGATGACCAGTTTCACTGCTGGTTAATCAGGCTAAGGTAAAATTTGTGAGTTCTGCGCGAAAGCGCAACATGCGAATTTTCGGCGAATGTCGTCTTCACAGTATAACCAGATTGCTTGGGGTTATATGGTCAAGTGAAGAAGCGCATACGGTGGATGCCTTGGCAGTCAGAGGCGATGAAAGACGTGGTAGCCTGCGATAAGCTTTGGGGAGTCGGCAAACAGACTGTGATCCAGAGATCTCTGAATGGGGGAACCCACTCAGCACAAGCTGAGTATCTTGTACTGAATACATAGGTGCAAGAGGCGAACCAGGGGAACTGAAACATCTAAGTACCCTGAGGAAAAGAAATCAACCGAGATTCCCTTAGTAGTGGCGAGCGAACGGGGACCAGCCCTTAAGTTGATTTGAGATTAGTGGAACGCTCTGGAAAGTGCGGCCATAGTGGGTGATAGCCCCGTACACGAAAATCTCTTGTCAATGAAATCGAGTAGGACGGAGCACGAGAAACTTTGTCTGAATATGGGGGGACCATCCTCCAAGGCTAAATACTACTGACTGACCGATAGTGAACCAGTACCGTGAGGGAAAGGCGAAAAGAACCCCGGAGAGGGGAGTGAAATAGAACCTGAAACCGTATGCGTACAAGCAGTGGGAGCCTACTTTGTTAGGTGACTGCGTACCTTTTGTATAATGGGTCAGCGACTTATATTCAGTGGCGAGCTTAACCGAATAGGGGAGGCGTAGCGAAAGCGAGTCTTAATAGGGCGTTTAGTCGCTGGGTATAGACCCGAAACCGGGCGATCTATCCATGGGCAGGTTGAAGGTTAGGTAACACTGACTGGAGGACCGAACCGACTACCGTTGAAAAGTTAGCGGATGACCTGTGGATCGGAGTGAAAGGCTAATCAAGCTCGGAGATAGCTGGTTCTCCTCGAAAGCTATTTAGGTAGCGCCTCATGTATCACTCCAGGGGTAGAGCACTGTTTCGGCTAGGGGGTCATCCCGACTTACCAAACCGATGCAAACTCCGAATACCTGGAAGTGCCGAGCATGGGAGACACACGGCGGGTGCTAACGTCCGTCGTGAAAAGGGAAACAACCCAGACCGTCAGCTAAGGTCCCAAAGTCATGGTTAAGTGGGAAACGATGTGGGAAGGCTTAGACAGCTAGGAGGTTGGCTTAGAAGCAGCCACCCTTTAAAGAAAGCGTAATAGCTCACTAGTCGAGTCGGCCTGCGCGGAAGATGTAACGGGGCTCAAACCATGCACCGAAGCTACGGGTGTCATCTTTGATGACGCGGTAGAGGAGCGTTCTGTAAGCCTGTGAAGGTGAGTTGAGAAGCTTGCTGGAGGTATCAGAAGTGCGAATGCTGACATGAGTAACGACAATGCGAGTGAAAAACTCGCACGCCGAAAGACCAAGGTTTCCTGCGCAACGTTAATCGACGCAGGGTTAGTCGGTCCCTAAGGCGAGGCTGAAAAGCGTAGTCGATGGAAAACAGGTTAATATTCCTGTACTTCCAGTTATTGCGATGGAGGGACGGAGAAGGTTAGGCCAGCCTGGCGTTGGTTGTCCAGGTTTAAGGTGGTAGGCTGGAATCTTAGGCAAATCCGGGATTTCAAGGCCGAGAGCTGATGACGAGTTGCCTCTAGGCGACGAAGTGGTTGATACCATGCTTCCAAGAAAAGCTCCTAAGCTTCAGATAACTGGGAACCGTACCCCAAACCGACACAGGTGGTTAGGTAGAGAATACCAAGGCGCTTGAGAGAACTCGGGTAGAAGGAACTAGGCAAAATGGCACCGTAACTTCGGGAGAAGGTGCGCCGGCGAGAGTGAAGGACTTGCTCCGTAAGCCCATGCCGGTCGAAGATACCAGGCCGCTGCGACTGTTTATTAAAAACACAGCACTCTGCAAACACGAAAGTGGACGTATAGGGTGTGACGCCTGCCCGGTGCCGGAAGGTTAATTGATGGGGTTAGCGCAAGCGAAGCTCTTGATCGAAGCCCCGGTAAACGGCGGCCGTAACTATAACGGTCCTAAGGTAGCGAAATTCCTTGTCGGGTAAGTTCCGACCTGCACGAATGGCGTAACGATGGCGGCGCTGTCTCCACCCGAGACTCAGTGAAATTGAAATCGCTGTGAAGATGCAGTGTATCCGCGGCTAGACGGAAAGACCCCGTGAACCTTTACTATAGCTTTGCACTGGACTTTGAATTTGCTTGTGTAGGATAGGTGGGAGGCTTTGAAGTGGGGACGCCAGTTCTCATGGAGCCATCCTTGAAATACCACCCTGGCAACTTTGAGGTTCTAACTCAGGTCCGTTATCCGGATCGAGGACAGTGTATGGTGGGTAGTTTGACTGGGGCGGTCTCCTCCCAAAGAGTAACGGAGGAGTACGAAGGTGCGCTCAGACCGGTCGGAAATCGGTCGTAGAGTATAAAGGCAAAAGCGCGCTTGACTGCGAGACAAACACGTCGAGCAGGTACGAAAGTAGGTCTTAGTGATCCGGTGGTTCTGTATGGAAGGGCCATCGCTCAACGGATAAAAGGTACTCCGGGGATAACAGGCTGATACCGCCCAAGAGTTCATATCGACGGCGGTGTTTGGCACCTCGATGTCGGCTCATCACATCCTGGGGCTGAAGCCGGTCCCAAGGGTATGGCTGTTCGCCATTTAAAGTGGTACGCGAGCTGGGTTTAGAACGTCGTGAGACAGTTCGGTCCCTATCTGCCGTGGACGTTTGAGATTTGAGAGGGGCTGCTCCTAGTACGAGAGGACCGGAGTGGACGAACCTCTGGTGTTCCGGTTGTCACGCCAGTGGCATTGCCGGGTAGCTATGTTCGGAAGAGATAACCGCTGAAAGCATCTAAGCGGGAAACTTGCCTCAAGATGAGATCTCACTGGGATCTTGAATCCCCTAAAGGGCCGTCGAAGACTACGACGTTGATAGGTTGGGTGTGTAAGCGCTGTGAGGCGTTGAGCTAACCAATACTAATTGCCCGTGAGGCTTGACCATATAACACCCAAGCAATTTGCGCACGAAAGCCAAATTGTGGTGGTGAAGACGAAAGAACCGAAAGTTCGCAACTTCACAAGATCACATATCCGAATTAGCCAAGAGTGTTCAAAAGACATTCTGGCAACAGAATTTCTTGACGACCATAGAGCATTGGAACCACCTGATCCCATCCCGAACTCAGCAGTGAAACGATGCATCGCCGATGGTAGTGTGGGGTTTCCCCATGTGAGAGTAGGTCATCGTCAAGATTCATTTCGCAAAACCCCTATCTGCACATGCAGGTAGGGGTTTTGTCTTTGTGGCGCAAAAATCTCCTGCCCTACGCAATCCCCTGTGTGGGAGCGGGCAAGCCCGCGAAGCAGGCGACGCGGTGCATGGCACCGGCTGCGCCGGTGTTCGCGGCCACGGCCGCTCCCACAGGGGCCGTGTGAACACGTGAGGAGCTTGGTGTCATTCGGTCCTTTCATATCCGCGTGATATCGTTCCCCCTTAGCCACCAGCGCCTGCCAGAGACCTCCCGATGCCCAACACCACCCATCTTCACCCCGGCTTCATGATCGTCCACGGCAACCGCCTTGACGACCTGCGCAGCCTGGTGGTGAGCTGGATGCGTCGCTACCCCTTGGCGCCGCTGGAAAACGAAATCGCCTTGGTGCAAAGCAATGGTATCGCCCAATGGCTCAAGCTGGCCCTTGCCGAAGACCCTCAGGAAGATGACCAAGGCGGCTGCGGCATCGCCGCCGCCATCGACGTGCAACTGCCGGGCAGCTTCATGTGGCAGCTGTACCGCAGTGTGCTGGGCCGTGACGAAATTCCTGAAGTCTCCCTGCTCGACAAGGCACCGCTGACCTGGCGCCTGATGCGCCTGCTTCCGGCTTTGATCGAACGTCCGCATTTCGAGCCGCTGCGGCGCTTCCTTACCGAGGACAGCGACCTGCGCAAGCGCTACCAGCTCGCCGAGCGCCTGGCCGACCTGTTCGACCAGTATCAGGTCTACCGCGCCGACTGGCTCAAGGATTGGGCGGCTGGTGAGCACGTCCTCAATACCGCCCGCGGCGAGCGCAAGGCGCTGCCCCCGGGCAACCGCTGGCAGGCCGAGCTATGGCGGGCATTGCTGGAAGATGTTGGTGAACAGGGCATGGCGCAGAGCCGCGCCGGCGTACATCAGCGCTTCATCGAACGAATCGACAGCCTGGAGCAGGCTCCTGCCGGGCTGCCTGCCCGGGTGATCGTATTCGGCATCTCCTCGTTGCCAGCCCAGGCCCTTGAGGCACTGGCCGGCCTGGCACGCTTCAGCCAGGTGCTGCTGTGCGTGCACAACCCCTGTCGTCACCACTGGGCCGATATCGTGGCCGACAAGGACCTGCTGCGCCACCAATACAAGCGCCAGCAACGCAAGCAGGGCATGCCCTTGCAGCTGGACGAGCAGTCGCTGCACCAGCATGCCCATCCCTTGCTGGCCGCCTGGGGCAAGCAAGGCCGCGACTACATCAACCTGCTCGACAGTTACGACGACCCTGGGAGTTACCAGGGCGTGTTCAGCGACGGCCGCATCGACCTGTTCAGTGACGGCTCGCCCACCACGCTGCTCAACCAACTGCAGGACGATATCCTCGAACTGCGCCCGCTCGCCGAAACCCGCGAGCAGTGGCATCCCGTCGACCCGGCGACGGACCGCTCGATCCGCTTCCACATTGCCCACAGCCCGCAACGCGAAGTGGAGATCCTCCACGACCAGCTGCTGGCCCGGTTCAGCGCCGACCCTACCCTGCGCCCACGTGACGTGATCGTCATGCTGCCGGCCATCGACACTTACGCGCCGCATATCCGCGCCGTATTCGGCCAGTTGCAGCGCAACGATCCGCGCTACATCCCGTTCACCCTCACCGACCAGGGTCAGCGTGGCCGCGAACCCTTGCTGATTGCCCTCGAACACCTGTTAAAGCTGCCGGACAGCCGCTTCGCAGTCAGCGAAGTGCTCGACCTGCTGGACGTACCGGCAGTCCGCGCCCGTTTCGGCATCCGCGAAAACGACCTGCCCACGCTACACCGCTGGATAGAGGGGGCCGGAATTCGTTGGGGCCTCAATGCCGAGCAGCGCGCCAGTCTGGGCTTGCCAGCAGGGCTTGAGCAGAACAGCTGGCGGTTCGGCCTGCGGCGGATGCTGCTGGGTTACGCCGTAGGCGTGGGTGAGGCCTGTGATGGCATCGAACCCTACGATGAAATCGGTGGCCTGGACGCGGCGCTGATCGGCCCGCTGGTCGCCTTGCTCGACGCCCTCGAAGTGGCCAGCCAGGCCCTGTCCGAGCCTGCCACTGTCAGCCAGTGGGGCGAGCGCCTGCATGCCTTGCTGCACGTGTTTTTCCTGGCTGAAGGCGAGCGCGACGAGTTCCTGCTGATGCAGTTGCAGGATCTGCGGGACGGCTGGCTGGAAGTGTGCGAGGCCGTCGGCCTGCAAGACCCATTGCCGCTGACCGTAGTACGCGAAGCCTGGCTGTCGGGCCTCGACCAGGGCAAATTGTCCCAGCGCTTCCTCGCCGGCTCGGTGAACTTCTGTACCCTCATGCCGATGCGCGCCATCCCGTTCCGGGTGGTCTGCCTGCTGGGCATGAATGATGGCGATTACCCCCGCGCTCAGCAGCCGCTGGACTTCGACCTGATGGCCAGCGACTACCGCCCCGGTGACCGCTCACGCCGTGAGGACGACCGTTACTTGCTGCTCGAAGCGCTGCTGTCTGCACGCGACCAGCTGTATGTCAGCTGGGTCGGGCGCAGCATCCGCGACAACAGCGAACGCCCGGCCTCGGTACTGATCGGCCAGTTACGCGATCACCTGGCGGCCGGCTGGAAGTTGGCCGGCGCGGGGCAGGGGCTGCCAGAAGAATCGGGCGAGCAATTGCTGCACGCACTGACCCAGGAGCACCCGCTGCAACCGTTCAGCCCACGCTACTTCCAGAAGGGCAGCCCGCTGTTCAGCTTTGCCCACGAGTGGCAGGTGCTGCACCAGCAAGGTCAGGAAGACGAGCAGGGCGACCCCGGCCTGGCGCCTTACCATGAAGGTGAGGCCTTGAGCCTGACCCAGCTGAGTGACTTCCTGCGCCATCCAGTGCGGCACTTCTTCAGCCAGCGTCTGAAGGTGTACTTCGAAGCGCTGGAAGCACCGACCCCGGACGAAGAACCCTTCGTCCTCGATACCCTTCAACGCTACGGCGCCAGTGAAAGCCTGCTCGGTGCAGCGCTGGCCGAGCCGGACAATGCCGAGCAGGCCCTGCAGGCCCAGGCTCGGCGCTTGCAGGCCTGTGGCGTGCTGCCTCTGGCCGGCTTCGGCGAGCTGCTGCAGCGCGAGCTGATCGAACCCCTGCCGGACCTGCTGCAACGCCACCGCCAGTTATTGCAACGCTGGCCGCGCTTGGTTGAGGGGTCATTGCCGGTGCATTTCGAGCACGGCCCGCACCGCCTTGAAGGCTGGCTGGGCCGGGTGTTCCAGGCGGATGACCAGAGCCTGCTCAGCATCACCACTGTTCCCAACACCATCAGTGCCGGGCGTAATGCCCTCAAGTGGCACCGCCTGATCGCGCCTTGGGTCACGCACCTGGCGGCCTGCGCAGCGGGCTACCCCTACAACAGCGCGCTGGTGGCCAGCGACCTGACCCTGCTGCTTGCGCCACTGCCGCAAGCCCAGGCGGCGCAACTGCTGGGCGACCTGCTGGTGGCCCGCCAGGCGGCAATGAATGCACCGTTGCCGGTCGCGGCCAAGACCGCGTTCGCCTGGCTGGCCCAGGACGATAGCGACAAAGCCCTGGCTGCTGCAGCCAGCGCCTACGAAGGTGATGAACGCACCAGCTTCGGCGAGCGCAGTGAAAGCATCGCCCTGGCCCGGCAGTTCCGCGACTTTGCCGCGCTCACCGCTGATGAAACCTTCGAAGGCTGGTGCGAAGCCTTGTACCGCCCATTGTTCAACGCCCCGTGGCAAACCCTGGGCAACCCGGAGAAAGGCGCATGACCCAGGACCGTCCACTGGCACTGAGTTTCCCCCTGCATGGCAGCCAGCTGATCGAGGCCAGCGCCGGCACGGGCAAGACCTTCACCATTTCGGCACTGTACTTGCGCCTGATCCTCGGTCACGGTGGCGAGCAGGGCTTTGGCCGCGAGCTGCTGCCACCGCAGATCCTCGTGGTGACCTTCACCGACGCGGCCACCAAAGAACTGCGCGAACGTATCCGCGCTCGCCTGGCCGAAGCTGCACGGTTCTTCCGTGGCGAGCTGACGGCGGCCGATCCGCTGCTGCATCAACTGCGTGACGACTACCCGGAAGAAGTCTGGCCACGCTGTGCCGGCCGCCTGGAAATTGCCGTGCAGTGGATGGACGAGGCTGCGGTGTCGACCATTCACGGCTGGTGCCAGCGCATGCTGCGCGAACATGCCTTCGACAGCGGCAGCCTGTTCACCCAGACCCTGGAAACCGACCACAGCGAGCTGCTGGGTCAGGTCATGCGCGACTACTGGCGGCGCTTCTGCTATGGCATGCAAGGCGACGCGCTGGCCTGGGTGCGTAGCCACTGGGGCAGCCCCGATGCCTTGCTGCCGCGGATACGCCCGCTGTTCGGTCGCGTGCGCACCCAGCAGGACGGGCCAGAGCCTGCCGCACTGATCCAGGCATCGCTGCAGCAGCGTGGCGAGCAGTTGGCCCGGCTCAAGGCGCCCTGGGCGCAGTGGGCCGAAGAACTGCGGCAGATCTGCCGTGATGCGCTGGCCGCCAAACAGGTTGACGGCCGCAAGATGCAGGCTCGGTACTTCGAACCCTGGTTCGACAAGCTCTGCGCCTGGGCCGCAGACGACCAACTGGCGGAACTCGACCTGGGGACTGGCTTCACCCGCCTGACCCCGGCGGGTATGGCCGAAGCCTGGAAGGGCGAACCACCCGAGCATCCGGCCCTCGACGCCATGCAAAGCTTGCAGCAACAGTTGCAGGCGCTGGACAGCCCGGATGCTCCGTTGCTCGAGCATGCCGCCAACTGGGTATCGGCACGCTTCGAAGTGGAAAAACGCCGGCGCGCGGAAATGGGCTTCGACGACATGCTCCTGCGCTTGCAGCACGCCTTGGCCAGCGAGGCCGGCGAGCGCCTGGCCAGCCTGATCCGCGAACAGTTCCCGGTGGCGTTGATCGACGAGTTCCAGGACACCGACCCGGTGCAGTACGGCATCTTCGAGCGCATCTACCAGATCAGCGAAAACCGCGCCGAAACCGGCCTGTTCATGATCGGCGACCCCAAGCAGGCGATCTATGCCTTCCGTGGCGCCGACATCTACACCTACCTCGCCGCCCGCCGTGCCACGAGTGGTCGCCTGCACAGCCTGGACACCAACTATCGCTCCAGCAAGGCCATGGTCGCGGCGGTCAACCAGGTATTCCTGCACGCCGAGGCACGTGAAGCAGGGCGTGGCGCATTCCTGTTCCGCGAGGCCGATGACAACCCGCTGCCGTTCATCGAGGTCCGCGCCAAAGGCCGTGGCGAGCAGCTGTTGATCGACGGTGAAGCCTGCGCAGCCCTGCAATGCTGGCATCTGCAAAGCGAAACGCCGGTCTCCGGCAGCGTTTACCGCCAGCAACTGGCAGCCAGTTGCGCCAGCCATATCGTCGCCTTGCTCAATGGCGGCCAGCAGGGCACGGCTGGTTTCCAGAATGCCGAAGGTGAACTGCGCCCGTGCCTGCCGTCCGATATCGCCATCCTGGTGCGCGATGGCCATGAAGCGCAGATGGTCCGGGCCGAGCTGGCCGCGCGCGAAGTGCGTAGCGTATACCTGTCCGACAAGGACTCGGTATTCGCCGCCCAGGAAGCACACGACCTGCTGGCCTGGCTCAAGGCCTGCGCCGAGCCCGATTCGGAGCGCCTGCTCAAGGCCGCCCTGGCCAGCCTCACCCTCGATCTGTCGCTGGCTGCGCTGGACCGCCTGAACCAGGACGAGCGGGTCTGGGAAGACTGGGTCATGCGTTTTCGCCGTTACCGCGACACCTGGCAACGCCAGGGCGTGCTGCCGATGCTGCGGCACTTGCTGCATGACTTCCAGTTGCCGCGAACGCTGATTCGCCGCAGCGATGGCGAGCGGGTGCTGACCAACTTGCTGCACCTGGCCGAACTGCTGCAGCAGGCCGCCGGCGAACTGGACGGCGAACAGGCGCTGATCCGCCACCTGGCCGAGCACCTGGCCAGTTCAGGCCAGGCTGGGGAGGAGCAGATTCTGCGCCTGGAGAGTGATGAGCAACTGGTAAAAGTGGTGACCATCCACAAGTCCAAGGGCCTGGAATACCCCTTGGTCTACCTGCCGTTCATCTGCACCAGCAAACCGGTGGATGGCAGCCGCCTGCCGCTGGCCTGGCATGATAGCGAGGGCAACGGCCACCTTACCCTCACCCCGGACCAGGAGCAGATCGAGCGCGCCGACGACGAGCGCCTGGCCGAAGACCTGCGCCTGCTCTACGTAGCCCTGACCCGCGCTCAGCATGCCTGCTGGCTGGGTGTAGCCGACCTCAAGCGGGGCAACCAGAAGAGCTCGCAACTGCACCGCTCGGCGTTCGGCTACCTGCTGGGAGGCGGTCTCGCCCTGGCGAGCTCGCAACAACTGACGGACTGGTTGCAGGCCTTGGCTGCAACGTGCCCGCACATCAGCTGCCCGGGCCTGCCGCAGGCGGATGACCAGACGTACCGAATGCCACATGCCGAACGCGAGCTGCTGCCTGCCCGCAAGCCGCGCCGTGCGGCGGGGGCCGAGCATTGGTGGATCGCCTCGTACAGTGCCCTGCGCGTCGGCGACCAGACCCTCGGTGCCGACAGCTCCCAGGCCCAGCAGTTACTGGACGATGAAGTGGTCGATAGCCAGGTGCTGCGTGAGGTGCCGGCCGACAGTGGCGATATCCATCGCTTCCCGCGCGGGCCCAACCCCGGCACCTTCCTGCATGGTTTGCTGGAATGGGTTGGCCGCGAGGGCTTCAGCCAGGTTAGCGAAAATGCACGGCTGATCGAGCGAACCGTTGGCCAGCGCTGTAACCGTCGTGACTGGACCGGCTGGATTCCCACCCTGACCCACTGGCTGCAGCGCCTGCTGGGCGAAGCGCTGCCATTGCCGGGCAACAACCTCAGCGTGACGCTCGGGCAGTTGCGCCACTACCAGATCGAAATGGAGTTCTGGTTCGCCAGCCACCAGGTCGATGCCGAACAACTCGACCACCTGGTAGCGCGCCACACCCACCCCGGCCTCGCACGCCCGGCGGCGCAGCCAACCGTGCTCAACGGCATGTTCAAAGGTTTCATCGACCTGGCCTTCGAGCTGGACGGGCGTTACTACGTGACCGACTACAAGTCCAACTGGCTGGGCCCGGATATCCAGGCCTACGATACCCAGGCCATGGAAAAGGCCATCCTCGAACATCGCTACGACCTGCAGTACGTGCTGTACCTGCTGGCCCTGCACCGCCAGTTGCGCGCCCGCCTGCCTGACTACGACTATGACCGCCATGTCGGCGGCGCCTTGTTCATCTTCTTGCGAGGCGCCAGCAGCAGCGGCCACGGCGTTTACCACGCCAAGCCGCCGCGTGAGCTGATCGAAAGCCTTGATGCGCTGTTCCGTGGCGAGCATCCGCCGGTACAGCAGGACCTGTTTGCCGGAGCCGTGATATGAGCCGAAGCCTCGTCGACCTGTTGCCCACCCCGTTGCACGCCGAGCACCTGCTCGCGCTGGCGCCACAGCATGACAGCGGCGACCTGCTGCAACTGCTTGATCGCTGGGTGGAACGGGGCTGGCTGCGTGCCCTGGACCGTGCATTCGTATCGTTCCTGGAAGAGCGAGCCCCCGGTAGCGATCCTCTGCTGTTGCTGGCCGCCGCCCTTGCCAGCCACCAACTGGGGCATGGCCATGTCTGCCTCGATCTGCAGCAGACCCTGGCCGAGCCCGATTTTGCCCTGTCGTTGCCGCCCGAAGGCGACGCCTTGACCGGCCCCTTGCTGCTGCCCTCGCAGTTGCTCGCCGACCTCGACCTGCACGCCTGGCGCCAGCGCATTGCTGCCAGCCCGCTGGTCGCCGCCGGTGATACCCCGGGCCAGCAAGCGCGGCCCCTGGTGCTCAGCGGAGAGCGCCTGTACTTGCGCCGTTACTGGAGTTACGAGCGGCGCGTCGACCATACACTTCGCCAGCGCCTGACCCAGTCCGAAGCACCCCCGGCCGACTTGCGTGGCCGCCTGGCGCAGCTGTTCGACGGTGGCACGCCGGCTGGCCAGGTGGACTGGCAAAAGCTTGCCTGCGCCCTTGCCACCCGCGCAGGCTTCAGCATCATCACCGGCGGCCCCGGCACGGGCAAGACAACTACCGTGGTACGCCTTTTGGCCTTGCTGCAGGCGCCGGCGGTGGAGCAGGGCAGGCCATTGCGCATTCGCCTGGCCGCGCCGACCGGCAAGGCGGCCGCGCGCCTGACTGAATCCATTGGCCAGCAGGTCGAGCGCCTGCAGGTCAGCGCCGAGGTGCGCGGGCAGATCCCCACCGAGGTCAGCACCGTGCACCGCCTGCTCGGCAGCCGCCCTGGTTCGCGGCACTTCCGTCACCATGCCGGCAACCCGCTGCCGTTGGACGTGCTGGTGGTCGATGAGGCATCGATGATCGACCTGGAAATGATGGCCAACCTGCTGGATGCCCTGCCACCACGGGGCACGCCTGGTGCTGCTGGGTGACAAGGACCAGCTGGCCTCGGTCGAGGCCGGCGCGGTACTGGGTGACCTGTGCCGGGATGCCGAGGAGGGCTGTTACTCGCCAGCGACCGCGGCATGGCTGGAGCAGACCGGTGGCGAGTCGCTGGCAGGCAGTGGCCTCAAGGCCGGCGATGAGCAGCGCAACCCGCTGGCCCAGCAGGTAGTGATGTTGCGCTTCTCGCGGCGTTTCGGCGAAGGCAGCGGTATTGGCCAACTGGCCCGGCTGGTCAACCGCCAGGACTCCCATGCGGCGCGCAACCTGCTGGCCGCGCCGCCGCCCGACGTGCACAGCCTGGCCCTGAAGCACGAACAGGACCGCGCCTTCGACCGCTTGTTGCTCGACGGCCTCAACCGCGGCAGCGATGGCCCACAGGGTTACCGCAGCTATCTGCGCACCCTTGGCCGCTTCCGCCCGGCACTCGATACCGCCGTTGACGACCCAGCGTGGGAGCAATGGGCGGCCAAGGTGCTGCACAGTTTCGAGGACTTCCAGCTGCTGTGTGCGGTACGCCGCGGTGCCTGGGGTGTCGAAGGCCTCAACGAGCGGGTGGCGCGGGTGCTGCACAATGCCGGGCTGATCGACAGCCAGCAGCCTTGGTACGAGGGGCGTCCGGTGCTGGTGACCCGCAACGACTACGGCCTGGGCCTGATGAACGGTGACATCGGCATCGCCCTGCGCCTGCCGGATGAGCGCGGCGCCGCCCTGCTGCGCGTGGCCTTCCCGCGTAACGACGGCAGTGGCGGCGTGCGCTTCGTGCTGCCCAGCCGGCTGAACGAAGTGGAAACGGTATTCGCCATGACCGTGCACAAGTCCCAGGGCTCGGAGTTCAGCCACACTGCGCTGGTGCTGCCGGATGCGCTCAACCCGGTGCTGACCAAGGAGCTGGTATACACCGGCATCACCCGCGCCAAGCACTGCTTCAGCCTGGTCGAGCCCCGCCAGGGTATTTTCGAAGAAGCGGTCGCGCGCAAGGTACGGCGTATTTCCGGGTTGATGCTGGAGCAGGTCTGACCCTGTAGTGAGCCAATAGGAGATACCCTGTGGGAGCGAGCCTGCCCGCGAACACGGGCGCAGCCCGTGCCAGCCACCGTGGTGCCTGCTTCGCGGGCACGCCCGCTCCCACAAGGATCGCATTGGATCAGCGGCTTTCATACAAGCATGCGGCCATGTGCTATCGTTGCGCCGATATCGGAAAGGGCCTCAAGAGATTCCCCACATGAACGTGGCCGCAAGGCGGATGACGAGCTGTGCGCTTTCGCTATTGCTGGCCGTCCTGTTTCTTGCCTCAGGCTCGGCCCAGGCAGACCCAGGCATGACTGCTGCCCAGGCGCAACAACGGGCCAAGGCCGTCACCCAGGTGGTGCTGGGCATTTTCAGCTACGCACGCTGGCCCGTCGAACCTTTGCCCTTGCGCCTGTGCCTGGTCGGCCCGACCGAATACGCCGATGACCTGATCAAAGGGCATGTGCAGGAGTCCGGCCGAGCGCTGCAGGTGCGTCGGCTGCTGGCAGGCGATAGCCAGGTCGCCCAGGCCTGCGACGCCATCTACATCGGCAAACTCGACCAGGGCCAGCGCGACCGGCTGTTCGAGCGCGTCAGTGGCCACCCGGTGCTGAGCATCAGCGAGGCAGACGACCCGTGCACGGTAGGCAGCCTGTTCTGCTTGCGGGTCAGCGACCAGCAGGTAGCCTTTGAAGTCAACCTCGACTCGGTGGCACGCTCTGGTGTGCGCATCCACCCCAGCGTGCTGCAATTGTCGCGGCGCCGGGCAGGTCAGCCATGAAGCCGAGCGGCAAGCGTGGCATGCGCCCGACCCTGCGTTCGGTGCTGGGCCGTGGCCACCTCAGCGTCGCCTTGCTCGCCGTGGGCCTGGCAGGTGTTTCCCTGACCCTGCTGGGCGTGCTCGCCCTGCGTGTTTACGCCAACCACAACCTGCAGCTGATCGCCCGCTCGATCAGCTACACCGTGGAGGCGGCGGTGGTGTTTGATGACAGCGCTGCGGCCAATGAGTCGCTAGCGCTGATCGCCAGTGCCGAGGAAGTGGCCGAAGCCAGGGTCTTCAACCACGAAGGCGAGCAACTGGCGCATTGGCAGCGCAGCGATACCGGCGTGCTCGGGCGGCTCGAGGCGCAGGTTGCCACCGCCTTGCTGGATGAGCCGGTCAACCTGCCGATCACGCACCAGCAACAGCAGGTCGGGCGCATCGAACTGGTCGGCCAGGGGCGAAGCCTGTTGCTGTTCCTGCTCAGTGGGCTGGCCGGCATTCTGTTCTGCACGGTGCTCAGCGCATTGGCTGCCCAATACCTGTCGCGGCGTTTGCTCAGCGATATCGTTCGCCCGCTGCGGGGCCTCGCCAATGTCGCCCATGCCGCCCGCCGCGAGCGCAGTTTCGACCGGCGCGTGCCGGAAGCGCCGATTGCCGAACTCAACGAACTGGGCAATGACTTCAATGCCCTGTTGGATGAGCTGGAGGTCTGGCACAGCCACCTGCAGAACGAAAACCAGACCCTGGCCCACCAGGCCAGCCACGACAGCCTGACTGGCCTGCCCAACCGTGCCTTCTTCGAGGGGCGCCTGAGCCGCAGCGTGCGCAATGCCGAACGGCAGCAGGAGCACCTGGCGCTGCTGTTCCTCGACAGCGACCACTTCAAGCAGATCAACGACACCCTCGGCCATGCGGCGGGCGATGAAGTGCTGATCAGCGTCGCCGACCGCGTGCGTGCCCAATTGCGCGAGCACGACCTGGTGGCGCGCCTGGGCGGTGACGAGTTCGCCGTGCTGCTGACGCCTTTGCATTCGCGCCAGGACGCCGAGGACATTGCCGAGAAGATCGTTGCCAGCATGAAACTGCCGCTGCAGCTGGACAGTGGCCGCAGTATCGCTACCTCGTTGAGTGTCGGTATTGCCTATTACCCCGATGACGGCGCTGACCCCGCCAGCCTTCTGAATGCCGCCGATGCGGCGATGTACCAGGCCAAGCGCAAACGCCGTGGCCATTGGCAAGTGGCGCAGACGGAACGGTCCGCCAGCGAACTCAAGAACAGGAGTTGAACCCGTGATACAGGCTTTGCGTTTTCCTCTTTGGGCCTTGCTGCTCGCCGTGCTGGCGCTGACCGGCTGCCAGAGCGCTCCGCCCAAAGGCCTGAGTGCCGAACAGATTGCCGTGCTCAAGCGTGAAGGCTTTACCCCGACTGACGAAGGCTGGGCCTACGACTTGTCTGGCAAGGTGCTGTTCGGCAGCGATCTTGACAGCCTTAACAGCCAGAGCCAGGCGATTGTCGAGCGCATTGGCAAGGCGCTGCTTGGCGTTGGCATAGAGGGCGTGCGGGTGGACGGGCATGCCGACTCGTCGGGCAAGGCGGCGTATAACCAGCAGTTGTCCGAGCGCCGGGCGCAGAGCGTGGCCAAGGCGCTGGTCGAGGTGGGCATGCAGGCGCAGAACATCCAGTCCCGCGGCCTGGGCAGTAGCCAGCCGGTGGCGGACAACCGTACCAGCGCCGGGCGTACCGAGAACCGGCGCGTGTCCATCGTGGTGGCTTCCTACTGACCACGGCCTCCCGAACGGGCTTTCCCGCGAAGCAGACAACTCGGTGCCTGGCACCGGCTGCGCCGGTGATCGCCGGCAAGCCAGCTCCCACAGGTACGGCGCCTGTCTTGAATCCAGCACAGTACCTGTGGGAGCGGGCGACTCGGTGCCTGGCACCGGCTGCGCCGGTGTTCGCGGGCACGCCCGCTCCCACAGGTACTGTGCTGGATTCGAGATTACGCTGTACCTGTGGGAGCTGGCTTGCCTGCGATGGGCTGCGCAGCAGCCCCATCATTCCTGAGCAAAGCGCATCTCCCGCGTTTCACCCATCAACAACGGTGCATTCGCCTCCGTCACCCCGCGAATGTAATCCCACAGCAGGGTAATCCGCTTCAACTTCCTCAAATCCTCCCGGCAATACATCCAGAACTGCCGCGTCACCTCGATCTCTTGCGGCAACACCGTCACCAGCCGCGGGTCCTGCGCCGCCAGGAAGCACGGCAGGATCGCCAGCCCACGCCCCTGCAACGCTGCCGTGTACTGCGCAATCACGCTGGTACTGCGCAAATGCGCGCTGGCGCTGGGGATCAGGTTGGCCAGGTACAGCAGCTCCGAACTGAACGCCAGGTCGTCCACATAGCTGATGAACGGGTGCCTGGCCAGGTCCGCGATCTGGCGGATCGGTGCGTGGCTGTCCAGGTAGTCCTGGGTTGCGTACAGCCGCAAGCGGTAGTCACACAGCTTGCAGCACACATAAGGCCCATGCTCTGGCCGCTCAAGGGCAATGACGATGTCCGCCTCGCGCTTGGACAGGCTGATGAAGTGCGGCAGCGGCAGGATATCCACCGAGATTGCCGGGTAGGCATCGACAAAGTGGCTTAGCTGCGGGGTGACGAAGAAGCTGCCGAAGCCTTCGGTGCAGCCCATGCGCACATGCCCCGACAACGCCACGCCCGAGCCGGACACCTGCTCGCAAGCCATGTGCAGCGTGCTCTCGATCGACTCGGCATAGCCCAGCAGGCGCTGGCCCTCGGCGGTGAGTACAAAGCCGTTGGTCCGGGACTTCTCGAACAGCAAGGTGCCCAGTGCCCCCTCCAGCGAGCTGATGCGCCGCGACACGGTGGTGTAGTCCACACTCAGGCGCTTGGCGGCGCTGCTGGCCTTGCGGGTACGCGCCACTTCAAGGAAGAACTTCAGGTCGTCCCAGTTGAGTGCGCTCAGGGATGTGAGGTCTTTTTGCATGATGATCCGGTTTTTTTGTGCGTTCTTGTTGGATGTTTGCACATCTATACTCGAAACAAGCCTCTGGACGCTACCTCGCGTTTGCCCGGCAATGGCGATCTCGTCCCGACAATAATTCCAAGGAGAACGCAGATGAACGCACCGCAATCCCCTGCCCAGACCAAAATCGAACAGGTCAAGCTGCTGATCGACGGCCAATGGGTCGAATCCAGGACCACCGAATGGCGCGACATCGTCAACCCGGCCACCCAAGAGGTGCTGGCGCGCGTACCGTTCGCCACCGTCGAAGAAGTCGACGCGGCCGTGGCCGCTGCCCACCGCGCCTTCCAGACCTGGCGTAACACCCCGATCGGCGCGCGCATGCGCATCATGCTCAAGCTGCAGGCGTTGATCCGCGAGCACACCAAACGCATCGCCCAGGTGCTCAGTGCCGAGCAGGGCAAGACCCTGGCCGACGCCGAAGGCGATATCTTCCGCGGCCTGGAAGTGGTCGAGCATGCCGCCTCCATCGGCACTCTGCAGATGGGCGAATTCGCCGAGAACGTTGCCGGCGGCGTCGATACCTACACCCTGCGCCAGCCGATCGGCGTGTGCGCCGGCATCACCCCGTTCAACTTCCCCGCGATGATTCCGCTGTGGATGTTCCCCATGGCCATCGTCTGCGGTAACACCTTCGTACTCAAGCCGTCCGAGCAGGACCCGCTGTCGACCATGCTGCTGGTCGAGCTGGCACTGGAGGCCGGCATACCGGCTGGCGTGCTCAACGTGGTGCACGGCGGCAAGCAGGTGGTGGATGCCATTTGCACCCACCAGGATATCAAGGCGATTTCCTTCGTCGGTTCCACCGAAGTGGGCACCCACGTGTACAACCTGGGTAGCCAGCACGGCAAGCGCGTGCAGTCGATGATGGGCGCCAAGAACCATGCGGTGGTGCTGCCCGATGCCAACCGCACGCAAACCGTCAACGCCTTGGTCGGTGCCGCCTTCGGCGCAGCAGGCCAGCGCTGCATGGCGACCTCGGTGGCGGTGCTGGTCGGCAAGGCCCGCGAATGGCTGCCGGACATCAAGGAAGCGGCCAGCAAGCTCAAGGTCAGTGCCGGTTGCGAGCCAGGCACCGATGTCGGCCCGGTGGTTTCCAAGCGCGCCAAGGAGCGTGTGCTGGGGCTGATCGAAAGCGGTATCAAGGAAGGCGCCAAGCTGGAACTCGACGGCCGCGACGTCAGCGTGCCGGGCTACGAGCAAGGCAACTTCGTCGGCCCGACCCTGTTCTCGGGGGTGAAGACCGACATGCAGATCTACACCCAGGAAATTTTCGGCCCAGTGCTGGTGACCCTGGAAGTCGACACTCTCGACGAGGCCATCGCCCTGGTCAACGCCAACCCGTTCGGCAACGGCACCGGCCTGTTCACCCAGAGCGGCGCGGCAGCCCGCAAGTTCCAGAGCGAAATCGACGTGGGCCAGGTCGGCATCAATATCCCGATCCCGGTACCGGTACCGTTCTTCAGCTTCACCGGTTCGCGTGGCTCCAAGCTCGGCGACCTCGGCCCGTACGGCAAGCAAGTGGTGCAGTTCTACACTCAGACCAAGACCGTCACGGCCCGTTGGTTCGATGACGACAGCGTCAACGACGGTGTGAACACCACCATCAGCCTGCGCTAAGGAGACAGTCATGCGTATCGCATTCATCGGCCTCGGCAACATGGGCGCACCCATGGCTCGCAACCTGATCAAGGCCGGGCACCAACTTAACCTGTTCGACCTGAACAAGGCCGTGCTGGCCGAACTGGCAGAACTGGGCGGGCAGATCAGCCCTTCGCCAAAGGTCGCGGCGGCCGACAGTGAGCTGGTGATCACCATGCTGCCGGCGGCTGCCCATGTGCGCAGCGTGTATCTGAACGAGGACGGTGTGCTGGCCGGCATTCGCCCGGGCACGCCGACCGTGGATTGCAGCACCATCGACCCGCAGACTGCGCGTGATGTGTCCAAGGCCGCAGCGGCCAAGGGCGTGGACATGGGCGATGCGCCGGTGTCCGGTGGCACCGGCGGCGCGGCGGCAGGTACCCTGACCTTCATGGTCGGTGCCAGCGCCGAGCTGTTCGCCACCCTCAAGCCGGTATTGGAACAGATGGGCCGCAACATCGTGCACTGCGGTGAAGTCGGCACCGGTCAGATCGCCAAGATCTGCAACCAACCTGCTACTGGGCATCTCGATGATCGGCGTGTCCGAGGCCATGGCCCTGGGCGATGCGCTGGGCATCGACACCAAGGTGCTGGCCGGCATCATCAACAGTTCGACCGGGCGTTGCTGGAGCTCGGACACCTACAACCCATGGCCGGGCGTCATCGAGACTGCGCCGGCATCGCGTGGCTATACCGGTGGTTTTGGCGCCGAGTTAATGCTCAAGGACCTGGGGCTGGCCACCGAGGCTGCGCGCCAGGCGCATCAGCCGGTAATCCTGGGTGCCGTGGCCCAGCAGCTGTATCAGGCCATGAGCCTGCGTGGCGAGGGTGGCAAGGACTTCTCGGCCATCGTCGAGAGTTATCGCAAGAAGGATTGACGCAAGAGGTGGGCTTCATCGCGGGCCAGGTGGCTTTCCCTCTGTAACTGCGCACCAGAGGGAAGGGCGCCTGATCCGCGATTTTTTTTGTTCGCGATTCAGCAGGCAGCCTACGACCCTGTGGGAGCGGGCATGCCCGCGAACACCGGCAAAGCCGGTGCCATCCACCGTGTTGCCTGCTTCGCGGGCGCGCCCGCTCCCACAGAGAGGGGGTGTAAGCCTTGATCAGGCGAAAACGAAGTACTTGCGCACCGTCTCGACCACTTCCCAGGTGCCTTTCATCCCCGGCTCGATCACGAACACATCACCCGCTTTCAGGTGCTTCGGCTCTTCGCCTTCCGGGGTGATGATGCAGTAGCCATCGAGGAAGTGGCAGAACTCCCACTTCTCGTAGTTGACCTCGAACTTGCCCGGGGTGCAAATCCAGGTGCCCATGATCTTGCTGCCGTCGGCCGACAGGTAAGCGTTGAGGTTGACGGTGTGCGGATCGCCGCCGATGCGCTTCCACTTGGTGGCGTCCACGACCGGCGTCGGGCAGGTTTCGCGCAGGACGGTGATGAAATCGGACATGGCACAACTCCTGGTGACTGGCTGAATGACTCGTCACCATAGGGCCATTGGCCGAGCCGCAGTTGCCTGGGCTCGACGTCCAGCTGTCTGGTCGCGCTATGCCAGGCGGTTGACCTCGACGGTGATGTGCGCCAGTTCTTCGTGTACGCCCATGGCCTGGCGCACGCTGTCGGCGCTGAGCTCGGCCCGGGCGGCCAGGCCGAGAATGCAGGCGTACTGGTCCTTGCCCACGCGCCAAACGTGCAGGTCGGTAATGCTGGCCGGCACCGGCAGCTGCGCGACCACCTCGCGGATTTCCTCCACTACCGGCGCATCCATCTCCGCATCCAGCAGCACTCGCCCGGTATCGCGCAACAGCCCGCGGGCCCACAGCGCTACCAGCAGCGCACCGACCAGGCCCATGACCGGGTCGAGCCAGCCGGCGCCCCAGTATTTGCCAGCCAGCAGTGCGACAATCGCCAGCACCGAGGTGGCGGCATCGGCCATCACATGCAGATAGGCCGAGCGCAGGTTCAGGTCGTGGTGATGGTGGTCATGGCCATGGTGGTGATGATCATGATGGTGATGGTCGTCACGCAGCAGCCAGGCGCAGATCAGGTTGACGGCCAGGCCCACGGCGGCGATGAAGATCGCCTCGTCGTAGTGGATCGGCCCTGGTGCCAGCAGGCGCTCCACCGACTGGAAGGCCATCAGCCCGGCCACGCCCAGCAACAGCAGGGCGCTGGAGTAGCCGCCAAGAATCTCGATCTTCCAGGTGCCGAAGGCAAAACGCCTGTCGCCGGTATAACGCCGCGCGGCGGCGTAGGCCAGCAGCGACAGGCCCAGGGCCAGGGCATGTGAGCTCATATGCCAGCCGTCGGCCAGCAACGCCATGGAATTGAAGAACCAGCCACCGGTAATTTCCGCCACCATCATCACCGCGGTCAGCCACACCGCCAGGCGGGTCTTGCGCTCGGCGCCCAGGTTGCTGGTATGGAACTGGTGGCTGTGCTGCCAGCGGTCTGAGGTTTGTGTCGCCATGGTTTATCATGCTCCCGGAACGTCGAGAAATATACTATACCCCAGTATACCTAGAATGGTGTGAAACCCAATGGCACATACCCTGAAGAGCAAGAAGCAGCTGCTGACCCGGGTGCGCAAGATCAAAGGCCAGGCCGCCGCCCTGGAGACAGCGCTGGAGCAGGACAAGGACTGCCTGGCGATCCTGCAGCAAATTGCCGCCGTGCGCGGCGCGGTGAACGGGCTGATGGCCGAAGTGATGGAAGGGCATATCCGCGAACACCTGGTGGCGGACGGGCTGACTGCCGAGGAGCGGCAGGACGAGGCGGACAAGGTGGCGACGTTGCTGCGGTCGTACCTTAAGTAGCAGACCGGTGGTTCCGATACCCCAGGGGGGTATTGGTACCCGATGGGACTTGCTGATTTCCTACGTGTCAGAAGGCATGTTCTTGCTTTGCCATCCAGTCTGTCCGCTGGTCGCGACACGTGTGCATAGTGTGTAGTGCGCTTTGTTCTGGTCAATTCGGTGTGTATGATACACATCGACTGCCGAGGAAGAATGAATGCGCAGTCGTGAAGTTATCCAGCTTATTGAAGCCGACGGTTGGTACCAGGTTGATGTGAAAGGTAGTCATCACCAGTTCAGGCACCCGACAAAAAGGGGGCGAGTCACGGTTCCTCATCCCAGGAGTGAGCTCCCCAAGGGCACAGTACGCAGCATCTTGAAGCAGGCTGGCTTGGTTCAAGCCAGCGGCACTGCCAGCACGAGCATCAACGGAGGTAGTCAATGAAATTCCCGGTCGTATTGCACAAAGACGCCGACTCGGACTACGGCGTGACCGTTCCTGATGTGCCCGGTTGCTTCAGCGCCGGTGCCACTGTTGCGAAAGCACTGGAGAATGTTCAGGAAGCGCTGGCACTACATTTTGAAGGGTTGGTCGCAGATAACGAGGCATTGCCGCAGGCACAGGAAGTCGACATCCATGTGGCGAACCCTGACTATGAAGGTGGGGTCTGGGCCGTTGTGGATTTTGATGTCACCCCGTATCTGGGCAAGGCGGTTCGCTTCAATGCAACGCTGCCGGAAAACCTGCTTCAACGAATCGACGAAAAAGTGAAGCGTGATCATCGCTATGCGTCCCGCTCCGGTTTTCTGGCTTCGGCTGCACTGCGAGAGTTGGCGCTTTCACACTGATCGGTGCGCACGCTTTCACTATGCCCACCAATACCGCACAAAGTGGAAGAACACCGGCGCGGCAAAGCACACCGAATCCATGCGGTCGAGCATGCCGCCGTGGCCCTCGATCATGTGCCCCCAGTCCTTCACCCCGCGGTCGCGCTTGATCGCCGACATCACTAGCCCGCCGAAGAAGCCCATGGCGTTGACCGCCAACGCCATGAGTGCGGCCTGCCAGAAGGTGAAGGGGGTGATCCAGCACAGCAGTGCGCCGACCAGGGTGGCCAGTGCCACCCCGCCGGCCAGGCCTTCGACGGTCTTGGATGGCGACAGGTTGGGCGCGACCTTGTGCTTGCCGAACAGCTTGCCGCACACGTACTGCAACACGTCGCTGATCTGCACCACCAGGATCAGCCAGGCGATCAGCAGCAGGTTGCGGCCCTCGTAACCCGGGATATCCAGGGTCATCAATGCCGGCACCGATGACACGCAGTACACCGCGATCATCAGCCCCCACTGCACCTTCGAGGCGCGTTCGAGAAAGCGCGTGGTGTCGCCGCCGAAGCTGGCCAGGATCGGCAGCAACAGGAACAGGTACACCGGGATGAAGATGCTGAACAGCCCGTACCAGTCCATGGCGATCAGCACGTACTGCACCGGCAGCGCCACATAGAACGCCGCCACCAGCGCCGGGTAGTCGCTGCGCCGGGTCGGGGTGAGAGTCATGAATTCGCGCAGGGCGTAGAACGATACGCCGTAGAACAGCACGATTACGCCGTACTTGCCGAACAGGAAGGCGATGCCGATCACCAGCACCATCACCCACCAGGCGTTGATGCGGGCGTTGAGGTTGTCGATCACCGCGTGCGGGGCGGGGCCGGCGCGCCATTTGAGCAGGCGGCCGATCACGCTGGCGAGTAGCAGCAGGGCACCGATGCCGGCAAACAGGGAAAGGGTGTTGTCGTCCATCTCAGGCATCCTTGGGGGCCAGGGTCAGCAGGGCCTGGCTGGCCCGCTCGAGGAAGGCTTGCTTGTTTTCATCCGGCTGCAGGTGCAGCGGTTCGCCAAAGCTCAATGTGCACAGCAACGGCAATGGCAGGGCGCGGCCCTTGGGCATCACCCGGTTCAGATTGGCGATCCACACCGGCACCAGTTCGACCTCGGGGTTGGCTGCTGCCAGGTGGTACAGCCCGCTCCGGAAGGGCATCAGCGGCTCGTCGCCCAGGTTGCGGGTACCCTCCGGGAAGAAGATCAGCGAGTCGCCCTGGGCCACGGCTTCGAGGATCGGCTGCAATGGGCTGCCCTGGCCGGCGCTGTGCTGCCGGTTGATCAGCACACCATTGAAGACCTTGCGGATAAGAAAATCGCGAATGCCCGGCCTGGCCCAGTAATCGGCACCGGCTACCGGACGGGTACGCTTGCGCAGCGGCTGCGGCAGCGAGGCCCACAACAGTACGAAGTCGCCATGGCTGCTGTGGTTGGCGAAGTACAGGCGCTGCACCGGCAGCGGCGTGCAGCCCAGCCACAGGGCACGGGCGCCGGTGATCAGGCGGGCGGCGGAGGTGATGAGGTAGGCGGTCAGGTTGGCGAGCATGGATCGGTAGTCATCCCTTCAAAGGCAGTGTCAGCAGGGTAGCCAGGGCCAGCGACAGTTGCAGGCCCAGGCACACTGCCTGGCGGCGCAACAGGGCCAGCGCGGCCTGGCTGCGTGCAGGCCAGGCGCGGGAGTCGGTGGCCTGCGGTTTGAGTTTCAGCTCGAACAGAGCGTGGTCCAGGGCCTGGGTATCCGTCGCCAGGTCGTGGCTGGCGGCCAGGCGGGCGAACAGTTCGGCGTCCAGGGCCACGCGGATGGCCCAGTACTTGTGCAGCACGCCCAGTACCAGCAGCACAACGCACAGCAGGCTGGCCAGCGGTTGCAGCTGGGCACCCAGCAAGGGCGCCAGGCCGTAGGCCAGGGCCAGCAGGGTGAGGCCGTCCGACAGGCGTGCCAGTTGCTCGCCACGGCCCAGCAGGCTGGC
The DNA here is from genome assembly GCA_029953615.1 of Pseudomonas putida. Classification (NCBI taxonomy): domain Bacteria; kingdom Pseudomonadati; phylum Pseudomonadota; class Gammaproteobacteria; order Pseudomonadales; family Pseudomonadaceae; genus Pseudomonas; species Pseudomonas putida. The sequence goes on along the minus strand of CP124529.1, from coordinate 1,430,358 downwards.
CACCACGTGCAGGTTCATGGTTGCGCCCCCAGCTGTTGCACGGCCTGGCGGTGCGTGCTGTGCAGGACTACGCCTGGGCGGGCCTTGCGGATCAGCGCTTCGGCCTGACGAGCATCACTGCAGCGGCCCGTGAGCACCAGCCAGGCGGCCACGGCGCTGGCGCTGCGCGAATAGCCCAAGGCGCAGCAGACCAGCACCGGGCCCTGGGAGCGCAGGCGTTCGATGGTTACGGCGGCCTGGTGCAGCAATGGGCTTTCGGGGGCGATCAGGTCCAGGGTGGGAAAACATGCGTAGCCAACGGCGGACGCGACCTGTGTAGGAGCGGCCTTGTGTCGCGAAAGGGCGCTCCTGAAAGGGGCCGCGCTGTCCTGAACATGACACGGTAGCTCTGCACACAAATCGACCACCGCAGCGAACCGCGCGCCACGCCCTGGAACCCGCCCGAGGTAGACGCCATCACACACTTCATCCGCCTGCGGATGCCGCCAGGTCCACAGCCGTGAATTGATCCACGCCCCCACCAGGTACGGCGCCAGCAGCCAGCTGGCTGCCTTCGACAAGCGCCCATCAGCGCCTTTCTGAAACCCGCCTGCACCGAGCACGGCATAGTTCAGCGCCACCAACGCCAGCGACACGGCTGGCCAGGCCAACCACAGCCAGGCCCCGCCCAGCGTGATGGCAGGCACTGCGCACAGCAGCCCGCCCATCGTATAAACCAACGCCAACCGCCAACGCTTGGCATCCCGCGCAAGGCGCGCCTGCTGCCAGGGCAGCGGCCCTTGATGTGGCCACAACCAGATGCAGGCAAACCCGGCCAGTGCTCCTGTGGGAACGTCCACGAAATGGTGCTGCCAGGTGGTCAGCACCGACACCCCGATCAGTGCCATCCAGCCATGCATCAGCCAACGCCAGGGCTGGCGCTGTACGTGCCGGGCAAACATCGTCCAGATGATCACCAGCAGGGCGATATGCAGCGAAGGCGCCTGGTTGAAAGGCTTGTCGAAGCCCATCAGTACATCGAACATCCAGCCGAATACCCCGCCCAGTTCCGGTCGTTCGAAGGTGAAGCGCAGTGGCCAGAGCAGGAAGCAACTGACGCTGATCAGCTGTGCGGTCAGCAGCGCCAGCGCGTGCCGGTCCATCTCCTGGCGCGTGCGCGGCAGCAGGAAGGACAAGCCGTAGAGCAGGTCGATCGACCAGTACGGGATGATCGTCCACGGCCACAACGGCATGCGGCTTTCCCAGCCGAACACCAGGCTGCCGACATCACCGCGCCCGGCGGTATGGTTGTTCGCCAGCCCGTAGCTGAGGAAAAACAGCGGCCCCAGCAATAGCAGCCAGAACACGCCCCGGCGAATCAGCCCGGGCTCGCGCGATGGGTTCATTCAGCGCACCCGTTGTGCCAGGCTGACGCTGAAAATGCCCCATTCATCGATGCGCTGGGCCAGCTTGCGGAACCCTGCGGCTTCCACCAGCTGGTCCATCTCGGCCTGGCTGCGGCGGCGCATTACCCAGGCCTCGCCGCCGCGGTGGCTGGTGAGGGCGCGGGCGATCATTTCCAGTTGCGGGTGCCACGGCTGGCCGGTGTAGACCAGGTAACCGCCATCCTCCAGCGCGTCGGCCAGGCCGGCCAACGAGTTGCCTACCAGCTGGTTGCTGGCGAACAGTTCGTACAGGCCGGAGACCACAGCCAAGGTAGGCGGTTGCTCCAGCGTGGCCAGGCTCTGGCGGTCGAAGGCATCGCCCTGGACGAAGCGGGCGATATCAGCCAGGCCTTTTTCCGCGATCAGCGCGCTGCCTTGCTGCACGTTCAGCTCGCTGTAGTCGCGCAGCAGGATCGAGTCTGGCAGTTGCTCCAGCTCTTGCAGGGCTTCGAGGATGTAGCGGCCATGGCCGGCAGCGATATCGACGATGTGTACTGGCCGTTGCTGTTCGCGCAGTTGGGCGATGGCCAGGCGCAGCAGCTCTTCGACGTGCAGCTTGCGCTGGCGGATGCCACGCCAGCCGATGGCATCGAGATAGTTCCGGTCGACCAGGCGGCCGAGCTTGCCATTGCCGGTCGCCTGGTTGCGGTAGACGTAGTCGAGGGTACTGCCGGAATCGAAACCTGTGTCGAAACCCAGCTTGACGCCTTCGGACAACCCCTTGCCCAGGCGCAGCGCGGCACGAGTGGCGCGCCAGTAAAGGTCGCGGGGCGAGTTGCGCGGCAGCGGTGCGGCCAGGCTCTCGGCCTCGGCGCAGCTGGCGCCGGTCTTGTCGGCATCGAGCAGTGACGGCAATGCGGCGGGGCTGGCGAAGCAATGTTCGACGAACCTCTCGATGCGCCGCAGGGCATGGGCCCGATCACGCTCGCCAAGGGTGTCGTGGAAGAAGCCTGGCAGGATGTGCATTTCCTTGCGCGTACTGCCCAGGCGTTCGAAGAAGCGCTCCTGCGGCTGGCGTTCGACCACCAAGTCGGCACCGGACACCAGCAGTTGGGTCGGCAGCTGGATAGCCTGGGCATCCGCCACCACGCGGTCGGCGGCTTCGTACAGGCCCAGCAGCATGGTCACCGAAATCGGTCGGCTGATCAGCGGATCGGCTACATACGACATGACCCGCTCAGGGTCGTGGGTAAGCAAGCGAGGTTTGACGTAGCTGTTGACGAAGAAATTGCCGCGCACGGCCTTCAGCAGCTTCAGGCCGGGGCGGGCGAACGGTACGTACAGCTTGACCTTGAACGCTGGCGAGGCCAGCACCAGGCAGCGCACCTTGGGTGCGTAGTCATGGGCCCAGGTGGCGACCAGCACGGCCCCGACGCTCTGTGCCAGCACCACCAGGTCCTGTTCGGCGATGCCGTGGCGGGCCTGGATATGCTCGATGAAGGTCTGCACATCGCGCACGCTGGTGGCGAACCCCGGGCTGTCGCCGCGCGCGCCCGGCGACTGGCCGTGGCCACGGGCATCCCAGGCGAAGAAGTCGTAGCCTGGCATGTCCAGCTCATCGGCCAGGTGGGCCATGCGCCCGCCATGTTCGTGGCCGCGGTGGAACATCACCACGGCCCGGCGTGGCTGGTGTTGGTTGCGGGTGGCAGGCCAGTGACGGTAGTGCAGCTCGACGCCGTCATGGGTGGAGAAGTGCTGCGTTTGCGCTTGGCGCATGGTCGACATCCTTTTACGACGGCAGTGGGCTCAGCGGGTTTCGGCCAGTCCCAAGCGAACCCGGTTGTAGAGGGTATAGAGCGAGAGTGCGAGGATGACCAGCAACAAGCCGTTGATCCAGGCACCGTTCAGCAGGCCGAAGGCGACACCGGTGCCGAGCACGCCGAAGGCGAAGGCCCGGTCGCTCTTGCCCATGGGCCCGTCGTAGCGCCGAGAGGCACCGGCCAGCGGGCCCATGACACCGGCGTATTCGCTGAAGGTGGCGCTGAGCACCACGAGTACGACCAAGGCTGGCGATACCCCAGCCAGCAGCGCGAAGGGCAGGTACAGCGCGGCGTCGGCGATCACGTCGCACAGTTCGTTGAGGTAGGCGCCGAGGGTGGATTGCTGGCCGAATTCCCGGGCGAGCATGCCGTCGACGGCGTTCAGCGCCATGCGCAGCAGCATCCAGACCGGCACCAGGATGAACAACCAGGCGAGATGCGGGAGGGCGGCCAGCAGCAGGCCCAGCAGGACGGATAGCAGGGCTGCGGCGACGGTGACCTGATTGGCGGTGACGCCGCGGTCGTGGAGGCGCTGGACAGCAGGGCGGAGCAGGGCCTGGAAGCGCGGTTTGAGCTGGTAGATCGATGCCACGGGAAAATCCTTTTCGGTGGGGCGTTAGGGCGCCATTGTGTGCGAGCCTTCTTCGCGGGTAAACCCGCTTCCACAGGCATAGCGTCAATCCGAGAGATAGCGCAATACCCTGTGGGAGCGGGCTTGCCCGCGAACACGGGCGAAGCCCGTGCCATCCACCGCGGTGCCTGTTTCGCGGGCATGCCCGCTCCCACAGGTACAGCATCAACCCGAGAGATAGCGCATACCTTGTGGGAGCGGGTTTACCCGCGAACACGGGCGAAGCCCGTGCCATCCACCGCGTCAGCTGGTGAGGGTGGTTACCAACCCTGCGGCATACCCCGGCAATGCTGAAAAATCGCGTGCACACAACAGCAAGCGGCGATTGGCCCATGGTTCTGTGAGCGCTACCCAATGCAACGGCAACAGCCCCTGCCAACGCTTCACTGCAGCGAGGGGTACCACTCCAACCCCGGCCCCGCCGGCAACCATGCGGATCACCCCATCGAACCCCTCGGCCCGCACCCGAACCCGCATGCGGCGCCCTTCGCGCAGCGCCTGCTCTTCCAGGTACAACGCCAATGCACTACTGGCCCCCAGGCCGACGTAGCCATGGGCCAGGCTATCGATGAAGCTGGGTGCGATCTCGCTGGCCAACGGGTGGCGCAGCGGCGTTACCAGCACCAGCGGGTCGTCGCGAAACGGCCGGGTTTGCAGGTGCTCGCTGGGCGCGGCAGTGGAAACGATGCCCAGGTCCGCCATGCCCTGGGTAATAGACTGCACGATGCGCAGGCTCGGCAACTCCTGTACATCCACGCTGATTGCGGGGTTTTCAGCCAGGTAGCCTGCCAGCAGTTCCGGCAGGTACTCCGTGAGCGCAGCCGTGTTGCACAGCAGGCGCACCTGGCCCTGTTGCCCTTGTGCGTACTGGCCCAGGTCGAACTGCAGGCGCTCGACCTGCTGCGTGATCAGCCGGGCATGCTGCAGCAGTGCTTGGCCGGCCGGGGTCGGTTGCACACCACGGCGGTTGCGTTCCAGCAAAGGGATGCCCAGCGATGCTTCCATGGCGCGGATGCGCGCGCTGGCTGCTGCCAGCGACAGATGGCTGCGGCTGGCGCCGGCGGTGATGTTGCCGCACTCCAGGGTGTGCTGGAACAGCCTGAGGTCGATCAGGTCGAAATGCATGTGGCTCTGTCCTGGCAAGAGTCTGGCTGAGTATATGGCAGATTTTCAGCCCGGCTGGCACACGCCATCATCGGCCCATGGATACCTTGCTCGCTTTCTACCAGAACATTGGTCCAGCGCTGTCGCTGCTGGTGGTACTGACCTTCCTGCTGGCCGGCGCGGTGAAGGGGGTGATCGGCCTCGGCCTGCCGACCATCGCCATGGGGCTGCTGGGCCTGGCTATGCCACCGGCGCAGGCTGCGGCATTGCTGATCGTGCCTTCGACCCTGACCAATCTATGGCAGCTGGCCAGCGGCGGGCACCTGCGGTGGTTGCTGGCACGCTTGTGGCCAATGTTGGCCATGATCCTGGTCGGTACCTTGCTGGGCAGCGCCTGGCTGGGGATCAACAGCGGCCCTTGGGCCGTGCATGCACTGGGCGCGGCCTTGGTGGTGTATGCGCTGTACGGGCTGGTCGGCCCGGGCTTGCGCCTGGCGCCGGGGCGGGAGCGTTGGCTGGGGCCGCTTTGCGGGCTGGTTACGGGCGTGGTCACGGCGGCAACCGGGGTATTCGTGATACCGGCGGTGCCCTACCTGCAGAGCCTGGGTTTGAACCGGGAACAGATGATTCAGGCCCTGGGCCTGTCGTTCACGGTTTCGACCCTGGCCTTGGCCGTTGGCCTGGCCGGGCAGGATGCCCTGGGTGGCCAGGCACTGGGTGCTTCGCTGCTGATGCTGGCGCCGGCCTTGCTCGGCATGCTGGCTGGCCAGTGGCTGCGACAGCGCATCAGCGCGCTGCTGTTCAAACGGTGCTTCTTCATCGGCCTGGCCGCGCTCGGCGGCCATTTGCTGGTCAGCGGTTAGCGCTGGATGCGCTGAGCATGTCGATCATCTGGATGTCGAAATCGCGTTCCAGGTAGTCCATGCGTTTTTCGAAGAACGCGGTCATGTGTGGCAGGGCTGAATGCACATCCAGCGCGGCCTTGTCGGCCCACACCTCGAAGAATACGAACAGGCTCGGGTCCTGCTTGTCGCGCAGCATGTGGTACTCGATGCAGCCCGGCTCCTGGCGGCTTGGCTCGACGTAGGCGCGGAACAGGGTTTCGAACGCTTCAGCCATTTCCGGGCGGGTCTTGGCTTTGAGGATGAAGGCGTACTGCTCACTCATGGATCGCTACTCGGGTGATGGGAGGTGATGCGATTCTAATGCAATAATGGGTTGTTTATTCGTGACTTCAGATCAATTGTATTTTGCCCCTGCATGGCTGTATCCCGCGCCCGCGGGCTCTTAACCTGCCGGCCTGAATTTTCCGCGAGGCCCGCATGAAGAAGATCCTTTTGCTCAACGGTGGTAAACAGTTCGCTCACTCTGATGGTCGCCTCAACGCGACCTTGCATGAAGCGGCCATCGCCCATCTGGACCGGGCCGGTTTCGATGTGCGCCAAACCTTCATCGATGGCGGCTATGACGCCCGGGAAGAAGTGGAGAAGTTCCTTTGGGCCGATGTGGTGATCTACCAGATGCCAGGCTGGTGGATGGGCGCGCCCTGGACCGTGAAGAAGTATGTCGACGAGGTGTTCACTGCTGGCCACGGCAGCCTGTATGCCAACGACGGCCGTACCCGTGCGGACCACTCGCAGAAGTACGGCAGCGGTGGTTTGGTGCACGGCAAGCAGTACATGCTTTCGCTGACCTGGAATGCACCGCAGCAGGCATTCGACGATCCGAGCGATTTCTTCGAAGGCAAGGGGGTGGATGCGGTGTACTTCCCGTTCCACAAGGCCAACCAGTTCCTCGGCATGACCGGGCTGCCGACTTTCCTGGCGGTGGATGTGATGAAGCGGCCGGATGTGCCGGCTGCTTTGGCGGCCTATGAGGCGCATCTGGACAAGGTATTTGGCAAGGCACAGTAAGGTTTTCTGTGTGTTGGCCTCTTCGCGGGCAAAGCCCGCGAAGAGGCCAACACCGGCACCGCTGGACTTGGCCTCGACAAGCGGCTATCTAATCCCTGCAGAGACCAACCACAGGCGCAGATGTGAAAACCCGATCCGAAGAACTCCAGGTATTCGTCGCCGTCATCGACTGCGGCTCGATTTCCGCGGCTGCCGAGCAGATGGGCCAGACCCCGTCCGCCGTCAGCCGTACCTTGTCGCGCCTGGAGGGCAAGCTGGGCACCACGCTGGTTAACCGTACCACCCGGCGCATGGACCTGACCGAGGAGGGCCGCTTCTTCCTCGAACGTGCGCGGTTGATCCTGGAGCAGATGGACGAGATGGAAGAGCGTCTGTCGATGAACCGGCAGACCCCCACCGGGCGCCTGCGCATCAATGCCGCCGCGCCGTTCATGCTGCATGCCATCCTGCCATGGATCGGCGAGTTCCGCCGCCAATACCCTGGCATCGAACTGGAACTCAATACCGACGACCTGATCATCGACCTGCTGGAGCAGAGCACCGATGTAGCGATCCGCATCGGCGAACTGGCCGACTCCAGCCTGCACGCGCGCAGTCTGGGATGCAGCCCGGTACAGGTGCTGGCCAGCCCGGCCTACCTCGAGCAGCACGGCACGCCGCAGCGGGTCGAGGACCTGGCCAACCACTGCCTGCTCGGCTTCAGCCAGCCCGAATCGCTCAACCACTGGCCTCTGCGCCATGCCCAAGGTGACCGCTGGAGCATCCGCCCGTCGCTGATCGCCTCCAGTGGCGAGACCTTGCGCCAGCTGGCGCTGGCCGGCGAGGGCATTGTCAGCCTGTCGCACTTCATGACCCATGAGGACATCCGCGCCGGGCGCCTGCAGGTGTTGCTGAGCGAGGCCAACAACGGCTACCGCCAGCCGATCCATGCGGTGTACTACCGCAACACCCAGCTGGCGCTGCGTATTCAGTGCTTCCTCGATTTCATCCAGCGCAAGTTGGCGATGTACGCCAGCTGAGTTGCCTGAATGCGACAGAGCCTGTCCACAGGCGGCGAAACTTCCTGCGTTTGATTGCACAGTCGGAACGCTTCGGCCTTACTGACTGATCAACAAAAACAACACCAAGGAAGTGTCATGCGTATTGTACCGTTCCAGTACCTGGCTCTTGCAGCCGCGATCCTGAGCTGTTCCTCGGTTCATGCCGCCAACCTTGAGGGTGGCGCAGTGGCCGCGCCTGATCAATATGGTGCACAGGTGGCCGCCGACATCCTCAAGAAAGGCGGTAATGCGGTGGATGCGGCAGTGGCCACTGCCTTCACCTTGGCGGTGACTTATCCCGAGGCTGGCAACATCGGTGGTGGCGGGTTCATGACCCTGTTCGTCGACGGCAAACCCTACTTCCTCGACTACCGCGAAGTCGCGCCCAAGGCCGCCACGCGCACTATGTACCTGGACGAAAAGGGAGAGGTCATCGAGAATCTCAGCCTGGTTGGGGCGCGCGCAGCTGGCGTGCCGGGCACGGTGATGGGGCTGTGGGAGGCGCACCAGAAGTTCGGCAAGCTGCCCTGGAGCGAACTGCTGACCCCGGCCATCGGCTATGCGAAAAACGGCTTCAAGGTGGCGGCGAAGCAGTACCAGTACCGCAACGATGCCCAGGGCATGTTCAAGACCGCGACCAACTTCAACGACTACTTCGGCAACATGAAGGTCGGCGAGCTGTTCAAGCAACCGGAAATGGCCCAGACCCTGGAGCGCATTGCCGACAAAGGCGTGAGCGAGTTCTACCAGGGCAAGACCGCCGACCTGCTGGTGGCGCAGATGCAGGCCGACAAGGGCCTGATCACCAAACAGGATCTCAAGGACTACCAGGCCGTATGGCGTGAGCCGATGGCCGTGAGCTGGCGTGGCAACGTGGTCTACACCGCGCCACCGCCAAGCTCTGGTGGCGTCGCCCTGGCCCAGCTGCTGGGCATCAAGGAAAACCGCGCGGCGGACTTCAAGGGTGTGGCGCACAACTCGGCGCAGTACATTCACCTGCTGGCCGAAATCGAGAAGCGCGTGTTCGCCGACCGCGCCGACTACCTCGGCGACCCGGGTTTCACCAACGTGCCGGTGGACCAGCTGGTGGCCAAGGATTACCTGGCCAAGCGCGCCGCACAGGTCAACCCGAAGGCCATTTCCGCCACCGACCAGGTCAAGCCGGGCCTGGAACCGCACCAGACCACGCATTTTTCGATCGTCGACAAGCAGGGCAACGCGGTCAGCAACACCTACACCCTCAACCTTGATTACGGCAGTGGCGTGGTGGTGAAAGGCGCCGGCTTCCTGCTCAACGACGAGATGGACGATTTCAGCGCCAAGCCGGGGGCGGCGAATGCCTTTGGCGTGGTGGGTGGCGATGCCAACGCCATCGCGCCGGGCAAGCGCATGTTGTCGTCCATGAGCCCCAGCCTGATGACCCGCGATGGCAAGGTCGAGCTGGTCATAGGTACCCCGGGCGGCTCGCGGATCTTTACCTCGATCTTCCAGGTGATGAACAACCTGTACGATTACGGTATGCCGCTGGACAAGGCAGTGGCGGCGCAGCGCGTGCATCATCAGTTGCTGCCCAAGGACACCGTCTACTTCGACAGCTATGCGCCGCTGACCGGGCCGGTGGCCGATGAACTGAAGAAGATGGGTTATGTGCTGGAGGACCAGGGTTGGGAGATGGGTGACATCCAGGCGATCCGGGTGGACGGGACGAAGCTTGAGACCGCTTCGGATCCACGTGGGCGTGGTGTGGGGATAATCGTCAAGTAAGCAGTTCGTCAGTGCCGGCCCTATCGCCGGCAAGCCAGCTCCCACAGGTTCGGCGCAGCCCCGAGGCTTGTGCTATCCCTGTGGGAGCCTGGCTTGCCGGCGATGGGCCGCAAAGCGGCCCCGGATTCCAGGATCAGACGCGGAACTGGCTGACCAGCGTCTGCAGCTGCCCACCAAGGCGCGCCAGCTCCACGCTGGACGCCGCCGTCTCGTCACTGGCCGCCGCCGTCTGTTCCGACACATCACGCACATTCAGGATGCTGCGGCTGATCTCCTCTGCCACCGCACTCTGCTGTTCCGCCGCTGCGGCAATCTGCTGGTTCATCGACTGGATGCTCGACACTGTGCTGGTGATGCTTTCCAGCGAAGCCCCGGCCTTGCGCGCCAGCTCGACGCTGCTGTCGGTCAGGGTACGGCTGCCGTGCATGGCCGCAGCCACTTGCTGGGTCCCGTGCTGCAGGCTGGCGATCAGCTCTTCGATCTCCTCGGTGGATTTCTGTGTGCGCTGGGCCAGGCCGCGTACTTCGTCGGCAACCACGGCAAAGCCACGACCGGCCTCGCCGGCACGCGCCGCCTCGATTGCTGCGTTCAGTGCCAGCAAGTTGGTCTGTTCAGCCACCGACTTGATCACATCCATCACGCTGCCGATCTTCTGGCTTTCCTGCTGCAGCAGGTTCATGGCCTCGGTGGAGCGGTGCATGTCCTCGGCCAGGCGCTCGATCTGGCCAATGGCTTCGCCTACCACGCGGTCGCCGGCGCGGGCTTCGTCATCGGCACCGGTGGCGGCATGCGAGGCCTGCTCGGCATTGCGCGCCACTTCCTGAACGGTAGCGGCCATTTCGTGCATGGCGGTGGCTACCTGGTCGGTCTCGACTTTCTGGCTGTTGGCGCCGGCGCTGGTCTGCTCGGTCACCGCCGACAGTTCCTCGGCAGCACTGGCGATCTGGGTGACGCCGTCGCGGATGCCGCTGATCAGCTCGCGCAACGTGGAGCCCATGCGGGCGATGCCTTGTTGCAGCATGCCCAGTTCGTCGCGGCGGGTGACGCGCAGGTGCTGGGTGAGGTCGCCGCTGGCGATCTTTTCCACTGCCGCCAGGGTGTCGCGCAGCGGGCGGGTGATCTGCCGGGTGATCAGCACTGCCGCCAGCACGCCGACCAGCAGTGCCAGCAGCGTGGCGATGGTCTGCAGGCTGCGGGCCTGGGTGCTCTCGATGTCACGGCGCTGCAGCTGGATCTGGTACAGCGCGTCGCTGCGCTTGACGATATCGGCACCCTGCACGGTCATTTCGGCGCGCGCAGTATTGATATTGGCGACGGCATCGCGGAACTGGCGCACGGCGTCACGGTAGGCCAGCACCGAGCCTTCGAACTGTTGCAGGCGCGTGTCTTCGGCCGGCAGCTGGCGCTTGAGGTTGTCGATTTCGGCCAGGGCGCCGTCCAGCTGGCGCAGGGCGGCCTGCTCGTTGGCGGCGCTGTTGTCGGCAATGTAGCCGCGTACGTCGATGCGCACCTGCAGTAGTTGCTGGCGGGCCTTGCTGACCAGCTGGTACTGGGCCAGGCGCACGCTGTCGGCCTCGGGGCGTGCCATCACTTCCTGGCTGAGGGCGTCCATGGCCTGGTCGGCCTGGCTGGCCGAGCCGTCCATGGCCGCGCGCGCGGTGCGGGTGGCGTCGTAGCCCTGGCGCATCTTGTTCAGCGACACCTTGTAGGCGCTGATGGTCTCGCCCAGTTCACCCAGCAGCTTGATGTTTTCCGGGCTCTTGAAGGTGCTGGCCAGGTAGGCCTGCTGCTTGCTGAAGGCGTCCAGCTTGGTCTGGGTGTTGGCGGCGGCGGCATCGTCGCCGTTGGCGATCATGTACTGCAGGCGCGCAATGCGCAGGTCGGTCAGGTCCTTGTTGAGCTGGCCGATATCGCCCATCCAGTTACTGCGGTCGATCAGGCTACCGAGGCTGGTCCAGCCGGTCAGGGCCAGCAGGCCGGTGAGGATCAGTACCAGGCCGAAGCCCAGGCCGAGTTTAAGGTTGACGCTGATGTTGGCGAACCAGTTGTTCATGCACGCTCTCCAGAAGTTTTTCGCTCGCTTGATCGACGATCGCCAGGCGTTGTTGTTCTGGATGCCTGCTGATTCGTGCAGGGGTTATCGGCAGTGATAGGGGAAGCTGAAACGCTTTTTCAGCAAAAAAGCAGAATTGAGGGAGAATCTAAAAGCTAGCGCAGTCCTTGTGCGAGCGGGCGTGCCCGCGAACACCGGCGGAGCCGGTGCCATCCACCGCGCTGGATTCTTCGCGGGCATGCCCGCTCCCACAGGGATTGCGCCGGCTGAGGCGGCTATTTAAAGGTTGCGCGCACTGAAAGTATCGCAACGGTTTACCTCACCTTCGGCAAACCCGGCCTTGAACCAGCGTACCCGCTGCGCCGAGGTGCCGTGGGTGAACGAGTCTGGTACCACGCGCCCGCGGCCTTGCTGCTGCAGGCGGTCATCGCCAATGGCATTGGCCGCATTCAGCGCCTCTTCGACGTCACCTGGCTCCAGCCAGTTCAGGCGCTTCTGCGCCTGGTAGGCCCATACCCCGGCCAGGCAGTCGGCCTGCAGCTCCTGGCGCACCAGCAGGCCATTGTTGCCTTCCATGCGCTGGCCACTGCGGCGCGCGGCATCGACCTTGGCCGACACGCCTAGCAGGGTCTGCACGTGATGGCCGATTTCATGGGCGATCACGTAGGCCTGGGCAAAGTCGCCGGCCGCGGCGAAGCGGGTTTCCATTTCGCGGAAGAATGACATGTCCAGGTAGACCCGCTGGTCGGCCGGACAGTAGAACGGCCCCACCGCCGCCGAAGCAAAGCCGCAGGCCGAATTGACCTGGCCGCTGAACAGCACCAGTTTGGGGTCGCGGTACTGCTTGCCGCCTTCGGCGAACAGGGCTTTCCAGGTGTCTTCGGTGTCGCCCAGGATCGAGGCGACGAATTCGGCCTGCTGGTCGTTGGCCGGCGGGGCCTTGCCGCCCACGCTGCTGGGCGCCTGCTGTTGTTGCTGTTCCATCTGGCCGGCGAGCTGGCCAAGAATCTGCATCGGGTCCTGGCCGGTGAGCCAGCCGATGCCGACGATCAGCAGCACCGCTCCAAGCCCCAGCCCCTTGCCGCCGCCGAAGCGCATGCCGCCGCCACCACCTTCGCCTCGGGCATCGACCACATTGTCGCTGCGTCGGCCTTTTCGCCAATCCATGAATGCTCTCCGGAGCGTGAAACAAAAAGACAAGATTAGTCCACGTCAGCGGCGAATGTCAGGCCAAGGTGTTTATCCATAACCAGATGGTTATGTTTGAAACGCCTGATTTCAATATTCATCGCCCGCTACCTGTCCGAAACTTCATCTGGGAGCGGGCTTGCCCGCGGCAGGGTTTCGAAGAAGCCCCCCTCGCATTTCCATAATTCCAAGAGAGGAAACCGGCATGCCCGCCCAGGACAACAGCCGCTTCGTGATCCGTGATCGCAACTGGCACCCGAAAGCCCTTACGCCTGACTACAAGACGTCCATTGCCCGCTCGCCACGTCAGGCACTGGTCAGCATCCCGCAGTCGATCAGCGAAACCACTGGCCCCGACTTTTCCCACCTGGGTTTCGGCGCCCACGACCATGACCTGCTGCTGAACTTCAACAACGGTGGCTTGCCGATCGGCGAGCGCATCATCGTCGCCGGCCGTGTGGTCGACCAGTACGGCAAGCCTGTGCCGAACACCCTGGTAGAAATGTGGCAAGCCAACGCCGGGGGCCGCTACCGCCACAAGAACGACCGCTACCTGGCACCTCTGGATCCGAACTTCGGTGGCGTCGGCCGCTGCCTGACCGACCGTGACGGCTACTACAGCTTCCGCACCATCAAGCCGGGCCCGTACCCATGGCGCAACGGCCCGAACGACTGGCGCCCGGCGCACATCCACTTCGCCATCAGCGGCCCGTCGATCGCCACCAAGCTGATCACCCAGCTGTACTTCGAGGGTGACCCGCTGATCCCGATGTGCCCGATCGTCAAGTCGATCGCCAACCCGCAAGCCGTGCAGCAGTTGATCGCCAAGCTCGACATGAGCAACGCCAACCCGATGGACTGCCTGGCCTACCGCTTCGACATCGTGCTGCGCGGCCAGCGCAAGACCCACTTCGAAAACTGCTGAGGACCCCGCCATGCCAATCGAACTGCTGCCGGAAACCCCTTCGCAGACTGCCGGCCCCTACGTGCACATCGGCCTGGCCCTGGAGGCGGCCGGCAACCCGACCCGCGATCAGGAAATCTGGAACCGCCTGGCCAAGCCAGATGCGCCAGGCGAGCACATTTTGCTGATCGGCCAGGTGTATGACGGTAATGGCCACCTGGTGCGTGATTCGTTCCTGGAAGTGTGGCAAGCCGATGCCAACGGCGAGTACCAGGATGCCTACAACCTGGAAAACGCCTTCAACAGCTTCGGCCGCACCGCCACCACCTTCGATGCCGGCGAATGGACCCTGCACACGGTCAAGCCGGGTGTGGTGAATAACGCTGCAGGCGTGCCGATGGCACCGCACATCAACATCAGCCTGTTTGCCCGGGGGATCAACATCCACCTGCACACGCGGCTGTACTTCGATGACGAGGCCGAGGCCAATGCCAAGTGCCCGGTGCTCAACCTGATCGAGCAGCCGCAGCGACGCGAGACTCTGGTGGCCAAGCGTTGCGAGGTGGACGGGAAGACGGCGTATCGTTTCGATATCCGTATTCAGGGGGAAGGGGAGACGGTGTTCTTCGACTTCTGAGTTGGACCTCGGGGCCGCTTTGCGGCCCATCGCGACAAAAGGTGTTCTGGTCAAGTTTCTCCGGACACCGATTACGGTGATCAAGCCGCCTGCTGCTCCATGGCTATTGGCGACAGATAGTTGTTGTAGCTGTGGAGCCGGATTCGGTTGTATCGCATGAAGAAGCTGGTCATATCCTGCCTGGCTTCTTCAATTTCCTGGTAGCCCTTGGGCGGAACCCACTCTGATTTAAGCGTCCCAAAGAAACGCTCTGTTGGCGCGTTGTCCCAGCATTGCCCCCTGCGGCTCATGCTCTGCGTTATCCCATGCTCAAGCAGCTCGGATTGGAAAAGCTGGCTGGTGTATTGGCAGCCTTGATCCGAATGAAACATCAAGCCTGGCTGCTTGCCCCGAACCCCTACCGCCATCCTCAATGCCTTACTAACCAGGTTGGCATCGTTGATCAGGGAAAACGCCCAACCAACGATCCGACGGGCGAACAAATCAATGACTACTGCCAAGTGAATACCAACGTTTCCCGACCATCAAACTGGTCACATCACCGCACCAGACTTGGTTGATCGCAGTAGGCTCGAAGTTACGTTCGAGCAGGTTCTTAGCCACGAATGCCTCGACTCCTCTGGAGCGATACTGATGCCGACGGCGCTGTCTGCTGGCCAGATTTGCTTCCTGCATGAGTCTTCCGGCCAGATACCGACCTACCTTCAGTTGCTGGGCTTTCAAGTGCTCAGAGAGCATCCTTGCGCCTGCGCTTCCACGGCTTTCAGCGTGCAATTGCACGACCTTTTCCCTGAGCGCGTCACGCTTGGTATTAGGCGCTGAACGGCGGTGAAGCCAGTCATAAAATGCGCTACGGGATACATTCAGCACACGGCAAAGCAGGCTGGTCGGATACGCACCAGACTCTCTCAGCTCCTCGATCAGGAAAAACGATCGGGATCCGACATCAAGAGAGCTGTAGCCTTTTTTAAGATTTCAGCCTCGGCCTCCAGGCGCTTGATCTTGGCCCGCAGTTGTTGGAGTTCTCGCTGTTCGTCGCTGATCGCCTTGGTACCGGCTACTGGCTGGCCTTTTTGACGCTCTTTGCGCACCTGATCAACCCACCGGCGCAGAGCCGTAGGGCCGACGTCCATTGAGGCGCAGACGTCGGGAATTGAGCAGTTGTCATCAAGAACCATGCTTGCAGCACGTTGCTTGAACTCGCGGGTGTAGGTCTTTCGTTCTTGCATGGAAACCTCCGGATTGGGCGAATCATATCGCCCTTAAGAGGTGTCCGGGGTCATTAGGCCAGTTCAAGGCCGCTCCTACAGGGAATCGCGATACTCCTGTAGGAGCGGCCTTGTGTCGCGATGGGCTGCAAAGCAGCGCCGGCGATCTGAAGGTCAACGCCGAACCAGCAGCACCCCACTCTCCATATGGTGGGTATACGGGAACTGGTCAAACAACGCACACCGCTCGATGCGGTGGGTGTCCTGCAACTGGGCAATGTTCGCCGCCAGCGTCTCCGGGTTGCAAGAGATGTACAGGATCCGCTCGAAACGCCGGGTCAACTCGCAGGTATCCGGGTCCATGCCCGCCCGCGGCGGGTCGACGAACACCGTACCGAACGCGTAGCTCTTCAGGTCGATGCCTTCCAGCCGGCGGAACGGCCGCACCCCATTCAGCGCCTGGGTCAGCTCTTCTGCCGACAGGCGCACCAGCCGCACGTTACCCACAGCGTTCTCGTCGAGGTTGCTCAGCGCGGCATTGACCGACGTCTTGCTGATCTCGGTAGCCAGCACCTTACGCACACGAGTGGCCAGCGGCAGGGTGAAGTTGCCGTTGCCGCAGTACAGCTCCAGCAGGTCGTCGTCCCGCTCGCCGATGGCCTCGAAGGCCCAGCTCAGCATCTTCTGGTTCACCGCGCCGTTGGGCTGGGTGAACGCGCCTTCCGGCTGGCGGTAGCTGAACACACGGCCGGCGACATCGAGCTTTTCCACCGCGTAGTCACGGCCGATGACCAGGCGCTTGCCCTTGGAGCGGCCAATGATGCTCACGCCCAACTCTTCGGCCAGTTGCCGTGCGGCCACTTCCCAGGCCTCGTCCAGCGGGCGGTGGTAGCACAGGGTGACCATGGCATCGCCGGCCAGGGTGGTGAGGAACTCCACCTGGAACAGGCGGTTGCCCAGTTCCTCGCTGGCCTGCCAGGCGGCTTTCAGGCGTGGCATCAATGCATTGATGCGCTGGCTGGCGATGGGGAAGTCGTCGATCAGGATCGCCTTGTGCTTCTCGCCCGGGGCGAACATGGCGTAGTGACGCTGGCCATCCTCGCGCCACAGACGGAATTCGGCGCGCAGGCGGTAATGCTCGCGCGGCGAGTCGAAAACAGCCGGCTCCGGCGCGCCGAACGGCGCCAGCAGCTCGCGCAGCCGGGCCACCTTGGCGTCCAGCTGGGTGGTGTAGGAGGAGGGGTCGAAAGCAGCACTCATGCGTTGAACCAGCCCAGCTTGATGACGAACAGGATGGAAAGGATCACCAGGGCCGGGTTCAGGTCGCGGTGGCGGCCGGAGATCAGCTTGACGGCGGTCCAGGAAATGAAGCCGAAGGCGATGCCGTTGGCGATCGAGTAGGTCAGCGGCATGGCCAGGGCGGTCACTACCACTGGTGCGGCTTCGGTGACGTCGTCCCAGTTTATTTCCGCCAGGCCCGAGGCCATCAGCACCGCGACGAACAGCAGCGCCGGTGCAGTGGCGAAGGCCGGCACGCTGCCGGCCAGCGGGGCGAAGAACAGTGCCAGCAGGAACAGCACGGCAACCACGATGGCGGTCAGCCCGGTACGGCCACCGGCGCTCACGCCCGCGGCAGATTCGATGTAGCTGGTGGTGGTCGAGGTGCCCAGCAGGGAGCCGGCCATGGCGGCGGTGCTGTCGGCAATCAGGGCACGGCCCATCTTCGGCATGTGCCCGTCCTTGCCCATCAGCCCGGCGCGCTTGGCCACGCCGATCAGAGTGCCGGAGTTGTCGAACAGGTCGACGAACAGGAAGGCGAAGATCACGCTGACCAGGCCAACGTCCAGCGCGCCGGCGATGTCCAGCTGCAGGAAGGTCGGGGCCAGCGACGGTGGCATCGAGACGATGCCGCCGAAGGGTGTCACGCCCATCACGATCGAGGCGATGGTCACGGCAAGAATGCCGATCAGCACGGCACCGCGCACTTTCAGCGACTCCAGGCCGACAATCAGGAAGAAGCCCAAGGTGGCGAGGATCGGTGCTGGCTGCTTGAGGTCGCCCAGGCCCACCAGGGTGGCCGGGTTATCGACGACGATACCGGCGTTATGCAGGGCGATCAGCGCCAGAAACAGACCGATACCGGCGGCAATGGCCGAACGCAGCGGCAGCGGGATGCTGTTCACGATCCACTCGCGGATGCGGAAGATAGACAACAGGAAGAACATCACCGCCGAAAGGAACACCGCGCCCAGTGCCACCTGCCAGGTGTGGCCCATGTGCAGCACCACGGTGTAGGTGAAGAACGCGTTCAGCCCCATGCCCGGCGCCAGCGCGATCGGGTAGTTGGCGATCAGGCCCATGGTCACCGAGCCGATGGCCGCGGCCAGGCAAGTGGCGACGAAGATCGCGCCCTTGTCCATGCCGGTCTCGCCGAGGATGCTCGGGTTGACGAACAGGATGTAGGCCATGGCCAGGAAGGTGGTGACGCCCGCGAGAATCTCGGTACGCACATTGGTGTCGTGTGCTTTCAGTTGAAACAGCCTTTCCAGCATGCCTGCTCCCAAGGCGCTCCCGGCGCCATGAATGTATCGACCCCATCAGCAAAGCACAGACCGTACCGGTTGCCGTGGTTTTGTGTGGGGCGGAAAAAAGCCGCGCATCATACCAGCATGCTTGGCGGGGGCCTATGGCCGTTGGGGAATGGTAATTTTTTCCCTGTGCCGGCCTCTTCGCGGACCATTGCCCGCTTCCACAGGTACCGCGCAGGGCCTGAAGCGGCGCGGTCCTTGTGGGAGCGGGCAAGCCCGCGAAGAGGCCGGTACAGGCGAGTGCTCAACCGTTATGCAACCGGTCCCGCCTGGCCAATGTCGGGAACAGTTTTATCCACACCCCGGTCACCAACAACGTGCCCACGCCGCCCATTACCACCGCCGGCACTGTGCCAAACCAGTGCGCGGTCACCCCCGATTCGAACTCGCCTAGCTGGTTCGAGGCACCAATGAACAAGCCGTTCACCGCGCTCACCCGCCCGCGCATTTCATCCGGCGTCTCCAACTGCACGAAGGCGCCGCGGATGACCATGCTGATCATGTCCGCCGCACCCAGCACCACCAGCACTGCCAGCGAGAACCAGAACGAGGTCGACAGGCCGAAGGCGATAGTCGCCACGCCGAACACACCCACGGCGGTGAACATGGTCCGCCCCACGTTGCGCTCGAACGGGAAGCGCGCCAGCCACAGTGACATCAGCAACGCCCCCACCGCTGGCGCCGAGCGTAGCAGGCCGAGGCCCAGCGGGCCGGTCAGCAGGATGTCCTTGGCGAACACCGGCAGCAGTGCGGTCGCCCCGCCCAGCAGCACGGCGAACAAGTCCAGCGAGATGGCGCCGAGGATGTCGGGCCGGCTGCGGATGAAGCGGATACCGGCCAGCAGCGATTCGATGCTGGCGCGCCCACGCTGGGTCACCTGGCCGCGTGCCTGCAGGCTCAGGGTAAGCACGCAGGCAATGGCGTACAGGGCCACGGTGGGGCCGTAAACCCAGATGCTGCCGAAGGCATACAGGAAACCGCCCACCGCCGGCGCCACGATGGTTGCTGCCTGGGTGGCCGAGGCCGAAGCCGCCACCGCGCGTGGGAACAGCCCGGCCGGTACCACGTTGGGCAGCAGCGCCTGGGTCGCCGGCATTTCGAACGAACGCGTGGCACCGAGCAGGAAGGCGAGGGCGAAGATCAGCTCGCGGGTGACGTTGTCAGTGGCACTGCCCAGCGCCAGTGCCAGGGCTATCAGCCCCTGCAGGCTCTGGCACAGCGCGGCGACCTTGCGCCGGTCATAGCGGTCGGCGACATGCCCGGTGTGCAGCATGAACAGCACCCGTGGGGCGAACTCGACCAGGCCGACCAGGCCCAGGTCCAGCACATTGCCGGTCAACTGGTAGAGGTGCCAGCCGATGGCCACGGTAAGCATCTGGAAGCCGCTGGCGGTGAATACGCGGGCCAGCCAGAACGCCAGGAAGGGGCGATGGTGGCGTAACAACTGCGGTGCGGAATCGGACATCGGAAATCAGCGGCCTCGGCGCAGTAGAGGGGGGCGCAGCGTATCATCTGTTTGTAACAAACAGTTACTGTTTGCCGTGGTCTGCACTTTTTCACGGGTCATGAAAGGGGGTGGGGCAACCGGTCACGCGGCAATCAACCACACGGCCCGACTGGCCATTCAGGACTATGCTTCCTAGCAATCGTTGATCTGGATCAATCGTTCCAGATGTAACGATCGGGCCCTTGGGCCGAAATCCCTGCGATCGAACAGAACAATTCCAACGCGCCGCACTCGACTACCGTGGGGGCAGTGGGCGATTGGGCCAGCGGCCCGGACGCCGGATTATCTGAAGAGGAAGCACCATGTTCGGAATAGAGGCCTTAGAGCTCGCCCGAATGCAGTTTGCCTTTACCGTATCGTTCCATATCCTGTTCCCGGCCATCACCATTGGCCTGGCGAGCTACCTGGCCGTTCTCGAAGGCCTCTGGCTGCGGACCAACAACCAGGTCTACCGTGACCTTTATCACTTCTGGTCGAAAATCTTCGCCGTCAACTTCGGCATGGGCGTGGTTTCCGGCCTGGTCATGGCCTATCAGTTCGGCACCAACTGGAGCCGCTTCTCCGACTTCGCCGGCGCCATTACCGGCCCGTTGCTCACTTACGAGGTGCTGACGGCGTTCTTCCTCGAGGCTGGCTTCCTGGGGGTCATGCTGTTTGGCTGGAACCGTGTCGGCCGTGGCCTGCACTTCTTCTCCACGGTGATGGTGGCACTCGGCACCCTGGTCTCGACCTTCTGGATCCTCGCCTCCAACAGTTGGATGCAGACCCCGCAAGGCCACGAAATCATCGATGGCCGGGTGGTGCCGGTGGACTGGTTTGCGGTGGTGTTCAACCCCTCCTTCCCCTACCGCCTGATGCACATGGCCACTGCCGCGTTCGTTGCCACCGCGTTCTTCGTCGGTGCCTCGGCGGCCTGGCACCTGTTGCGCGGGCGTGACAACCCGGCGGTGCGCAAGATGCTGTCGATGGCCATGTGGATGGCGCTGGTCGTCGCGCCGATCCAGGCGGTGATCGGTGACTTCCATGGCCTCAACACCCTCAAGCACCAACCGGTGAAAATCGCCGCGATCGAAGGCCACTGGGAGAACGTGCCCGGCGAGCCGACCCCGCTGATCCTGTTCGGCATCCCCGACATGCAGGCCGAAACCACCCGCTTCAAGCTCGAGATCCCGGCGCTCGGCAGCCTCATCCTGACCCACAGCCTGGACAAGCAGGTACCGGCGATGAAGGAGTTCCCACCCGAAGACCGGCCCAACTCGACCATCGTCTTCTGGTCGTTCCGGATCATGGTCGGGCTGGGTTTCCTGATGATCTTCGTCGGCCTGTGGAGCCTGTGGCTGCGTAAGCGCGGCACGCTCTACACCTCGCGGCCGTTCCTGCACCTGGCCCTGTGGATGGGGCCTTCCGGGCTGATCGCACTGCTGGCCGGCTGGTTCACAACGGAAATCGGCCGCCAGCCCTGGGTGGTATATGGCCTGATGCGCACGGCAGACGGTGTGTCCAACCACAGTTACGCCCAGCTTGGCTTCACCCTGGTGGCCTTCGTGGTGGTGTATTTCGCCCTGTTCGGCACCGGCCTTGGCTACATGATGCGCCTGGTGCGCAAAGGGCCGAAAACCGGTGAAGGGGACGAACACAACCCCGGTGGCCCTGGCACCAAACGCACACCGGCGCGGCCGCTGTCTGCCGCCGATGATGGCCATGAGGCCAATTCCGCCAGCCTGAGCAAGGAACACTGAGCCATGGGTATCGACCTTTCGCTGATCTGGGCCGTGATCATCATTTTCGGCGTCATGATGTACGTGGTGATGGATGGTTTCGACCTGGGCATCGGCATGCTCTTCCCGTTCGTCAAGGGCGAGCGGGACCGCGATGTAATGATGAACACCGTCGCCCCCGTATGGGACGGTAACGAAACCTGGCTGGTGCTGGGCGGTGCCGGGCTGTTCGGGGCATTCCCGATGGCTTACTCGGTAGTGCTGGAGGCGCTGTACCTGCCGTTGATCCTGATGCTGATCGGTCTGATCTTCCGCGGCGTGGCCTTCGAGTTCCGTTTCAAGGCCACCGCCGACAAGCGCCATATCTGGGACAAGGCGTTCATCGGAGGCTCGCTGGTTGCCACCTTCTTCCAGGGCGTGGCACTGGGCGCCTTCCTCGAAGGCTTCAAGGTGGTCGACCGGCATTTCGCCGGAGGCACCCTTGACTGGCTGACCCCGTTCAGCCTGTTCTGCGGCCTGGGGCTGATCGTTGCCTACACCCTGTTGGGTTGTACCTGGCTGATCATGAAGACCGAAGGGCCGCTGCAGCAGAAGATGCACGACATCGCCCGGCCGTTGGCGCTGGTGCTGCTGGTGGTGATCGGCATCGTCAGCCTGTGGACACCGATTGCCTACCCGCAGATTGCCGAGCGCTGGTTCAGCATGCCTAACCTGGTCTGGTTCATGCCGGTGCCGATCCTGGTGCTGGTCACCTTCTACGGGTTGCTCAAGGCGGTGGCGCGCAATGCGCACTACACACCGTTCCTGCTGACGCTGGTGCTGATCTTCCTTGGTTACAGCGGCCTGGGCATCAGCCTGTGGCCGAATATCATCCCGCCGTCGATCTCGATCTGGGATGCCGCGGCGCCACCGCAGAGCCAGGGCTTCATGCTGGTGGGTACCCTGTTCATCCTGCCGTTCATCCTCATGTATACCTTCTGGAGCTATTACGTGTTCCGCGGCAAGGTTACCCATGAAGACGGCTATCACTAGGAGGGCCGCATGATGACCGGCAAGCATGGTTTGGACGAGAAGAAACCCCTGTGGCAGCGGCTGGGCTGGCTGCTGCTGATCTGGGCGATGAGTGTGGCGGCCCTGGGTGTGGCGGCCTGGGTGATGCGCCTGTTCATGGGGGCTGCGGGGCTGACCACCCATTGAACCAATGGGGGCGCCTGTGGGAGCGGGCGTGCCCGCGAAGCAGACAACGCGATAGATGGCACCGGCTTCGCCGGTGTTCGCGGGCATGCCCGCTCCCATAGGGGCGGCGGCGCTTTTACTTGCGGGCTTTCAGAATAACGAACTTGGGCGTCGCCGCCACCTGCTCCACCCCCCGGAACAACCGCGCCAGCTTGCTGTGATAGCCCAGGTGCCGGTTACCCACGATATACAGCGCCCCGCCCACCACCAACGCCTCACGCGCCTGCTGGAACATGCGCCAGGCGAGGAAGTCACCCACCACCTGCTGCTGGTGGAATGGCGGGTTGCACAGCACCACGTCCAGTGACTGCTTCTCTACCCCCGCCAATCCATCGGCTGCTTCGAACGCCGCCGGGCGCTCACCCAGCGCGGCCTGCCAGTTCTCCCGCGCCGATTGCACCGCCATGTACGACTCGTCGACCAGGGTGTACTGGGCATCCGGGTTGACCAGCGCGCTGGCGATCGCCAGCACTCCGTTGCCGCAGCCCAGGTCTGCCACCCGCGCGCGGCCCAGTTCGCGGGGCAGGTGTGGCAGGAACGCCCGTGTGCCAATGTCCAGGCCCTCACGGCAAAACACGTTGGCGTGGTTGACCAGCTCCAGCGGCGGCGCGTCGAGGCTGTAGCGGCTAGGGTAGGGCGAGCGGGCGACAGGCCGTTCGGCCAGCGTCGCGGTCAGCAAGCGTGCCTTTTTCTGCGCCAGCGAGGCTTGCACCGGGCCGATGTACTTCTCCATCAGGTCACCGGCAGCCCGTGGCAAGTGCTTGATCATCGCCCCGGCAATCACTTGGGCATTGGGCGCCAGGTGGCCTTGCAGGCGAATCAGTTGTTCTTCGAGCAGGGCCAGGGTCTTGGGCACACGCACCAGCACCCGATCGAACGGGCCTTGCCAGTGTTCGCTGGCCGGCACGAACGGCACGCTGTCGAAGGGCAGGCCATTGCGCACCAGGTTCTTTTCCAGGGCCAGGTGCGCCAGGTGCGAATCGCCACTGCTGACTACCTGCAACTTGCCCGCCAGGCTGGCGGCCAGGGCGCCGAAGCTGTCATTGAGCACCAGCACCCGGCAGGTGGCATCGAGGGCCTGTTCGTGCAGCTGCGCAAGCAGGTACTCGTCGGCGGCATCGAAAGCCTGCAGAGGGTCGTTGGCCTGTTCCGGCTGGCGGATCAGGTCGAGTTCGGCGTAGGGGGTGGTCAACAGGGGCATGGCGTCTGGCTCGGGTACGAAACTGCCCGTTGCGGTTCGCCCCGGGCTTTGCCGGGCGATTCTACAGGGCTTTGCCCAAGGTCGCAGGTTTGAAGGTCAGATCCAGCCACGCAGGGCGGCGATGGCAATGGCGCCGGCCTTGTTGGCGGCGTTGGTCTTGGTGATGACACTGCGGATATGGAAGTTCACCGTGCTCTGCGACAGCGACAGGATGCAGGCCACGTCGCTGGCTGTCTTGCCGGCGGCTGACCATTTCAGTACTTCCAGTTCGCGCTCGCTCATTTTCGGTGGCGGTGGGCACAGCGCACTCAGGTGGTGCTCGCCCAGCACGGCATGCAGCGTGTGGCATAGCCACTGAACGTTGCCGGCCTTGCCATAGAATTCAACGATATCGATGTTGCCGACCGGCCTGGCAACGCTGATCTGGCTTTCATTGTGCTGCAAGTCGTACAGCGACTGGGTCCAGCCATGCCGTAGTCCATGCTGGCAGGCTGCTTCCCGGTACTGGGGGGCCTCGCGGTACAACTCGTCGGTCCACAGCACAGCCTCGGTAGTGCCGTGGCTCAGGCTGGCAGCTGCGTCCTGCTTGTAGAACTCATCGCGCTGATAACGCTCGATCCACGCGGGCGGGTAGTTGCTATAGAGGAAGACCCTGGGCGTCTGGGTGGCGATCTGGATGCGAATGTTCAGCCCAAGGTATTCCATGCCCAGGTCCTGAGCCAGGTGCACTGCTATGTCGAACAGCTTCCGTGGGCTGCGTTCGCTGACAAACGCATGAAGATGTTCGGGTTTCCAGTCAGGCATCTTTAACGCTCCCAGGCGATGCAGATTTCAATCCGTTTGAACACCCGGTTGAGTGTAGGAAAAGACTTACCAAAACGTTGGGAATTTTTTGTTATAGCGATCACGATTTTCTATGACTTCGGCAGGATCGCCGCAGATGAGGCCCTACAAAGCAGTGGTTTTTATCCGCGTCACTTTGCGCGACACTGTGCGCACGCCAAACCTGGAGTCCGATATGACCGCAAGCGCCGAAAAGTTCACCCGCCAGACCCTGCTCGATGTTCAGCCGCTGACGCCGAACCTCTTCAGCCTGCGGGTTACGCGCGACGCGGGGTTCCGCTTCCGTTCCGGCCAGTTTGCCCGCCTGGGCGTGACCAAGGCCGATGGCAGTGTAGTGTGGCGCGCCTACTCCATGGTCAGCGCGCCCCATGACGAGCACCTCGACTTCTTCTCCATCGTGGTGCCAGGCGGGGAGTTCACCAGCGAGCTGAGCCGACTGGGGGCAGGCGATACCCTGCTGATCGACCGCCAGGCCTTCGGCTTCCTTACCCTCGACCGCTTCGTTGGTGGCCGCGACCTGTGGTTGCTGGCGACCGGTACTGGCATTGCGCCGTTCATGTCGATCCTGCAGGACTTTGAAGCCTGGGAGCGGTTTGACAGCATCAAACTGGTGTATTCGGTGCGCGAGGCGAAGGAACTGGCTTATGTAGATGAAATCGCCGGGCTGGAGCAGCGCGATTACCTGGCCGAATTCGCCGGCAAGTTGCAGTTCATTCCGGTGGTGACCCGTGAACAGCATCCGGGGGCGTTGAACCAGCGTATTACCACGCTGATCGAGAATGGCGAACTGGAGAAGGCGGCGGGGTTGGAACTGTCGCCAGAGCATTCGCGGGTGATGCTGTGTGGCAACCCGGAGATGATTGATGAAACGCGCAAGGTACTGAAGGCGCGGGACCTGCAGCTGAGCCTGAGCAAGCGGCCGGGACAGGTGGCTGTGGAAAACTACTGGTAAGGCCGTTGGGGCCGCGTTGCGGCCCCAGCGATCTTAAGGCAACCGATTCTGGTTCTGCGTCTTGAGCAAGTCGCGAATCTCGGTCAGCAAGGTCTCTTCAGGCGAAGGCACTGGCGGCGCAGACGGCGCCACCGCCTCTTCGCGCTTCAGGCGGTTGATCGCCTTCACCCCCATGAAGATGGCAAAGGCCACGATGACGAAGTCGATCACGGTCTGGATGAACTTGCCATACGCCAGCACTACTGCCGGAACGTCACCTTCGGCAGCCTTCAGGGTAATTGCCAGGTCGCTGAAGTCCACACCACCGATCAACAGGCCCAGTGGCGGCATGACCACATCACCGACGAAAGACGAGACGATCTTGCCGAAGGCCGCGCCGATGATGATACCAACCGCCATATCGACGACATTGCCTTTGACCGCGAAGGCCTTGAATTCACTGATCATGCCCATGTCTTGTTCCTTGTAACAAAAGGTAAGGTTTACGCAGTGTAAGCCACTTAAACGCTTCATGCGTTGTGTTCAGGGCCACAGACCGCTGTTAGAACGAATAGTTTTGTCGCATCCCGAGGCGTTCGAGGCACGTCCAGCTCGGCTATCATGGCGGTTTTTTCCAGGAGACCCCAGCCATGGCAAAGGCCAAGCGCTTGTATGGCTGCACCGAGTGCGGTGCGACCTTCCCCAAATGGGCCGGCCAGTGTGGCGAATGCGGGGCCTGGAACACCCTGGTCGAGACCATGATCGAAAGCGGCGGTGCGGCTGCGCCCAGTAGCGGCCGTGCCGGCTGGACCGGGCAGCAGGCGCAGATCAAGACCCTGGCCGAAGTCAGCGTCGAGGAAATCCCGCGCTTCACCACAAGCAGCACTGAACTGGATCGAGTGCTGGGCGGTGGCCTTGTGGATGGTTCGGTGGTGTTGATCGGTGGTGACCCGGGCATCGGCAAGTCGACCATCCTGCTGCAAACCTTGTGCAACATTGCCGTGGGCATGCCGGCGCTGTATGTCACCGGCGAGGAGTCGCAGCAGCAGGTGGCCATGCGCTCACGGCGCCTGGGCCTGCCCCAGGACCAGCTCAAGGTGATGACCGAAACCTGCATCGAGACCATCATCGCCACGGCCCGCGTCGAGAAACCGCGAGTGATGGTGATCGACTCGATCCAGACCATTTTCACCGAGCAGTTGCAATCGGCACCCGGCGGCGTGGCCCAGGTGCGCGAAAGCACGGCGTTGCTGGTGCGCTACGCCAAGCAGAGCGGCACGGCGATCTTCCTGGTCGGCCACGTGACCAAGGAAGGCTCGCTCGCCGGCCCGCGGGTACTCGAGCACATGGTCGATACCGTGCTGTATTTCGAAGGCGAGTCCGATGGCCGCCTGCGCCTGCTGCGGGCGGTCAAGAACCGCTTTGGCGCGGTCAACGAGCTGGGTGTGTTCGGCATGACCGACCGGGGCCTGAAAGAAGTGTCCAACCCCTCGGCGATATTCCTCAACCGCACCCAGGAGGAAGTACCGGGCAGCGTGGTGATGGCCACCTGGGAAGGCACCCGGCCGATGCTGGTGGAGGTGCAGGCGCTGGTCGACGACAGCCACCTGGCCAACCCGCGCCGGGTGACCTTGGGCCTTGACCAGAACCGCCTGGCGATGTTGCTGGCGGTGCTGCACCGCCACGGCGGTATTCCCACCCATGACCAGGACGTGTTCCTCAACGTGGTGGGCGGGGTGAAGGTGCTGGAAACCGCCTCGGACCTGGCGCTGCTGGCGGCGGTGATGTCCAGCCTGCGCAACCGGCCCCTGGCCCATGGGCTGCTGGTATTCGGCGAGATCGGCCTGTCTGGCGAGGTGCGGCCGGTGCCCAGTGGTCAGGAGCGTTTGAAGGAAGCCGCCAAGCATGGTTTCAAGCGAGCCATCGTGCCCAAGGGCAATGCGCCTAAAGAGGCGCCGGCGGGGTTGCAGGTGATTGCCGTTACCCGGCTGGAGCAGGCCCTGGATGCGCTGTTCGAGTAATTTGTAGCCTGTACCGGCCTCTTCGCGGGCACGCCCGCTCCCACAGGATCACCTCGGTCTCCGAAGCTTGTGCAATCCCTGTGGGAGCGGGCGCGCCCGCGAAGAGGCCAATACCGGTAAATGAAAAAGGGGCCGACGATGCGCATCGGCCCCCCACCTCACCGCTCAGTCAGCGGTCAATGCTCGGCAACCGCACTGCGCCTGACCGTTTCATTGCCATGCTCGTCCTGTTCCAGCATCGGCACTTCATTACCCTCGGCATCGAACAGCTTGCCGTCCTTGAAGTAGTCGCCATCACGCAGCGCTGAAATGTCCGAATACTGGATGGTGCGCTCGTACGCGGCAGCAAACACCGACTGCTGGTCCGAATTGCCGGCGGTGAAGTGGTTGAAAATCAGGTTCAGCAGGATAGCCATGATCGCCGCCGAGCTGATGCCCGAGTGGAAGATGGTCTCGAACCAGTTCGGGAAGTGATGGTAGAAGGTCGGTGCGGCAATCGGGATCATGCCGAAGCCCAGTGAGGCCGCGACGATGATCAGGTTGACGTTGTTCTTGTAGCTGACCTTGGACAGGGTGCGGATACCGCTGGCTGCCACGGTGCCGAACAGCACGATGCCGGCGCCACCCAGTACCGGAGTAGGGACCGCGGCAATTACCCGGCCCATGATCGGCAGCAGGCCGAGCACCACCAGGATCACGCCACCGGTGGCCACCACGTAGCGGCTCTTGACCCCGGTCACGGCTACCAGGCCGACGTTCTGGGCAAACGCGCTCTGGGTGAACGAGCCGAAGATCGGTGCCAGGATGCTCGAGGCCATGTCGGCGCGCAGGCCGTTGCCCAGGCGCTTGGAGTCGACCTTGGTGTCGATGATTTCGCCCACCGCGAGGATGTCGGCTGAAGTTTCCACCAGGGTCACCATGATCACGATGCACATCGACAGGATCGCGGCGATGTGGAATTCCGGCATGCCGAAATGGAACGGCGTGGGGAATGCGAACATCGGGCCCTCGGTGACCTTGCTGAAGTCGGCCATGCCCAGCGCCCAGGCGATCAGGGTGCCGACCACCATGGCCAGCAGAATCGACAGGCGCGAGATCGCCGCGCTGCCAAGCTTGCTCAGCAGCAGCACGATGGCGAAGGTCAGGGCTGCCAGGCCGATGTTGGCCACGCTGCCGAATTCCGGCGAGGCGCTGTTGCCACCCATTACCCAGCGAGCGGCCACGGGCATCAGGGTCAGGCCGATGGTAGTGATGACGATGCCGGTCACCAACGGCGGGAAGAACTTGGTGATGCGGGAGAACACAGGGGTGATCAGAAAACCGATCAGCGACGCTGCCATGACCGCGCCGAGCACGCCCGGCAGGCCACCGCCGCCCTCGCTGCTGAGGATGGCCCCCATGGTCGCCACACCGGCGAATGAAACGCCCTGCACCAGCGGCAACTGGCAGCCGAAGAACGGCAGGCCAAGGGTTTGCAGCAGGGTGGCCAAGCCACCGGCAAACAGCGAAGCGGCGATCAGCATGCCGATTTCGGCGCCGTTCAGGCCTGCGGCCTGCCCCAGGATCAGGGGTACCGCGACGATCCCCCCGTACATGGTCAGCACATGCTGCAGACCATAGGCCAGGTTGGCACCAAGACCGAGGTTTTCATCCTCGGGCCGCTTGGCGGGAGACGTGCTAGGGGACGTAGTCATGGAGCAGGCTCTCTGTTTATTGTTGTGGCGCTACTGTAGACACTTCCGACAAATGATTGCCACAAGAATTGTATACAATATTTTGATCGTAGCGCGCACAAGAGTGCCCGCAAGATGCGCGGGAATCTAATGCAGAAGGCGTACCAACTCGTCAGAGGCTGTGCTAGAGGGGTGTGTACAAAGCGCCGCTACCCAGGCTTAAAGCTGTCTGGGTAGACAAGAAACACAACGCGGGGGAGCCATTAGCTAGCTAAGAGATTTCATTATTCGATGAGTTCGCGCAGCTCACGCATCATTTCGGTGCTGTCGGCCACGTTCAATTCCACAAGACGGTGCAAATGGGTCATCGATTCGACGTCGATGTACAGGCAGATAAAGCCCAGGCGGGTGGCTTCCTCATGGCGCAATTCAACCTGCATTTGCACACGCACATCGCGGTCGAGGTGGATGATCGCATCGAAATCCTGGGTCAGGTCGGCGTCCCATGGCTCGGGGCGATTGACCAGAAGGCCCTTCAGCGACAGATCCAGGAGTTTTACCGGCCAGCGGCGGTCGCCCTGGCGCAGCTCGGTGGGGGCATCGAAATCGATGCGCTGGAAACGGCGGCGTTCGTCGTGATCGCTCATGGGGTAGATCCTCGCATAGGTCCTCAGGTGACATCCTGACTATAGTTAGAGTGGTATGTACATCAGGTACCGCAATCTGGCCGCAGAGGCTCTAGACCAAAGCAAGTGTGGCAATGCGCGATGACTCGCCCTAGACTCGATGGGCGGTCTTTTCCAATCCACCAGCTGGAAGCAAACCATGAACAACAATAATAGCCTGCTACGCCACATTCCGTGGCTGGCGCTGGCAGTCATAGGAGCCTGTGCGCTGGGCGTGGTTGCCCTGCGTCGCGGCGAGGCGATCAATGCCTTGTGGATCGTGGTCGCGGCAGTGGCCATCTACCTGGTCGCCTATCGTTACTACAGCCTGTTCATCGCCACCAAGGTGATGCAGCTCGACCCACGCCGTGCCACCCCGGCGGTGCTCAACAACGACGGCCTGGACTACGTCCCGACCAACAAACACATCCTCTTCGGCCACCACTTCGCCGCCATCGCTGGTGCAGGCCCCTTGGTCGGCCCGGTGCTCGCCGCGCAGATGGGCTACCTGCCCGGCACGCTGTGGCTGATCGCCGGCGTGGTGCTGGCCGGTGCGGTGCAGGACTTCATGGTCCTGTTCCTGTCCACCCGCCGCAACGGCCGCTCGCTGGGCGACATGGTACGTGAGGAGATGGGCCGTATCCCGGGCACCATCGCCCTGTTCGGCTGCTTCCTGATCATGATCATCATCCTGGCGGTGCTGGCATTGATCGTGGTCAAGGCCTTGGCCGAGAGCCCGTGGGGCATGTTCACGGTGATGGCGACCATTCCGATCGCGATGTTCATGGGCATTTACATGCGCTACATCCGCCCGGGCCATATCGGTGAGATCTCGGTCATCGGCGTGGTGCTGCTGCTGGCCTCGATCTGGCTGGGGGGCCAGATTGCCGCAGATCCGACCTGGGGCCCGGCGTTCACCTTCACCGGCGTGCAGATCACCTGGATGCTGGTGGGCTATGGCTTCGTCGCCGCCGTGCTGCCGGTATGGCTGGTATTGGCGCCACGTGACTACCTGTCGACCTTCCTCAAGATCGGCACGATCGTCGGCCTGGCCATTGGTATCCTGATCATCGCGCCCGAGCTGAAAATGCCGGCGCTGACCCAGTTCACCGATGGCACCGGCCCGGTGTGGAAGGGCACCCTGTTCCCGTTCCTGTTCATCACCATCGCCTGTGGCGCGGTGTCCGGCTTCCATGCGCTGATCTCCTCGGGGACCACGCCCAAGCTGCTCGACAACGAAACCAACGCCCGCTACATCGGCTACGGCGGCATGCTGATGGAATCGTTCGTTGCCATCATGGCCATGGTCGCCGCCTCGGTGATCGAACCAGGCGTGTACTTCGCCATGAACAGCCCGGCCGCGGTGGTCGGTGCCGACGTGGCATCGGTGGCGCAAACGGTCAGCAGCTGGGGCTTCCTGATTACCCCTGAGCAGCTCGAGGCCACTGCCCGCGACATTGGCGAGCACACCATCCTGGCCCGTGCCGGTGGTGCACCGACCCTGGCGGTGGGTATTGCGCAGATCCTGCACCAGGTGCTGCCGGGTGAAAACACCATGGCCTTCTGGTACCACTTCGCAATCCTGTTCGAGGCCCTGTTCATCCTTACCGCGGTAGACGCCGGCACCCGTGCCGGGCGCTTCATGCTGCAGGACCTGCTGGGCAGCTTCGTGCCGGCGCTCAAGCGCACCGAGTCGTGGACTGCCAACCTGATTGGTACTGCCGGCTGCGTGGCCCTGTGGGGCTACCTGCTGTACCAGGGCGTGATCGACCCGCTGGGTGGCATCAACACCCTGTGGCCGCTGTTCGGTATTTCCAACCAGATGCTGGCTGGTATCGCCTTGATGCTCGGCACTGTGGTGCTGATCAAGATGAAGCGCCAGCGCTACGTCTGGGTCACCCTGCTGCCGGCCGTGTGGTTGCTCATCTGCACCACCACTGCAGGCCTGATCAAGCTGTTCGACCCGAACCCGGCTGTTGGTTTCCTGGCCTTGGCCAAGAAATACAGCACTGCGCTGGACGCCGGCCAGGTACTGGCCCCGGCCAAGGACATCGGACAGATGCAGCACGTGATTTTCAACGCCTACACCAACGCCGGCCTGACGATCCTGTTCCTGGTTGTGGTGTTCAGTGTGCTGTTCTTCGCTGTCAAGGTCGGCTTCGCCGCCCTCGGCCGCAAGGAGCGCACCGACAAGGAAACCCCGTTCCAGGCCCTGCCTGAAGCTTGAGAGGACTGCTGCGATGTTCAACGACCTGGGTCGACTGGGTAAGTACCTGGGGCAGGCAGCCCGCCTGATGGTCGGCATGCCCGACTACGACAACTACGTCGAGCACATGCAGAAAACGCACCCGGACAAGCCGGTCATGACGTACGAGCAGTTCTTCCGCGAACGCCAGGAAGCGCGCTACGGCGGCAAGTCCGGGCCCAAGTGTTGTTGATCCTCAAGCGTTAACCTGTCCCGGCCTCATCGCCGGCAAGCCGGCTCCCACAGGTATTGCACAGGCCTCAAGGTTTGTGCGGTACCTGTGGGAGCTGGCTTGCCGGCGATGAGGCCAGTGTTTTTTCCGCACAGGAGATGTTCTGCGTGCAGACGCCTATTCCCGTAACCGTACTCACTGGCTTCCTCGGTGCCGGCAAGACCACCTTGCTCAAGCACATGCTCAAGGCCGAGCACGGCCTGAAGATCGCCGTGATCGAGAACGAATTCAGCGAGGCCGGCATCGACAGCCAGCTACTGGGCGACGACCCGGTGCAGGTAATGACCTTGGCCAATGGCTGCGTGTGCTGCAGCATCCATGGCGACCTGACCCGCGCCTTGTACCTGCTGCTGGAACGCCTGGATGCCGGCGAGATCGCCTTCGACCGCCTGGTAATCGAGTGCACCGGCCTGGCCGACCCGGCGCCGGTGGCCCAGACCTTCTTCATCGACGAGGAACTGCGTGAGCGCTACATCCTCGACGGCATCATCACCCTGGTCGATGCCGCTCACGCCGAGTTGCACCTGACCCAGACCATCGCCCAGGCCCAGGTCGGCTTTGCCGATCGCCTGCTGCTGAGCAAGACCGACCTGGTCGAGCCCGCTGCAGTCGAGGCCCTGCGCGAGCGCCTGGCGCGCATCAATGGCCGGGCCGCGGTCCGCGTGGTCGAGCATGGTCGCATCGACCTGGCCGAGCTGCTGGATGTGCGTGGTTTCAACCTCAACCCGGATCTGGGCGCGAACCTGAAGCCAGCGCTACGCCCGCTGCTCAAGCCCGCTACCCCGGACCGGATTTCCACCTTGGTGCTGCGCACGGAAAGCCCGCTGGACATCGACCGCCTCAGCGACTTCATGAACGAACTGCTGGAAACCCACGGCAAGCAGCTGCTGCGCTACAAGGGCGTGCTGAACATTGCCGGAGAGGCGCGCAAGCTGGTGTTCCAGGGCGTACTCAAGCTCTATGGCTTCGACTGGGACGCCGAGTGGGCCGAGGGTGAAACCCGCGAAAGCGTGATGGTGTTCATCGCCGACGAATTGCCCGAAGCTACGATTCGGGCTGGCTTCGAGGCGCTGGCTGCGGGCTGAACTGACGCGGCGTCTGGGCCTGGAACCACTGCGGCCACGAGCTGCGGTGGCGTGT
This sequence comes from Pseudomonas putida, assembly GCA_029953615.1. Taxonomy (NCBI): domain Bacteria; kingdom Pseudomonadati; phylum Pseudomonadota; class Gammaproteobacteria; order Pseudomonadales; family Pseudomonadaceae; genus Pseudomonas; species Pseudomonas putida. Next base: position 1,396,732 of record CP124529.1, on the reverse strand, counting down.
ATCGAGCTCGATGCACGGGATCAGTCGCTCGGTCAGCAGTGCTGTCTGCCGCACCGCCTTGGCGGTGCGGTACTTGACGCTGTGGATGCACTCGCGGTCGCCGAACTCGCAGCGGTTCAGCGCGGTGCCGCCGCAGGGGCCGTTGGCCAGGCCCTTGGGGCAGGTTTCCGGGCAGATGTACAGGGTCTCTTCCAGGCGGCAGCGGCCGCAGGTGTCGCAGCCTACCAGCGGTTTCTTCACCGCGTGTTCCAGCTTGTGCAGCACCTGCGCGCCAAGGCGGGTGGCCCACATCGGCTGGCGCACAGCCCAGCCAAATGCCTTGCTCAGCCCATTGCGGCGGCTGAACAGCAGCGAATGCATGCCGTGCATCAGGTGATAGCGCGCCTTCTCCTTGAACGAGGCATCGACCCGTGATTCGCCCTGGCGCCAGCTTGCCTGCGGCGGATGGAAGCTGACTGCCGGCAGGCCGGGCATCTGCCAGCTGGCCTGCCAGGCCGGCGCCCATTGTTCCAGCGTGTGGATTTGCGCCTGCCAGTGCTCGATGCGTGCTTCCAGGGCCAGCAGTTGCTTGAGTTCGTGAACCCCCGACAAATGCACGCCGGCGTAGCCCATCAGCTTCACGCCGATGATCTGCAAAGCAAGGCGGTCGACGCTGCGCGCCTGGGCAAAGGCCTTGGACTGCGCCGTTTCTGCTTCCAGCATGTCGCGCATCGACGGCGTGACGGTCACGCCAGCCACGTGCTCGAGCATCGTCGCACGCCCGTGGGTGAGGCTCATCAGGCAGGCCAGCATCGGCCGGGGCGTGGCCTGGCGGCGCATCCAGTGCATGGCTTCCTGGTGTTTGCCGGCATCGAATCCCAGTTGCAGTGTAAGGAAGTCGGCGCCTGCCGCCAGTTTTTTCTCGGCCTTGAAGTATTGGGCACCGCCTTCTTCCTCGCAGTACTTGAACGGGTTCAGCGCCGCGCCAAGCAGCCAGTGCGGGCAGGCCTGGCGGGCGATCTGCAGGGCTGCTACCGACTCCAGGTAGCGCACCGGGCGCTGGCCAGGCTGGTGGCCGGGCAGACGGTCGCCGGTCAGCAGCAGCAGTTGGTCGAGGCCGGCGGCATCCATGCGTTGCAGTTGGGCGAGCAGGTGGTGGCGTTCGCGGTCCTTGCCGGAGAAATGCGGCAGGGCAGGTACCGGGTTGCCGAACGAGGCGAGGGCGTCCAGTGGCGACATGTCCAGCGGGCTGCCGACGCGGTCGCCAATGGCCACAGTCATTGGCCAGCCGCACAGGTGCGCACGGGCCAGGATCGCGTCCATGGCGGCGAAGCGTTCTGCGGAGGGCTTGGGGACGAACTCCATGATGCAGACGAAGGTGTTTTCGCGCAGCGCGGTTTTCAGCAGGCTCATGGGGCCGGGTACCTGGTGTGGTCAGGGTGGCATTGTGCGGCAGAAGGCGGGTGCGGTCATGCTCTGAATGAGACATGTGTGTGCCTGTGCCGGCCTCTTCGCGGGCGCGCCCGCTCCCACAGGTATTGCATGAACCTTGAAGCCTGTGGCGAACCCTGTGGGAGCGGGCATGCCCGCGAAGGGGCCGGTACAGGCAGTACACATTCATGATCATGAGTAAATCTTGAGTTCATCTCAAATTTAATGAATTTGTCTCAAGATGCCAGTGCCCGGAGAATCCCCTCATTCATTTCTGCATGCTGAGGGACAAGACATGGCACTGGCACACAACCTGGGCTTTCCACGTATCGGCCGCGACCGCGAGCTGAAAAAGGCCCAGGAAGCCTACTGGAAGGGTGAACTCGACGAAGCCGGCCTGCGCGCCGTCGGCCGCGAGCTGCGTGCCCGCCACTGGCAGGTGCAGAAAGACGCCGGCATCGAACTGCTGCCGGTCGGCGACTTTGCCTGGTACGACCAGGTGCTGACCCACTCGCTGACCTTCGGCGTGATCCCGCAGCGCTTTCGCAGCCATGACGGCGCCAGGCCAACGCTGCAAACCCTGTTCGCCATGGCCCGTGGCGCCGTGGGTGATAGCTGCTGCGGCGGCGCCCATGCGCAGGAAATGACCAAGTGGTTCGACACCAACTATCACTACCTGGTCCCCGAGTTCACCGTCGACCAGCAGTTCGCCCTGAGCTGGGAGCAGCTGTTCGAAGAGGTGGCAGAAGCCCAGGCCCTGGGGCACGCGGTCAAGCCGGTGGTGATCGGCCCACTGACCTACCTGTGGCTGGGCAAGGCCAAGGGCGGCGATTTCGACAAGCTGGAGCTGCTTGACCGCCTGTTGCCAGTGTATGACCAGATTCTCAATCGCCTGGCTGCCCAGGGCGTGGAATGGGTACAGATCGATGAGCCGATCCTCGCCCTGGACCTGCCTCAGGCCTGGAAGAATGCCTACGAGCGCGTTTACAACATCCTTCAGCGGGCGCCACTGAAGAAGCTGATCGCCACCTATTTCGGCGGCCTGGAAGACAACCTGGGCCTGGCCGCGAACCTGCCGGTCGATGGCCTGCACATCGACCTGGTGCGGGCGCCCGAACAGTACCCGACCATCCTCGACCGCCTGCCGGCCTACAAGGTGCTGTCGCTGGGCCTGGTCAACGGCCGCAACGTCTGGCGCTGCGACCTGGAAAAGGCGCTGGAGGTACTGCGCCATGCCCATGAGCGCCTGGGTGAGCGGCTGTGGGTGTCGCCGTCCTGCTCGCTGCTGCACAGCCCGGTGGACCTGGACCGTGAAGACCAGCTCGATGCCGAACTGCACAGCTGGCTGGCCTTCGCCGTGCAGAAGTGCCAGGAAGTGGCGCTGCTGGCCAAGGCCATCAATGCCCCGCACGCCGCCGACGTGGCCGCCGCATTGGCCCAGAGCCAGGCCGTGCAGGCCAGCCGCGCCGCTTCGCCGCGTATTCACAAGCCTGGCGTGCAGGCCCGGCTGGCAGCCATCAAGCCCGCTGACAGCCAGCGTCAGTCGGCGTTTGCCCAGCGTATCGTCAAGCAACGTGCGGGGCTCGACCTGCCGGCGTTTCCGACCACCACCATCGGTTCGTTCCCGCAGACCTCGGCGATTCGCCTGGCACGCCAGGCCTACCGGCAGGGCAAGCTGACCGAGGCCGATTACGTCGAGGCCATGCACAGCGAGATCCGCCATGCGGTGAAAATCCAGGAGGACCTGGGCCTGGATGTGCTGGTGCACGGCGAGGCCGAGCGCAACGACATGGTCGAGTACTTCGCCGAGCAGATCGATGGCTATGCGTTCACCCGCTTCGGCTGGGTGCAGAGTTACGGTTCGCGCTGTGTGAAGCCTGCGGTGATCGTTGGCGACCTGAGCCGGCCGAAAGCCATGACCGTGGAATGGATCACCTATGCCCAGAGCCTGACCAGCAAGGTGATGAAGGGCATGCTGACCGGCCCGGTGACGATGTTGATGTGGTCGTTCCCGCGTGAAGACGTGAGCCGCGAAGTACAGGCGCGCCAGCTGGCACTGGCAATCCGCGACGAAGTGGTCGATCTGGAGGCGGCGGGTATCAGGATTGTGCAGATCGACGAAGCGGCCTTCCGTGAAGGCCTGCCACTGCGCCATGGCGCCTGGGCCCATTACCTGGAATGGGCCACCGAGGCCTTCCGCTTGTGTGCCTCGGGGGTGCGTGACGAAACCCAGATCCACACCCACATGTGCTACAGCGAGTTCAACGACGTGATCGAGTCGATCGCGGCGATGGATGCCGACGTGATCACCATCGAGACCTCGCGGTCCCGACATGGAGCTGCTGGCGGCCTTCGAGCGCTTTGCCTATCCCAACGAGATCGGCCCGGGGGTGTATGACATTCATTCGCCACGGGTGCCGACCCGTGAGGAAATGGTCAAGCTGCTGCGCAAGGCTGCCCGGCGTATCCCGGCCGAGCGCCTGTGGGTAAACCCGGATTGCGGGCTGAAGACCCGGGGTTGGCCGGAGACCGAGGCAGCGCTGGTGAACATGGTCGCAGCTGCCCGCGAGCTGCGTGCCACTGTCTGATTTTTTGCTGTTTGTGCCGGCCTCTTCGCGGGTGAACCCGCTCCCACAGGGATATCACTGGATCAAGCATCAGTGGGGTCCCTGTGGGAGCGGGCAAGCCCGCGAAGAGGCTCGGGCCTGCTCACATCAGCCTGTGATCAACGCTCGATCGCCAAGGCCACGCCTTGCCCGCCGCCAATGCACAAGGTGGCCAGGCCTTTCTTCGCATCCCGCTTGATCATTTCATGCAGCAGGGTCACCAGCACCCGGCACCCGGACGCACCAATCGGATGGCCCAGGGCAATCGCCCCGCCATTCACGTTGACCCGCGCGGCATCCCATTCCAGCGCCTTGCCTACGGCCAGCGCCTGCGCGGCAAAGGCTTCGTTGGCTTCGATCAGGTCCAGCTCGGCCAGTTGCCAGCCGGCCTTGTCCAGGCAGCGCTGCGTGGCCGAAACCGGGCCAATGCCCATGATCGCCGGGTCTACACCGGCACTGGCATAGGCCGCGATCCGGGCCAGCACCGGCAAGCCCAGAGCCTTGGCCTTGGCAGCGCTCATCAGCAGCACGGCGGCGGCACCGTCATTCAGGCTTGAAGCGTTGCCGGCGGTGACGCTGCCGTCCTTCTTGAACGCCGGGCGCAGTTTGCCCAGGGACTCGGCAGTGGTATCCGGACGCGGCTGCTCGTCCCGCGCGAAGACTTTGGGGTCGCCTTTTTTCTGCGGCAGCACGATCGGGGTGATTTCATCATCGAAGCGGCCGGCCTCAATCGCCGCCACCGCCTTGCGCTGCGACTCGGCGGCGAAGGCGTCCTGCTGCTCGCGGCTGAGGCCGTATTGCTCCACCAGGTTTTCGGCGGTGATGCCCATGTGGTAGTCGTTGAAGGCATCCCACAGGCCATCGGTGATCATGCTGTCGATCAACTGGCCATGCCCCATGCGCTGGCCAGTGCGGGCCGAGGGCATCACGTAGGGGGCAAGGCTCATGTTCTCCTGGCCGCCGGCGATTACCACCTCGGCGTCGCCGCAGCGAATGGCCTGAGCGCCCAGGTGCAGTGCCTTGAGGCCCGAGCCGCAGACCTTGTTCAGGGTCAGTGCCGGTACGCTGAAGGGCAGGCCGGCCTTGATCGCAGCCTGGCGTGCAGGGTTCTGCCCGGCGCCGGCAGTGAGCACCTGGCCGAGGATGACTTCGTCGACCTGTGCCGGGGCCAGCCCGGTCTGCTCCAGCAGGCGCTTGATCACGGCGGCACCGAGGTCTACTGCAGGCACATTGGCCAAGGCGCCCTGGAAGCTGCCAATGGCGGTACGGGTTGCGGCGACGATGACCACGTCGTTCATGTTGTTGTTCTCCGTGCGATGGGCGTAATGCCGCAAGCATCGGTGGCTTTGGCTCATTTGTTAAGTTTGTTTTTCTTTGCGATTAATGTGTAAAGCCAATGAATGAGCGTAAAGCGGCCTGCAGAACTATGCTAAGGGATGCGCTTTTGCATCCATCTGAATGGAGTTCATGCCCATGCGTACATTGATCGCCATGACTCTCCTGATTGGCAGCGGCACTGTGTTCGCCGCCACCGAATGTACCACTGCTGACAAAAGCACCTGGCAGGACCAGGAAAAATTCCAGGCGCAGCTCAAGGAGCAGGGCTACAAGATCAACAAGTTCAAGGTCACCAAGGGGAACTGCTACGAGATCTACGGTTTCGACAAGGATGGCAAGAAGGTCGAGATCTACCATGACCCAGTGACGGGCAAGGCAGTCAAGACCGAGTACCACGATTGAACAGCGACGGTACGGTGCAGCTGTGGGACCCTCTACTGCGGCTGTGCCACTGGTCGATCGCCTTGGTGTTCTTCGCCAACTACTTCTTCAACGAAGAGGGTGAAGACTGGCACCAGTGGCTGGGCTACTACGCACTGGCCGTTGTGGTGGTGCGTGTGATCTGGGGCTTTGTCGGGCCACGCAGCGCGCGCTGGGCCGATTTCTGGCCAACCCCCGCAACCTTGGTCGGGCATGCTCGGGCGCTGCTGCATGGGGGGCTTGACCATCACATGGGGCATTCGCCGATTGGCGCGCTGGTGATGGTACTGATGCTGACCTGCATCGCCGGCCTGGGCCTTACCGGGTGGGCGTCGCAGGAGGTGGACGCGCTGTTTGGTGTCGACTGGCCGATGGACCTGCACAGCTGGCTGGCCAACGCGCTGCTGGTGCTGGTTTGCGTGCATGTGCTGGCGGCCATCTACGAGAGCGTGCGCATGCGGGAAAACCTGCCGTGGTCGATGATCACCGGGCGCCGTCGGCATCGCGACTGACTGTGCCGGCCTCTTCGCGGGCTCACCCGCTCCGACAGGTACTGCGCAGCCTTCAGGATTTGCGCTGTCCCTGTGGGAGCGGGCGAGCCCGCGAAGCGGCCGGACAGGAAAACCTCGGTTTTGAATCCCTCTGATCACCCCGTAATATGTGTCGGATAACCTGCGGGGGTAGTCTCACCCTCTGATCAACCGGAATCGCCCAAGGCGGCGCTTCCCCCGGCATAAACCTGACGAGGTACAGACATTGGCCATCATTCATCCTAAGGTTCGCGGTTTCATCTGCACCACGACTCACCCGAAGGGCTGCGAGCTCAACGTCCGTGACCAGATCGAAGCCACCCGCAAGCTGGGCGTGCGCGAGGATGGCCCGAAGAAGGTCCTGGTCATCGGTGCTTCCAGCGGCTATGGCCTGGCAGCCCGCATCACCGCGGCGTTCGGCTTCAAGGCCGACACCCTGGGCGTGTTCTTCGAAAAGCCAGGCACCGAGACCAAGGCCGGCACTGCTGGCTGGTACAACGCTGCAGCCTTCGACAAGTTTGCCAAGGCCGAGGGCCTGTACAGCAAGTCGATCAATGGTGACGCCTTCTCTGACGAAGCCCGTGCCAAGGTCATCGAACTGATCAAGAACGAAATGGGCGGCAAGGTCGACCTGGTCATCTACTCGCTGGCCTCGCCAGTGCGCAAGCTGCCGCAGACCGGTGAGCTGGTGCGTTCGGCCCTGAAGCCGATCGGCCAGCCGTACAAGTCGACCGCCATCGACACCAACAAGGACACCATCATCGAGGCCAGCATCGAGCCGGCTACCGAGCAGGAAATCGCCGACACCGTCACCGTCATGGGTGGCCAGGACTGGCAGCTGTGGATCGACGCCCTGGCTGGCGCCAACGTGCTGGCCGAAGGCGCCCGCACCGTGGCCTTCAGCTACATCGGCAGCGATATCACCTGGCCAATCTACTGGCACGGTGCGCTGGGCCAGGCCAAGCAGGACCTGGACGAAACTGCCCTGCGCCTGGACAAGAAACTGGCCGAAGAAGTGAAGGGCGGCGCCAACGTGGCGGTGCTGAAGTCGGTGGTTACCCAGGCCAGCTCGGCCATCCCGGTGATGCCGCTTTACCTGTCGATGGTGTTCAAGATCATGCAGGAGAAGGGTGTTCACGAAGGCACCCAGGACCAGCTGGACCGCATGTACCGTGACCGCATGTACCGTGCCGACGGCGCGCCGGCCGAGGTCGACGAAAAGGGCCGCCTGCGCCTGGACGACTGGGAACTGCGTGATGACGTACAGGATGCCTGCAAGGCGCTGTGGCCACAGGTGACCACCGAGAACCTGTTCGAACTGACCGACTACGCCGGTTACAAGAAGCAGTTCCTCAACCTGTTCGGCTTCGAGCGCGCTGACGTCAACTACGACGAAGACGTGGCTACCGAGGTGAAGTTCGACTGCATCGAGCTGTAACCGCTGCCGGCCTGTACCGGCCTCTTCGCGGGCACGCCCGCTCCCACAGGTTCCCCACTGCCTTCAAGCTTGGTGAGATCCCTGTGGGAGCGGGCAAGCCCGCGAAGAGGCCGGTACAGGCTGCAGAATCTTTGCTAGCTTTGGCGCACAACAACAGGGAATGTGCCATGAGCAGCCTCACCCAGCCCGCCACTGCCTTTCGCCACACCGCAGCCGACGGCTACAGCCTCGGCGGCTTCCGCTGGCGCCACGCCCGACCTGATCCCCAGCGCCCGCTGGTGATCATCAACGCTGCCACCTCGGTACGCTGCCGCTACTACTCGCGTTTCGCCGACTACCTGTTCGCCCAGGGTTGTGATGTGCTGACCTACGACTACCGTGGCATCGGCGAATCCCGACCGCTCTCGTTGCGCGGCTTCCAGGCGTCCTGGAGCGACTGGGGCCGGCTGGACTTCGAAGCCATGCTGGTGCACGCCGCAGAACATTTCCCGGGCCAGCCGGTGGACGTGGTGGGGCATAGTTTTGGCGGCTGCGCAGTGGGGCTGGCACCGTCGGCAAGCAAGGTGCGCCGGGTGGTGATGGTCGGTGCGCAATTTGCCTACTGGCGGGATTACGCGGTTGACCAGCGCTGGCAACTGTTCGGCAAGTGGCATGTGGTAATGCCGCTGCTCACCCGGTTGTTCGGTTACTTTCCCGGCAAGCGCCTGGGTTGGCTGGAGGACACGCCATCCGGCGTGGTGCACGACTGGACCACCCGTACCCCGCGCTATGAGCAGCGGCCCAGTGGGCGTGCGCTGGAGGCACTACCGTTCGCCCAGGTACGCGCGGCGACGCTGGCCATCAGCCTGACCGATGACCCCTTTGGCACTGTGGCGGCGACCGAGCGTTTGCTAGGTTATTTGCAGCGGGCCGAGCGCCAGCACCTGCGCATTGCGCCTGAGGATATCTCGGTCGAGGAAATTGGCCATTTCGCGTTCTTCCATGACCGGTTTCGCGAAAGTTTGTGGCCGGTGGCGTTGCAGTGGTTGCAGCGGGGTGGGTTGGCGGGTGACGTCCCAGGAAAGATCATGGGTTGATGCTGCCTGCACCGGCCTCATCGCCGGCAAGCCAGCTCCCACAGGGATATCATCAAGCCTGAAGGCAGTGGGGTACCTGTGGGAGCTGGCTTGCCGGCGATGAGGCCGCAAAGCGGCCCCGGCTATCTCACGGCTTGCGCGACAGCGGCAGCTCGGCAAACTTCACGCCCGCCAAACCATGCTTGATCAGCGCACGAATGTTGCCATGGTCGCTGCCCTCGGGTGTGGCCACCACGTCACGGTAGTGCTCGCCAAAGGCCAGCAGCGCTTCCTGGTCGCTCAGCCCTTCCAGCAACGCCAGGCCCAGAGTCTTGCAGGAACCTTCGTTCTGCCCGGCCGCATTTGCCACGCCGCCATTGTCGAAGGCCTGTGGCTGGTAGCTGTAGTTGTCGGCAATGAACGCCAGGGTGTCGGCAAACACGTGTTGGCCGCTGGCCAGGCTGGCGCGCAGGGTGTTCAGGTCAGTCACGGGGTTTTCCTTTTTCGAACGCCGCTTGCTGGTCGGCGCTGGCTTCTTTCTGGTATTGGGCTTTCCACTCGGCGTAGGGCATGCCGTACACCGCTTCGCGGGCGTCATCCAGGCTGAGGTCGAGCTGGCGCTCGTCAGCCGCGGCCTTGTACCACTTGGACAGGCAGTTGCGGCAGAAGCCGGACAGGTTCATCAGGTCGATGTTCTGCACGTCGGTGCGCTTTTGCAGGTGTTCGACCAGGCGCCGGAACGCGGCGGCCTCGAGTTCGAGCTGTTGCTGTGGGGTCATGGGCTTCTCTCAGGTCATGCGGTTCTTCAGGTGGCGGCCACCGTTGATGACCACCTGGCTGCCGGTGCTGTACTGGCTGGCGAGCAGGTACTTGACTGTCTCGATCAGCGGGCCGGCGCCGGGTTCGAACTCCAGCAGGGCCTTTTTCAGGGTTTGCTGGCGGTAGGCTTCGTCACCCCCTTCCTTGAGGATCAGCAGCCCGGGCAGGATACCGTTCACATGCACCTTGGGCGCATATTTTTCGGCGAACGACAGCACCATGTTCTGCAACGCGGCCTTGGTCGCGGCATAGCCGATGTGGCTTTTGCTGCCACGCGAAGAGGTTTCGTCGCAAATGTGGATGATGTCGGCCTTTTCCACCTTGGCCAGCAGGTCGCCCAGGGCCAGGTTGAGATGGTAGGGCGCTTCGACGTGCAGGCGGAACATGGTTTCGAGGTTTTCGAGGCCATCGTCGAGCCACAGCGAGGCGTTGTGGATGATCGCGCGCAGGCCGTCGTAATGGTTGTGCAGGTAGTCGATCAGGGCCTGGCGGTCAGCCGCCTGGCACAGGTCGGCCTGGAACTGCACGATGTTCGGGTGGGCCGCCTGTGGCTGGAGGCTTCGGCTGGCACTGACTACCGTATGGCCGGCCTGCGCCAGTTCAAGGGCCAGAGCCAGCCCGACGCGCTGGCTGGCTCCGGTAACGAGAATGGGGCTGTTCATGTTCGGGGCGGTCAACTTGTCTGTCCTTTGGTTGCCGCCCAGCATACCCGAACTATCTACCGTGTGTACGGCCTGGCCTTAGCGGCTGCGCAGGGCGCCAGCGGGGGCCGGGGATGCATGCAGCCAGCCGGCCAGCAGGCGGGTGGACAGGGGGATGAACAGGTAGACCATCACCGGCGTCAGGCCCAGGGTGCTGAGCAATACCCGTGGTACCAGGCCCAGTGCTGCCAGCCAGTGGCCGAACACCAGGTTGAATACCAGCGAGACCGGGAAGAAGGCCAGCCAGATGGCTACCGCCTGCTTCCAGCGCGGTGGTTTTTGCACCAGGTTGGTGCCAAACCAGTCGTCAATGCCGCTCACGCGCGCTTCTTTGGGGCGTTCGAACAGGCCGTTGCCGCGCTGCAGCCAGGCCCGGCGCGAGGCGGAATGCTCCCAGGCCTGCAGGGTCGGTTCGTCGCTGAAACGAAAGATGATCTGGAATTCGTCGCTGTCGCGGGGTGGCGCCAGGATGCCCGAGCCAAGGTAGCCGGGGAAGTCGGTGGCCAGCTGTTCGCCTTCATGCAGCCAGGCCAGCAGTTCCTGGTAGCGGCCATGGGCGGCGCGGCGCGACACCATCAGGGTGACGGGAGGGGTAGACATCGTGTATCTCCTGGCAACGGGGCTGGCGGGTAGCCGGCCCCTTTGGCTGTGTGGCCCGGGGTGGTGGGCAACGCAGGCGTGCATGCAAGAATCGGGCGCGGATTATCGCCCATGTGCGATCTTCGGCAACTGTCAGCCGGCAAACGGTTGCGGCACAGCGTGTGGTATTGCCGTAGTAGACTAGGTGTTCAACTTGGGCACACAAGGTACACCTTGCAGATGAACGAACAGGGACTGAATCCGGTTATCGATGCGGGCCTCGCGCAGCAGGACCTGTTTCCGATCCGTGAGGTTTCCCGCCTGACCGGCGTCAACGCCGTGGACCTTGCGCGCCTGGGAGCGCCGCTACGGTCTGATCCAGCCAACCCGCACCGACAGTGGCCATCGCCTGTATACCCAGGCCGACATCGATGATATCCGACGTATCCTGGGCTGGCTGGCGCGCGGTGTGGCGGTGAGCAAGGTTGCCAGCATCCTTGCGCGCGGCCACGCTGTTGCCGGGCAGGCAGGTGGCGCGACGGGCACCTGGGTGCACTGGCAGCAGCAGATTCGCCAGGCGCTACAGTGTTTTGACGTGGCTGGCCTGGACCGCCTGTTCGACGAGGTGTTTGCCGCCTGCGCCCTGGACCAGGTGTTCAGCGAAGTGTTCATGCCGGTCTGGCATGAACTGGCGGTCGGCCATGGCGGCTACGGGCAGCCCAGCGAGTGGCTGTTCTTCGATCAGTTCCTGCGTGGCCGGGTGTTTGCCCGCTTGCAACTTGCCCGTGCACCGCGCACCCACAAGGTGCTCCTGGCGCCGTTGCCGGGGCAGTGCCACGAGCTGGAATTGCTGGTGACCAGCCTGACCCTGGGCAGCGATGAAGTTGGCGTGACGCCACTGGCGAGCGGGCAGCCGCTGGCGGAGCTGACACTGGTCTGCGAGCGCCTGAAACCGGATGCCCTGGTGCTGTTTTCCCACCAGCCGCCCACCACGGAACTCACCCGGCGCCTGACGCGCCTGGTGGCAGGGCTGGAATGCCCGTTGTTACTGGCGGGTGAAGCGGCGGAACTGGCACAGGACAGCCTTGCTGGCAGCCCGATCGCCTGCCTGGGCGCGCAGGGCAGCGTTATGCGCCAGCGTTTGCGGCAATTTCTGGCCGGTCAGCTCGATACCTGAGTGTGAAGCTCGGGGTGGGCCCGGCGATGGGCCTGGAGGATGTAGTCGCGCAGGCGTTCGATCTCTTCGGCCGGACTTTGACTGAGGTCGTAGGCGGCCAGGTCCGGGCCGATGCGCCTGCCCAGCACGCCATGCAGTTCGATGGGAGGGATGCTGCCAGGGGCGAAGCGCAGTTCGAAGCGGGTTGGCGCCGCTGGCAGGCCACGGACTTCCAGCAACGTACCCTTGAACGAAATATCGCGAACCCACAGGCCGCTTTCCTGCCCATGGGCATCGAGCAGTGCACTCGGCTTTTCCATCGACAGGCGCCAGGGGCGCAGCATAGGGCCATCTTCGTAGATTTCCGGTGAGCCCAGTTGCAGGTGCAGGGCGTGGAATTCGTCTTCCACCAGTTGCAGCGGGAAGCTTATCTGCTGGTTGTTGAACTGGGCCTGCAGGGTTACCTGCTCGTTGGCGACCAAGCGGGTGAGCAGGCTCTGGATGCGGCGGTCGCCATTGACCAGCAGGCTCGACATGGGGTCGGCCAGGTTCAACTGCGGCGAATGCTGCATGTTCTGTATGAAATCCAGCTCGTCCTGGGTAAGGAGCGCTTCTGCTTGCATGATCGAACTCGATGGCGATTTCTTCAACGCGATTGACCGTGCGTGGCGTACTTGGTTCAGGTGCGTTCGTCGGGTTTCGGACGAACGCGCAGTTGCGCCAGTTCCCGCTCCAGTTCGACCTGGCGAGTGACGTCTTTCTGGATACCGATGAAGTAGGTGCGCTGTTCCGCGTCGTGCCTGACCGGGGTGATCGACAGTTCGTTCCAGAAGGCGCTGCCATCCTTGCGGTAGTTGCGCAGCACTTCGCGGCACGGCCGGCCTTCGGCCAGGGCCTTGCGAATGCGGGCGCGGCCAAGCTGGTCGCGGTCTTCGGCCTGCAGGAAGCGGCAATCCTGATAAAGGATTTCGTCACGGCTATAGCCGGTCAGGCGTTCGAAGGCCGCGTTCACATAGATGAGAATGGTGTCGTCGCCTTCCTGTTCGGCGACCACGATGCCGTCATTGGATGCATCGACCATGGATTGCAGCAGTTGCGCGTTGATCATGTTCGGGCCGTTGAGTAAACAAGGGTGCGAAGCAGGGTTGAGGATGGTGACTTTGGTAGAGGCGGCCTTTTGCCAGCGCCGGATGCTAGTATCCTACGTTTTCACTCAGTTTCGGAATCCTCTACCCGATGAAAGTCGCCATTATTTCCGGATCGGTCTACGGCACCGCCGAAGAAGTCGCCCGCCACGCTCAATCGCTGCTCAAGGCTGCAGGCCTGGAGGCCTGGCATGCGGCGCGCGCTACCTTGCAGGACCTTGAAGGTTTTGCCCCCGATGCCTTGCTGGCCGTGACCTCGACCACTGGCATGGGCGAACTGCCGGACAACCTCATGCCGTTGTACAGCAGCATTCGTGACACCCTGCCTGCGGCCTGGCGTGGCCTGCCAGGCGCGGTGATTGCGTTGGGTGACAGCAGTTATGGCGATACCTATTGCGGTGGTGGCGAGCAGATGCGCGAACTGTTTGCCGAACTGGGCGTGCGGGAAGTGCAGCCGATGCTGCGCTTGGATGCCAGCGAGACGGTGACCCCGGAGGCGGATGCAGAGCCTTGGTTGGCTGAGCTTGTTCAAGCACTGAAGGCCTGACTCGAGGCTTCACGCGATCCCTTGTAGGAGCGGCCTTGTGTCGCGAAAGGGCTGCGCAGCAGCCCCAGGATTGGGCAGCGCAGCAGGTATTGCTGGGGCTGCTTTGCAGCCCTTTCGCGACACAAGGCCGCTCCTACAGGGATCGCGTCAGCCGTGATGTTCGCGTAGTAAAGACAACCACGCCTGCGCCGCCCGTGACAGGTACGCACCGCGCCGCCAGATGAACGCGATATCCCAACGCAAATCCCCCGGCGAGCGCAGCGGCAAGCGCACCACACCTGGGCGCTCCAGCGCTTTTGCCACCACACGGGGCAGCAACACCACGCCCTGGCCCGCCGCCGCCAGCGCCGCGAGGAAGTCCGCCTGGCCGCTGCGCCCGCCTTCCTTCGGAGTAAAGCCCTGCTGCTGGCACGCCTTCAGCAGCCGGTCATTCAGCACGAAACTGCGCTGGTAAAGCAGGAACGGCGTATCAGCCAACTGCCGCAGGTCCACTCCGCCTTGGCTCGCAAGCTCATGACCGGCCGGCAACAGGGCGTCCATCGGTTCGTTGCAGAACGGCTGATAGTCGAACGCCTCGTCAGCGGGCGTCAGGCTACCACCCAGCTCCAGTTCGCCACTCCGGACCGCCTGTTCGATACTGCGGCTGCCGCCTTCGAGCAAGTGCACCGCGATGTTCGGGTGACGCCGCCGATACTCGGCGAACAACCCGGCGAACAGCGCGTCGCTGCCCAGCATCGGCAAGCCCAGGCGCAGCTCGCCGCGGGCCATCTGGCTGAGATCGTCCAGTTCGCCGAGCAGTGCCTGACGCTGGCGCAGCAAGGCCTCGCCGCGCTCCAGCACGATGCGCCCGGCAGCGGTCAGGTGCAGCTGCGAGGCCTGGCGCTCCAGCAGTGGCTGGCCCACATCTTGCTCCAGCTGGGCCACCTGTTTGCTCACCGCCGACTGGCTGATGTGCAGGGTCTGCGCCGCCTGGGTAAAACCGCCGCGGTGGACCACTTCGATAAAGCTGCGCAGCTGTTTGAATTCCATGATCGCAATTCCATTCTGGAATGGCGTTCAGTCTAACAATTCGCTTCTGGCCTACACAGCCGAATCTTAAAATGAGGGCCTGTCGAGGACTCCCCCATGAAACCCGCGTTACTGAAAAAAGCCCTGCGCCTGCTCGTCGAGCTGGCGATCCTCTGTGGCCTGTTCCTGCTCGGCGGCCAGCTTGCCACCTGGCTGGGCTGGCCGATTCCCGGCGGCGTAATGGGCCTGGCATTGCTGCTGTTGCTGTTCGCCTCGGGTGTGCTCAAGCCGGCCACGCTGCAACTGGGCGCCGGCTGGCTGATGGCTGAGATGCTGCTGTTCTTCATCCCGGCGTTGATGAGCCTGCTCGATTACGGCGCCCTGATCCGTGACGAGGGCTGGCGCATCCTGCTGGTGATCGCGGTGAGCACCCTGATGGTGATGGTGGTGACCGCACTGACTGTGGAACTGGTGTGCCGCTGGAGGTATGCGCCATGAGCCTTGAACCCATGCCGCTGTTCTGGCTGGCCCTGACCTTGCTGGCCTACCTGGGCAGCCGCTGGCTGTACCGGCGCAGTGGCCGCTACCTGCTGTCGCCACTGATTCTGGTGCCGGTACTGTTGCTGGCGGTGGCCGTGCCGTTGCACACCGCCTATGCCGAGTACGCCCGCAACACCCACTGGCTGATGAGTGTGCTTGGCCCGGTAACCGTGGCATTCGCGGTACCGATCTGGCAGCAACGCGGCATGCTGGCGCGCCACTGGCCGGCGCTGATGGTGGGTATGGTCGCCGGCAGCAGTGCTTCGATCGCCAGTTCCTGGGGGCTGGCGCATCTGTTGGCGCTGGACAGCGCGACCAGCCTGTCGCTGGTGCCGCGGTCGATCACCACACCTTTTGCCATGCCACTGGCCCACGACCTGGGCGGCGTACCGGAGCTTACGGCAGTGTTCGTGATGTTCACCGGTGTGCTGGGGGCGATGTTCGGCGGCGTGCTGCTGCGCTGGTTGCCGCTGCGCACGCCGCTGGCACGGGGTGCGCTGTTCGGTGTCGGCGCCCATGGCGCCGGGGTCAGCCGGGCACAGGAGGTGGGCCGCGAGGAGGGCTCGGTGGCCGGCCTGGTCATGGTCCTTACCGGGCTGCTGAACCTGTTTGCGGCACCGCTGCTGGCCATGCTGCTCTGACCGTTCGTGCCACTGACTCGCCAAGTCATCAAGCTGGCTGACAACGCAAGTCCCAGCCCTTGGACCGCTGGTTAGACTCAGCCTCGACATAGAGAGCACATGTATGTGCCGAGGTGACATGCAATGACCGCAGCCTTGCTCTATTCCGCCATCACCACTTCACCGGGACCGTTCTGATGCCCATGGCCGAAATTCCATTGTGCATCTGGCGTACCCGGGGACAGAGTTTCGATTTCCGGGGCCAGAGCATCCGCTACTGGACCGCAGGGCAAGGAGAGCCCTTGCTTCTGTTGCACGGCTTCCCCACCGCCAGCTGGGATTGGCGCTACCTTTGGGGGCCTTTGACCCAGCGCTTTCGGGTGATCGCCTGCGACATGCTCGGCTTCGGCGATTCGGCCAAGCCGGTCGATCACGTCTACAGCCTGATCGAGCAGGCCGACCTGCAGCAGGCCTTGCTCGCCGAACTGAAGGTCGACCAGCCAGTACATCTGCTGGCTCATGATTACGGCGGCAGTGTGGCTCAGGAACTGCTGGCGCGGCATCATGAACAGCGCGCCGACATCGCCAGTTGCGTGTTCCTCAACAGCGGGTTGTTCCCCGAAAGCTGCCGCATGCTGCTGATCCAGAAGCTGCTGCTCAGCCGCCTGGGCTGGCTGGTAGGGCGCTCGTTCGGGCGCGACGATCTGGTGCGCAGCGTGACTCAGGTCTACGGCCCGTGTACCTACCCCAGTGAGAGCGTGCTGGATGACTTCTGGAGCCTGATCGTCGCCAATCATGGCACGCGCATCCTGCACAAGCTGGTGGGTTACATGCCAGAGCGCAGGTTGCATCGCGCCCGCTGGGTTGGCGCGATGCAGCGCCAAGGCGTGCCGCTGCGCTTCATCAATGGCGTGGTCGACCCGCTTTCCGGCGGGCACATGGTGGAGCGCTACCGGCAACTGGTGCCGGAGCCCGACACCGTGCAGTTGCAGGGCATTGGCCATTACCCGCATACCGAAGCGCCGGTGCAGGTGCTGCGCCATTACCTGGCCTTTCGTGAACAGTCGCTGAACCATTCCCGGCAGAAAGTGGCGTGCTCCTGACCGGGCCTCATCGCCGGCAAGCCGGCTCCCACAGGTCTTGAGGTTGGCGCGTTCGGTGTGGGAGCTGGCTTGCCGGCGATGGGCCGCACAGCGGCCCCATAACCATCGCCCTGCGTTATTGCCAGGCATTCAGCCTGCGTGAGCTTGATTGTCCACCCACCGCTTGCGGCGGACACTCGGCTGACCTGAACCTGCCTGGAGCCATGAGCATGAGCGAGCCTGTCCGTCTGCAAGATCGCGTGGTGATCGTCACCGGAGCCGGCGGCGGCCTGGGCCGTGCGCATGCGCTGTTGTTCGCTTCGCGTGGCGCCCGGGTGGTGGTCAACGACCTTGGCGGCTCTACCCACGGTGAAGGTGCCAGCGCCTCCGCCGCCGACCGGGTGGTAGAGGAGATCCGCGCTGCCGGGGGCAGCGCAATCGCCAACCATGATTCGGTCAGCCATGGCGCGCGCATCGTCGAGCAGGCCCTGGACAGCTTCGGCCGGGTCGATGTACTGGTGAACAATGCCGGCATCCTGCGTGACAAGACCTTCCACAAGATGGACGACAGCGACTGGGAGCAAGTCTATCAGGTGCATGTCGAGGGGGCTTACAAGGTCACCCGCGCTGCCTGGCCGCACCTGCGCGAGCAGAACTGGGGGCGGGTGATCTTCACCGCTTCCACCTCCGGCATCTACGGTAACTTCGGCCAGGCCAACTACGGCATGGCCAAGCTGGGCCTGTACGGGTTGACGCGTACCTTGGCAATCGAAGGGCGCAAGCATGGCATCCTGGTCAACGCCATCGCCCCCACGGGTGGCACGCGGATGACCGAAGGACTGATCCCGCCCCAGGTGTTCGAGCGGCTCAAGCCTGAGCTGGTCAGCCCACTGGTGGTGTACCTGGGCAGCGAGCAGTGCCAGGGCACTGGCGAGCTGTTCGAAGTGGGTGGCGGCTGGGTGGGCAAGGTGCGCTGGGAGCGTAGCCTGGGGGTAGGCTTCGATCCTCGCGAAGGTTTTACCCCGGAACAGGTGGCGGAGAACTGGGCACGGATTGGCGACTTCGATGGAGCGGTACACCCGCAAGACAGCTTGCAGGCGTTGCAGCAGATGATGGCGAATTTGCAGAAGTATCCGCTGGGCTGAGCTTTGTACTACCTGTGCTGGCCTCTTCGCGGGCTTGCCCGCTCCCACAGTGATATCACCAAACCTGAGGGCAGTGATTCCCTGTGGGAGCGGGCAAGCCCCGCGAAGAGGCCAGCACAGGCGACGGAAATGTTCAGGGCAAATAAAAAAGGCCGCTGCAAGCCGCAGCGGCCAATCGAGACGTTAGATCAAGGAGCTTCAAAATCTACGTCGGTGAACCTCGCAGGCCTGAAAGGCGGGGGGGAGAGCCCTTCATGCCGGCCAGTGAGTTAAGAATAAGCGCCTGATCCTGTGGGAAAAATAGCCGCTTATGACATTCACCTTTACGTATCGGGCAATAGTGCCGCAGGCGTTCAGCCTGCGGGCGAATAGCCCATGCGCCAGCTGGTTTCCCGGGCTGCCGCCAGCAGCCGTTGAGCCGCCGGGCCATGCTCGTCGGCATGGAAGATCGACGTAGGCCCGACCACGGTCATCACCGCGGCGATCTGCCCCATGGCATTGAACACCGGGGCCGACAGCGCGTCCACGCCCGGCATCAACAGCCCATGTACATGGTGCAGACCACGTTGACGAATGCCCGCCAGCACCGGCTGGTAGTCGGCAGCGCTGTGCTGCAGGGCGGCCAGTTCCCGGTCACGCAACTCCACGGTCTCGCGCTCGGGCAGGTAGGCGGCAAACACCAGCCCTGTAGACGACGTGAGCAGCGGCAATACCGAGCCGATCTGCGTTACCACGGTGACCGCGCGCACTGCCGGCTCGATGCTGACCACTGTCGCGCCCTGGTTGCCCCATACGGCAACGAAGCAGCTCTCGTTCAGTTCATCGCGCAACTGCGACAACGGCAGCGCGGCAATCTTCAGCACATCGATGCTGCCCAGTGCCGCCAGCCCTACCCGAAGTGCCTCGCGCCCCAGGCCGTAATGGTTGGTGGCCGCATCCTGCTCGGCAAAGCCGCTGGCGATCAAGGCCTGCAGGTAGCGGTGCACCTTGCTCGCCGGCATTTGCACGTGTTCCGCCAGGCGCGACAGGGAGGTGGACGGGGAGAGCTCGGCAAGGGCCTTGAGGATGTCGGTGCCGACCTCCGCCGAGCGGACTTTCTGCTTGCCGTTGTCGGCGGGGGAGCTGGCTTTGACCATGGACATTTACTTCCGGATTCTTCGAGTCGCGCCTTTATAGCTTGACGCATTGTTCGTAGCAAATTACGTTATTCGTAATCTGATTACGATAAAAACAATGCAGACGCGCTGCCATCCCGCCCCGGGCCAGCAGCCAGCTGCCAGCAACGGCTCGGCCAGAGCCCGGAGGCATCGATGAATCGCGATACGTCACCCGACCTTCACTACCTCAGCGGCTTCGGCAACGAGTTTGCCAGCGAAGCGCTGCCAGGGGCCTTGCCGGTCGGGCAGAACTCGCCGCAGAAGGCGCCTTATGGGCTGTATGCCGAGTTGCTTTCGGGCACGGCGTTCACCATGACCCGCAGCGAACTGCGCCGCACCTGGCTGTACCGTATTCGCCCGTCTGCCTTGCACCCGCGTTTCGAGCGCCTGGCGCGCCAGCCGCTGGCCGGCCCGCTGGGGGCCATCACCCCCAACCGCCTGCGCTGGAACCCCCAGCCGATCCCCGCCGAGCCGACCGACTTCATCGAAGGCTGGCTGCCCATGGTGGCCAACGCCGCTGCAGAAAAGCCGGCCGGCGTGAGCATCTACATCTACCGCGCCAACCGTTCCATGGAACGGGTGTTCTTCAACGCCGACGGTGAACTGCTGCTGGTGCCGGAACAGGGCCGCCTGCGCATCGCCACCGAGCTTGGGGTGATGGACGTCGAGCCGCTGGAAATCGCCGTGATCCCGCGTGGCATGAAGTTCCGTGTCGAACTGCTCGACAGCCAGGCCCGCGGCTACATCGCCGAAAACCACGGCGCGCCGCTGCGCATCCCGGACCTGGGCCCGATCGGCAGCAATGGCCTGGCCAACCCGCGTGACTTCCTTACCCCGGTGGCGCGCTACGAAGAGGCCGAGGGCCCGGTGCAACTGGTGCAGAAGTTTCTTGGCGAACACTGGGCTTGCGAACTGCAGCACTCCCCACTGGACGTGGTCGCCTGGGCACGGTAGCAACGTGCCGTACAAGTACGACCTGCGCCGCTTCAACACCATCGGCACGGTCAGCTTTGACCACCCGGACCCGTCGATCTTCACTGTACTGACTTCGCCGACCAGCGTGCATGGCCTGGCCAACATGGACTTCGTGATCTTCCCGCCACGCTGGATGGTGGCCGAGAACACCTTCCGTCCACCATGGTTCCACCGCAACCTGATGAACGAATTCATGGGCCTGATCAACGGTGCCTACGACGCCAAGGCCGAGGGCTTCGTGCCGGGTGGTGCCTCACTGCACGGGGTGATGAGTGCCCATGGCCCCGACGCTGAAACCTGCGAAAAGGCTATTGCTGCCGACCTGGCGCCGCACAAGATCGACAACACCATGGCCTTCATGTTCGAGACCAGCCAAGTGCTGCGCCCGAGCCTGCAAGCCCTTGAATGCCCGCAGTTGCAGGCCGACTACGATAGTTGCTGGGCCACCTTGCCGAGCACCTTCAACCCGAACCGGAGATAACCCATGAACCAGACCGCCATTGCCCGTAGCTGGGTCGAGCACGCCAACGGGCACAGCGACTTCCCGCTGCAGAACCTGCCGTTGGGCATCTTCAGCCGGCCGGGTGAAGCCAGGCGCTGTGGCGTGGCCATCGGCGACGCGATCCTTGACCTGGAGGCGGTGTTGGCCGCCGGCCTGTTCGACGGTGCCGCCAAGGCCGCCGTCGAGGCCACCCGTGGCGGGGCGCTGAACGCCTTCTTCGCCCTCGGCCGCGGTGCCCGCGTTGCCCTGCGCGAGCGCCTGCTGGTGCTGCTGGGCGAGCACAGCGAACACCAGGCTGCGCTGCAGGCCGCACTGTATCCAGCCAGCGCTTGCCAGCTGCATGTACCGGCGCAGATCGGTGACTACACCGACTTCTACGTGGGCATCGAGCACGCCAAGAACGTGGGCAAGCTGTTCCGCCCCGACAACCCGTTGCTGCCCAACTACAAGTACGTGCCAATCGGTTATCACGGCCGCGCCTCGACCATCCGCCCGTCCGGCACCGATGTGCGCCGGCCCAAGGGCCAGACCCTGCCGGCGGGGCACACCGAGCCAAGCTTCGGCCCCTGCGCGCGCCTGGACTATGAGCTGGAGCTGGGTATCTGGATCGGCCAAGGCAATGACATGGGCCAGGCAATCCCGGTAGGCGATGCCGCCGAGCACGTGGCCGGCCTGTGCCTGCTCAACGACTGGTCGGCGCGTGATATCCAGGCCTGGGAATACCAGCCGCTGGGCCCGTTCCTGTCCAAGAGTTTCATCACCACCGTCTCGCCCTGGGTGGTCACCGCCGAAGCGCTGGAGCCGTTCCGCTGTGCCCAGCCGGCGCGCCCGGAAGGCGACCCGCAGCCATTGTCGTACTTGCTGGACAAGCGTGACCAGGCCGCCGGTGCATTCGATATCGAGCTCGAGGTACTGCTGCTGACCGAGCGCATGCGCGAGCAAGGCCTTGCCCCGCAGCGCCTGGCCCTGAGCAACACCCGCAGCATGTACTGGACCGTGGCGCAACTGGTCGCGCACCACAGCGTCAACGGCTGCCAGCTGCAACCGGGCGACCTGTTCGGTTCGGGCACGCTGTCGGGCGCCACGCCAGGTTCGTTCGGCAGCCTGCTGGAGATCACCGAAGGTGGCAAGCACCCGGTGGAACTGGCCAGCGGCGAGGTGCGCAGGTTCCTCGAAGACGGCGACGAGATCATCATGCGCGCCCGTTGCGCGCGTGATGGCGTGGCCAGCATCGGCTTCGGCGAATGCCGTGGCACGGTCATTCCGGCCAACTGAGGAGGCACGGGCATGGAGCTGTACACCTATTACCGTTCCACCTCGTCCTACCGGGTGCGCATTGCTCTGGCACTGAAGGGGCTGGCCTACCAGTCCCTGCCGGTCAACCTGCTGCAGGGTGAGCAGCGCGGTGAAGGTTATGTCGCCGTCAACCCGCAGGGCCGCGTGCCTGCCTTGCGCACTGACGGCGGTGAGCTGCTGGTGCAGTCGCCGGCGATCATCGAGTACCTGGAAGAGGTTTATCCACAGCCCGCGCTGCTGCCTGCCACGGCCGAGGCGCGCGCCAAGGTGCGGGGCGTGGCGGCGATCATAGGCTGCGACATCCATCCATTGCACAACGTCAGCGTGCTCAACCGGCTGCGTCAGGCCGGCCAGGACGAGAGCCAGGTCAACCAGTGGATCGGCCACTGGATCAGCCAAGGGCTGGCGGCAGTGGAGCAGCTGATTGGTGATCACGGCTTCTGCTTCGGTGATGAGCCGGGCCTGGCGGATGTCTACCTGATTCCGCAGTTGTACGCGGCCGAACGCTTCAACATCGACCTCGACAGTTTCCCGCGCATCCTGCGGGTTGCCGCCCTGGCGGCGGGGCACCCGGCGTTCGCCCAGGCCCACCCGGCACAGCAGCCGGACAGCCCGGCTCAGTGAATGGAACGGTTCGCCGCCGGAAGCCTGCCGATACGTTCGGACAGTTTCAGGCGCTGGACCGGGTCTTCGGTCAGCAGTAACGCATGCTCCAGGTCGAAGCGCTCGGCCTGTGGGCAATCCAGGTGCTGGTAGAGCGAGGCGCGGGTCACGTAGTCGCTGGCCTGTACCGGCCCCAGTTGCATGACCCGTTCGGCATCGATCAGCGCCGCCAGGTGGTCGTCGTTGCTGATGTGCAACTGACGCAGGTTGCGTGACAGGCGTTGCAGCATCTGCTGCGGGCTGGCGCTGCGCATGTGTTCGCCAGTCAGCGCCAGCTGCGGGCCGAACTGGCGCGCCAGCAGCTCCCGGCAATCGTTGGGGTACAGGCGCCGGCCCCCGCAGGGGTCAAGCAGATGATCGGCACCCGGTACGCGTAGCAGGAAATGGCCAGGGAAGCCTACGCCCTCAAGGGGAATGGACAGGCGCCGGGCCAGCTCCAGGGCGAGGATGGCCAGCGCCAGCGGTTGGCCTCGGCGGCGTTGCAGTACCTTGTCCATCATCGCAGCATGGCGGGCGCAGCGGGTGGTATTCATCCTGCTGGAAGCCCAGGGCATTGAGTTGGCGCAGCAGTGGCTGGGCCAGTTCGCACAGCGGCAGCATCGGCAGGTTTGCGCTGATCTCGCGCTGTAGCGCCTGCAGCATGGCAAGGCTGGCCGCGGGCTCGACGCTGCGGTCGTGCTCGGCGGCAATCCATAATGCGGCTTCCAGCAGGGCGACGGGCTCGCGTTCCAGGCAGGCCAGGCAGGCTTGACGTGGCTTCATGGGCTTCTCCACACACGCTTGAGTATTAGCCGTGGCGCGTGGTTTCGTCCAGTGGTCCGGCGGCGGCGCCAGCCCAAGGGCCGTGCCTATACTGGAAGGAGCACCTCTCAGGGGAGCCTGTCGATGTTCGCGCTGATGCAAAGCACCCGTACCCAGTCGCTGCACTTGTTCACCGACCCGCCCACCGGGTTGAAGGCTGTGGTGGCGATCCACAGTGAGCAGTTGGGCCCCGCGATGGGCGGTTGCCGCTATCTCCCTTATGCCGATGATGAAAGCGCCATGACCGACGCCATTCGCCTGGCCCAGGGCATGAGCTACAAGGCGGCGCTGGCCGGCCTGCCACTGGGGGGCGGCAAGGCGGTGATCATGCGCAACCCGCATGTGGAAAACCGCGCCGCGCTGTTCGAGGCCTTTGGCCGCTTCATCGACAGCATGCAAGGGCGCTTCATCATCGCCGTGGACAGCGGTACCTCGACCCTGGACATGGACTGCATTGCCCAGAGCACCCCCCATGTGACCAGCACCACGGCCTCGGGAGACCCCTCACCGCATGCGGCGATGGGGGTTTTTGCCGGCATTCGCGCGACCACTTCGTTCCGCCTTGGCAGTGATAACCTGCAAGGGCTGCGGGTGGCGGTGCAAGGGCTGGGTAATGTCGGTTATGCGCTGGCGGAGCAACTGCATGCGGCGGGGGCGGACCTGCTGGTAAGCGATCTGGACCCTGGGCGGGTGCGGCTGGCGGTGGAGCAGTTCAATGCCCATCCGGTGACCAACGATGCCTTGATCAGCACGCCTTGCGATATCTTTGCCCCTTGCGGCGTGGGGCCGGTGTTGAACGGGCAGAGCGTGATGCAGCTGCGTTGCGCGGCAGTGGCGGGTTCGGCCAACAACCAGCTGACCACCTTGCAGGTAGCTGACCAGCTGGAGTCGCGCGGGATACTGTATGCGCCCGATTACGTAATCAATGCCGGTGGGTTGATCTACGTGGCACTTACCCATCGTGGCGAAGACCTGGGAACCATCACTGCGCACCTGGCGCGGATACCTTCACGGCTGACCGAAGTGTTTGGCCATGCACAGGCTGAGAAGCGCTCGCCGGCGCGGGTGGCGCAGATGCTGGCGGAGCGGTTGTTGTACGGCTGAAAATCAACGTTGGCCTTGCTGGCCTATTCGCGGGTAAATCCGCTCCCACAGGTATCGCACAGGTCTTGAACACTGTGGAGTACCTGTGGGAGCGGGTTTACCCGCGAAGCAGGCGCCGTCGATATCACTCGACTGCACCGCCCTCGAGCAACTCGGCCAATGCATCCGGCTGGCTCTTGAACGCACGGGCGAACACATCGCGATTCTTGGCCATGTAGATACCGGCTTCCTCGACCTGCTGTTCGGTCAGCGAGGGCACTGCCTTGTGCAGTACTTCGGCCAGGCGCTCGGCCAGTTCGAGCATCTTGTCGTGACGGTCTGCTTCGGCCTTATCCATGAACAAGCGCTCCGGGTCGCGGCTGCTGCGGTACACCACTTCGACGGCCATTCATCACCTCTATGCCTTTTGCTGGTTGTGTCACGATTTACTGTATCTATATACAGTAATGGCATTTGCCACCACCACGCAACCTGATTCTTCTGCCAAAAGCCTAGTACACAGGTGCCTTGCGGCAATCGGTCGCCTTCCAAGCCAGGGGCCTGGCCCTTTAACTGCATGGCACAAGCGTCACACCGGTGACGCATCATCCTTCAAGACGTATCGGGGAATGGAACATCGTGAACATCAAATGGGCAGAAAAGCTGCGCAAGGGCCTGCACGGCTCGGCCGACTCGCTGGGCAACCTGTGCGTCGAGGCATTCCACTACCTGGCACTGTTCGGCATCGGCGCGATCACCGCCTATGCGGCGGTGGTGACGTTCATGGACATGCTCGGCAAGGGCGAGGTCAGTGTCGATGACATCCTGCTGCTGTTCATCTACCTGGAGCTGGGCGCGATGGTCGGCATCTACTTCAAGACCAACCACATGCCGATCCGCTTCCTGCTGTACGTGGCCATCACCGCACTGACCCGCCTGCTGATCGGCGATGTCTCGCACCACAAGGCGCCGGACGCGGGGCTGTTGTACGTGTGCGGTGGCATCCTGTTGCTGGCGTTCGCAATCCTGGTGGTGCGCTACGCCTCGTATCGCTACCCCTCGACCAAAGTGCTGGATGCCAGCGGCAAGGAAGTGGAGGAGGGCAAATAACCCTCAGTTGGCGATGAAATGACGCGGCTCGTGGCGGGCGTCACGGGTCAGCGCGGCCAGCACCTGCAGGGGGTTCTGGCTGTGTTCGATGGCCAGGCCCAGGCGGATGCTGTCGATCACCCGCTGCAGGCGCACCGGGTCATTGCGCTGGGCCTGGGTGATGAGGCGCTTGGCGACCACGCCAGCGTTGTCGGAAAGGGTCAGCATGATGCTGCCGTCGAGGTTCGCAATGCTCAGGTTGACCCGGTATTCGGGGGCGAATGCAGCACTGATTCGTTCGAATGGGTTGTTCATGGTCATGCTTCTGCGGTGAATGATTGCAGAAGTTGACCGGGGAAGTTACCTGTTGGTTCAGCGCCACCGATCGATACAAACGAAAACGCCCGGCATCAGGCCGGGCGTTTTGCATTGCCGATCAGGCGTCCGGGTCACTCAGTTCCAGGGCGCCGCGCTTGCTGCGAAGCTTGCCGTAGAAGTGTTCCAGCGCATGGTTGAGCTTGGTGGCGGCACCATCGACCGCCTGGTCCAGCGAAGTGGCGGTGTGGGTCACGGAAATCGGTTGGTGGCCTTTGGGGCGAGCCTCCATCTGGCAGCGTTTGTCATGCGGTCCGGGCTTGGCGCCGTTCTCGTCGCGCAGGTGAACCTCGATGCGGGTGAGGTCGTCCTCGTAACGTTCCAGCGAGTTCTGCAGTGTGCTGCGGACCCACTGGTCGAGCCGGGCATTGCCTTCGAAATGGTTGCTGCTGTTGACCTGGATTTGCATGATTCAATCCTTATTCAGCTTGCTCGCATGGAGACGCGCCTAGGCCTTTGAGACCCTTGGTATTTCTGCGTCTCTTGACTCTAAGGTCAGGCAACGGCGAAACGAATTCAAGCCCTTTTTGAAAATAAATTTCTTGTTGCATTCTGGGCGACAGGCGGCACATCGCTCAGTCTTTGCTTATGAGAATTGAAATCATTATTATTGCAGGCCCGTAAACGCCCGGACCTTCGCCATGACGCGCAAAAACGCCGGCCTCTCGCCTAGCTATCGCCTGGCCGTGACCTCACGCAGCCTGGCCGCGCTGCTGGGCGGCTACGTGCTGGCGTCCGCGGCCAGCGTCTGCATTGCTCTGGTAGCGCCGCTGCCACGGGTTGATGCGACGCTCACTGGCCTGCTGCTGTCATTCGTCTTCTACCTGCTGGCGTTCATCTGGTGCTTCGCCTGCCGCAGCGCTTTGCGCGCATGGCTGGGTGTGCTGGCGCCAAGCGTGCTGCTGGGGGTGATCAGCGGGTTGGCCTACTGGATGAAAACCCCATGAAAGAAGGCTTCCGCCAGGCAATGGCCTGGCTGCACACCTGGACCGGCCTGATCTTCGGCTGGCTGTTGTTCGCCATCTTCCTCACCGGCACGCTGTCGTATTTCAAGGAAGAAATCACCCATTGGTCGCAGCCAGAAGTGCACCGCCATGCGCTGGACCCGGCCCATAGCCTGGAGGTGGCCCAGCGCTACCTGCAGGACAACGCCGGGCACTCGGGCACCTGGCTGATCCGCATGCCCAACGCACGCGAGGCCGCCTTGAGCGTGGGCTATCGCGACCCCAATGGCGGGCCGCGCGGCTTCGCCAGCAAAACGCTCGATACCCAGACCGGCCAGCCGGTAGAGGCTCGCGACAGTCGCGGTGGCGAGTTCTTTTACCGGTTCCACTTCCAGCTGCAGATGCCATACCCCTTCGGCCGCTGGCTGTCGACGTTCTGTGCCTTGATCATGCTGCTGGGGCTGGTCACCGGCATCATCACCCAC
This sequence comes from Pseudomonas putida, assembly GCA_029953615.1. NCBI lineage: Bacteria > Pseudomonadati > Pseudomonadota > Gammaproteobacteria > Pseudomonadales > Pseudomonadaceae > Pseudomonas > Pseudomonas putida. The sequence goes on along the minus strand of CP124529.1, from coordinate 1,369,223 downwards.
AAGAAGTTCTTCAAGGAGTTCTTCACCTTCCGCCCCGGCAAGGGCCAGCGCTCGTGGCTGGACGGGCACAACGCCATCGGCGTGCTGGTGCTGCCGTTCCACCTGATGATCAGTTACAGCAGCCTGGTGCTGTTCATGTACATGGTGATGCCGGCGGGCATCATGGCCGGCTATGGCAATGACACCGGCAAGTACTTCAACGACTTGTTCGGCCGTAACGATGCGCCCAAGGCGGCCCATGTGGCCGCGCCGCTGGTACCGTTGCCAAGCCTGTACGCCAAGGTGCAGGGCCTGCAACCGGGCGCGCGTATCGGCCGTATCCAGGTGGAAAATGCCGGCGACAGCAATGCCCGCGTCACTTTCACCCAGTCCGCGGCCGACCATGTGGCCTATCGGCGCAGCGCCAACTGGACCTTCGATGGTGCCAGCGGTGCGCTGCTGAGCCAGGGCAAGCCGGAAAGCGGTGTAATGATGGCCGCCTTCAGCTTTGCCGGCCTGCACATGGGCAACTTCGCCGGGCCTTGGCTGCGCTGGCTGTACTTCTTCTTTGGCTTGGCCGGTACTGCGGTGATCGGCACCGGGCTGGTGATGTGGCTGGGCAAACGCCAGCTCAAGCATGCCGGGAGCGAACGCCTGCCGGGCGAACTGCGCCTGGTCGAAGTGCTGAATATCGCCAGCATGAGCGGTCTGCTGCTGGCCGTGGCGGGCTTCTTCTGGGCCAACCGCCTGATCCCGACGGGTGTCGAAGGCCGAGCCGACTGGGAGGTCAATGCTTTCTTCACCGCCTGGGGCCTGTCGCTGGTACACGCCATGCTGCGCAGCGGGCGCCGGGCGTGGGGCGAGCAACTGGCGCTGGGCGCGCTGGCCTTTGCCTTGCTGCCGCTGCTCAATGGCCTGACCACCGGCCAGGGCCTGAACCATTCGCTGCAGGCGGGTGACTGGGCCATGGCCGGCTTCGACCTGACCGCGCTGGGCACTGGCCTGTTCCTGGCCTGGCTGGCCGGCAAGATGTTGCGCAGCCCAAAGCCAATGGCCAAGCGCGCCTCTCGTGCAGCAAAGAAGCCAAGCACTCAAACGGCGGGGGCGAGCTGATGCTGGGTAATGCACTGATCGCTTACGCCGGCTTCGTTGCCCTGTGCCTGGCCATGGAAAAACACTTCGTCGACCTGCTCGGGCGCAAGCCGCGCCACGGGCAGTCGCGTCTGTTGCGCAGCGTCGGCTGGCTGCTGCTGGTGCTGTCGCTGGTGTTCAGTATACAGCTGCGGGGCTGGGCCCATGGCCTGGTGGAGTGGACCGCCGTGCTGATGGCCGGGGTGACCCTGTGGGTGTTCGGCCTGCCCTACCAGCCCCGCCTGTTGCTGGGCCTGGCCGCCGCCAGCGTGGTGCTGGGGCCGTTGCTGGCCGTGTTCGCCGAGTGAACCGGTGAGCGAGCCGGGCGACATGATCGAGGCGGATGCCGAAAGCGGCGGCGGGCGTGCGCGCTTCGTCCAGGTGTTCCAGGCTCAGCGGGCCCGCATGGAGGCACTGGTGAGCCGCCGGGTCGGCTGCCGGGCCACGGCATCGGACCTGGTGCAGGAGCTGTTCCTGCGCTTCTGGCGCCGGCCCGAGGTCAAGGTCGAGGCGCTGGACACTTACCTGCTGCGTTGTGCCGGCAACCTGGCCATCGACCACTTGCGTAGTGAAGGCAGCCGCGAACGTGCGGCCGAAGCAGTGCTGCCGCTGGATGACGCGGCCATGGCCCAGGCACCGGAGCAGGCCGTGGAGGTAGACCACGACTTGCAGCGCATCGAGGCTGCCTTGCGCGCCTTGCCTGAACGTACCCGGCAGATCTTCCTGCTCAACCGTATCCACGGCTGCAAGTACGGTGAGATCGCCAAGGCCATGCAACTGTCCCAGAGCGCTGTGGAAAAGCATATGATGCGCGCCCTCGAAGCGTGCAAGGCGAGTGTTGCCGAGCCCGCGTCCACCCCACGCCGGCCAGGGAGCGCCCGTCGATGAGCCGATTACCGCCGATCACCGAGGCGCAGTCCCGGGCCGCGCTGCAATGGCTCAGCCGGATCAACGAGCAGCCCGCGCAGGCTGAGGGAGCGGCGTTCAAGCGCTGGCTGCTGGCCGACCCTGGGCACCGTGTGGCCTATGACCAGGCCAAGGTGCTGTGGCAGAGCAGCGCCGCTCCGGCGGCGCTGCTGGCCGCTGAAGAAAAGGAAGCCCTGCAACGTTACCTTGATGCGATTGGCCAGGCCGCCGGCCCGTGGCGCTTGGTGGCGGGGAGCAGCGCTGGCGATGGCGGCCTGCATGGTGCTGGCCGTCGGCGCTGCTGGTGGCTGGCATCCGGGTTACTGGTTGCAGGACTTGCGATCGGATTACAGCAGTGCCAGGCACGTTCGCCAGGTGACCTTGGCCGACCAGTCGCAAGTGACACTTGATGCGGCCAGTGCAATTGCGGTCGATTTCGCCCACGGCGAGCGTCGTGTGCGGCTACTACATGGCGCGGCGTTCTTTCAGGTCACCCATACCGGCGAGCCGTTCCTGGTCGAAGCGGGTGGTGGCGAGGTGCGGGTGCTCGGTACCCAGTTCGAGGTACGCGAGCAGGGCGAGGGCGCCGAGGTCACGGTGCGCAGCGGGCGTGTGGCGGTGCGCCCGTCGCAGGGCGCCTTGGCGCGTGAACTGACGGCCAATCAGCAGGTGACATACTCCGCAGGCCAGGTCGGTGATACTCAATCGGTGGACAGCGACAACCGCCTGGCCTGGCGCCAGGGCTGGCTGAATTATTACCAGGTGCCGCTGGCGCAGGTGGTCGAGGACTTGGCGCGCTATTACCCGGGGCGCATCCTGTTGCTCGATGGTGAACTGGGGCAGCGCAAGGTCAGTGGCAGTTTCCCCGTGGCCGAGCCGTTGCTTGCGCTGGATTCGCTGGGCAAGGTAATGGGCTTTTCGCGGCAGACCGTGCTGGGGCGGTTGACCCTGATCCGGTAGTCGCCTTTGCGGGCCTCTTCGCGGGCTTGCCCGCTCCCACAGGTACTGCACCGGATTCAAAACTTGTGCAGTCCCTGTGGGAGCGGGCAAGCCCGCGAAGAGGCCGGCACAGCAAAAATTTTTCAGGCAACGGGTGAGGTAACAGGACGTGGCATCCGTGTAATGAGTGGAAGTGCGATTCATTCGCAGTCATATCCCTCTCACAGGTCAGCGTCCATGAAGTTCACCCCGCGTTGTGTCCCCCTCTGGCTAGGCCTTTCCGCGCTCCCGGCACTCGCTGTCTCCCCCCTGGCCTGCGCCGCCGAGCAACAGCAGGCGTACGCCTTCGCCCAGCCGGCGCAACCCCTGGCCCAGGCACTCAACGCCTTCAGCCGCACCACCGGCCAGGGTGTCGTCTACACCCTGGAACTGCCCGGCGTGCCGGCGCCGGCGCTGAACGGCAGGTTCAGCGCCGAGCAGGCCCTGCAACAGCTGCTGGGCACGACCGGGCTGGCCTGGCGCCGCGTCGATGCACGCACTTTCACCCTCGAAGCGGTGGACACCTCCGGCGCCCTCAACCTCCAGGCCACCACCGTGAGCTCGCAACTGGACGACTACAGCTACCAGCCCCCGGCTACCGCCTCGATCATGCGCGGGCAGGGCCCGAGCCAGGACATTCCCCAGGCAATCAACGTGGTACCGGCCCAGGTCATCCGTGACCAGGCCCCGCGCAACCTCGACGACGCCCTGGCCAACGTCAGCGGCATCACTCAGGGCAACAACTTTGGCGGCACCTCCGACACGGTGATGAAGCGCGGCTTCGGCGACAACCGCGACGGCTCGATCATGCGCGATGGCATGCCCGTCGTGCAGGGCCGCAACCTCAATGCCAGCACCGAGCGCGTCGAAGTGCTCAAGGGCCCGGCCTCGCTGCTGTACGGCATCCAGGATCCGGGCGGGGTGATCAACGTGGTCAGCAAGCGCCCACAACTGGCGCAGTACAACGCCCTGACCGTGCGCGGGTCCACCTACGGCAGCGGCAAGAACGGCAGCGGTGGCGGGCTCGACAGCACCGGTGCGCTGGGCGACAGCAACTTCGCCTATCGCCTGATCGTCGATCACGAAGATGAGGACTACTGGCGCAACTTTGGCGTGCACCGCGAATCGCTGGTGGCGCCGTCGCTGGCCTGGCTGGGCGAAGACACCCAGGTAGTGCTGGCTTACGAGCACCGCGAATTTCTCTATCCCTTCGACCGTGGCACGGCGTTCGGCAGCAACGGCCACCCGCTGGACATCCCGGCCACGCGGCGCCTGGACGAGCCGTTCAACGACATGGAAGGGCGTTCCGACCTGTACCGCCTGGAGGTCGACCACCAGCTGGCCGATGAATGGAAGCTGCACTTCGGCTACAGCTTCAACCGCGAAACCTATGATGCCAGCCAGGTGCGGGTGACCGGCGTGAATGAAAAAAGCGGCACGCTGTCGCGCAGCATCGACGGCACCCACAACGCCATGAGCCGTGACCAGTTCGCCACGCTTAGCCTGGCCGGTAATGTGCAACTGGCGGGGATGCAGAACGACCTGCTGTTCGGTGTCGATCATGAGGACCGCAAGATTTTCCGCGGTGACATGATTCGGCAGACCCCACAATCAGCCTTCAGCTATGTAAACCCGGTCTACGGTCAGGAAGTGGAGGGCACCACCGTAAAAGCTAGTGACAGCGACCAGACCGACAAGCTGCGCACCGATGCACTGTTTGTTCAGGACGCACTGCACCTGGACGATCATTGGATCCTGGTGGCCGGTGCGCGCTTCCAGCAGTTCGACCAGTATGCTGGCCGTGGCCGCCCGTTCAAGGCCAACACCGACATCAGTGGTCAGGCGTGGGTGCCGCATGCAGGTATCGTCTACAAGGTGGACGACCAGCTGTCGTTTTATGGCAGCTATAGCGAGTCGTTCAAGCCCAACTCGACTATCGCGCCGCTGGTCGGCAATGTGGTCCTCGACTCGTCGGTGGCGCCAGAGGAGGGCAAGTCCTGGGAGCTGGGCGCCAAGCTCGACATACCGGGCCGCATTACGGGTACTTTGGCGTTGTTCGATATCACCAAGCGCAACGTGCTCGTATCCAACTTTGATAACAGTACGCGCGAAACGGTGTACAGCAATGCTGGTGAGGTCAGCTCACGTGGCGTCGAGCTGGACCTGACCGGCCAGCTGAGTGAGCGCTGGAGCCTGATCGGCAGCTACGCCTTCACCGATGCGCAAGTGACCAAGGACCCAGACCTCAAGGGCAACCGCCTGCAGAACGTGGCCCGGCACAGTGGTTCGCTGTCGGCGGTTTATGACTATGGCAGCCTGTTCGGGGGCGATCGCCTACGCATCGGCGCAGGGGCCCGGTATGTGGGCGAGCGGGCGGGTAACCCGACCAACACCTTCGACCTGCCGTCCTATACCGTGGCCGATGCCTTCGCCAGCTACGAGACCCGGCTCGACGAGCACAAGGTGCTGCTGCAACTGAACGTGAAGAACCTGTTCGACAAGGTTTACTACAGCTCGGCGGTGAACCAGTACTTTGTGGCTATCGGGGATGCGCGGCAGGTGAGCTTGTCCAGCACCTTTGAGTTCTAGGTAGTTGGGGCCGCTTTGCGGCCCATCGCCGGCAAGCCAGCTCCCACAGGTTTAGTGACAAGTTCAGGCTTGTGAAAATCTTGTGGGAGCTGGCTTGCCGGCGATGGGCTGCAAAGCAGCCCCAACTTCACAAATTGAAGGCCAAACGGTACTCACCTGGTGTGGCACCAATGGCCTGGCGGAACCGGTTACTGAAATGGCTGGCACTGGCAAACCCGCACAACAGGGCAATCTCCCCCAACGGCATCACCCCCAGCCGCAACAGCTGGCAGGCCCGGTGCAGCCGCCGGGCCAGCACATACTGGTGCGGCGGCAGCCCGAAACTGGCGCGGAACATGCGCGCAAAGTGGTATTCGGACAGGTTGCAGCGCAAGGCCAGTTCACCCAGGGTGATGGGCTGGTCAAGGTGCGCTTCGATGTAGTCGACCATTTGCCGACGCAGGCTCGGTGCCAGCCCGCCTTTCAGGCGCAAGCCCTGGCGCAGCCCGACCTGGCTGAGCAGCGCATGGTCGACGATCTCGTGCGCAAGGCTGCTGGCCAGCAGGCGTTCGCCAGGTTCGTCCCAGTCCAGGGTTATCAGTTGGCGAAAGCGCGTGGCCTGCTGCGGGTCATCAAGAAAGGTCGCTTCCTGCAGTTGCAGCTCACGCGGATTCACGGTCGAGCAGGCGCACGCAGCCCAGGGCGAATTGCGCCTCGCTGACATACAGGTGTGCCAGGCGGATCGCGCCGTTGACCACCCAGTTGGACTCGTGCCCGGCCGGCATCACGCACAGCTTGTCGGGAGCCCCTTTGTCGCCCGGGCGCTGGCGGCGGAAGGTGCCGGTGCCGTCGGCGATGTAACACGACAGCGTGTGATGGCTCGGTGCCTGGTAGTCGCGGGCATCGTCGCGGTTGCTCCACAACGCCGCCGCCAGCCCGTCGCCCAGGTGCGCGCTCAGCTCCAGCCGGGCGTGGGGCGAGGCGTGCATGGCGTTGAACACTTGCAGCTGGGTGAGTGGGGTCATAGGCGGTTCCTCTTGCCAGCCATCCTACTGCGCTGAGGGATGGCTTACAGCTACCTGTGGGACAAATGCGCAAGTTTGTGCAAGCCGGGGAGGAGCCCGCGGATGAAACTGGAGGCCTCGGCGAGGGCTGCGCCCTCGATTCGCGGGTGAACCCGCTCCCACAGGGACCGCGCCAGCCTCGAGAGCAGCACGGTCCCTGTGGGAGCGGCTTTAGCCGCGAAGCGCCGAGCACCGATCTTGAAAGGCCCAAGGAACCGCCGCCATGAACCTGTCGCTCTACCTGCTCACTGTCCTGATCTGGGGCACCACCTGGATCGCCCTGAAACTCCAGCTGGGCGTGGTCGCCATTCCGGTCTCGATCGTCTACCGCTTTGCCCTGGCCGGCCTGATCCTGTTCGCCTTCCTGCTGCTTACCCGCCGCCTGCAGCCAATGAACCGGCGCGGCCACCAGATCTGCCTGGCCCAGGGCCTGTGCCTGTTCTGCGTCAACTTCATCTGCTTTCTCAGCGCCAGCCAGTGGATCGCCAGCGGCCTTATCGCCGTGGTGTTCTCCACCGCTACCCTGTGGAACGCGCTCAACGCGCGGATCTTCTTCGGCCAGAAGATCGCCAGCAATGTGCTCGGCGGCGGCGCCTTGGGGCTACTTGGCCTGGGGCTGCTGTTCTGGCCGGAGCTGTCCCACCACGCTGCCAGCCGCGAAACCCTATACGGCCTTGGCCTGGCCCTGCTCGGCACGCTGTGCTTCTCGGCCGGCAACATGCTGTCGAGCATGCAGCAGAAGGCCGGGCTCAAACCCATGACCACCAATGCCTGGGGCATGGTTTACGGAGCGGTGATGCTGGCGGTGTTCTGCGTGGTAAGCGGCGTGCCGTTCAGCATGGAATGGAATGTAAGGTATATCGGCTCGTTGCTGTACCTGGTGGTGCCGGGCTCGGTGATCGCCTTTACCGCCTACCTGACCCTGGTCGGGCGCATGGGGCCGGAGCGGGCAGCGTATTGCACGGTGCTGTTCCCCTTGGTGGCGCTGAATGTGTCGGCGGTGGCCGAGGGGTACCAGTGGACGGCACCGGCCTTGTTGGGGCTGGTGGCGGTGATGGCGGGGAATGTGCTGGTGTTTCGCAAGCCCAAGGCCAGGGTGGCTGAGGGTGTTGTGGTGGCCAAATAGGTGATGGGTTGCCTGTGCCGGCCCTTTCGCGGGCTCGCCCGCTCCCACAAGTACTGCACAGGCCTTCAGGGCGGTGGTGTACCTGTGGGAGCGGGCGAGCCCGGGAAAGGGCCAGGGCAGGCAGCAGGGGGCTATCAGCCCTTCCACACTTGAGGGTTCACCAGGTCCCGCGGCCGCTCACCCAGTAGCGCTGCACGCAGGTTGTCAATCGCCCGGTTGGCCATGGCCTCGCGGGTTTCGGCAGTGGCCGAGCCAACGTGCGGCAAGGTCAGTGCATTGGGCAGCTTGAACAGCGGCGAATCGCTCAGCGGCTCTTTCTCGTACACATCCAGGCCCGCACCGCGAATGGTGCCGTTCTGCAGTGCTTCGATCAGGGCAGCCTCGTCCACCACCGGCCCGCGGGCGATGTTGATCAGGAATGCGCTCGGCTTCATCAGTTGCAACTCGCGCGCACCGATCAGCTTGCGGGTGGCATCGGACAACGGCACCACGATGCAGACGAAATCGGCCTCAGCCAGCAGTTGCTCCAGGCTGCGGAATTGCGCGCCCAGCTCTTGCTCCAGCGCCGTCTTGCGGCTGTTGCCGGCATAGATGACCTGCATGTTGAAACCGAACCGGCCGCGACGGGCAATGGCGGCACCGATGTTGCCCATGCCGACGATGCCCAAGGTTTTGCCGTGCACATCGCTGCCGAAGTGGGCCGGGCCTACGGTGGCCTGCCAGTTGCCGGCCTTGGTCCAGGCATCCAGTTCGGCGGTGCGGCGGGCGCAGCCCATGATCAGCGAAAAGCCCAGGTCGGCGGTGCTTTCGGTCAGTACGTCGGGGGTGTTGGTCAGGGCGATGCCGCGTTCGTTGAAGTAGTCCAGGTCATAGTTGTCGTAGCCGACCGACACGCTGGACACCACCTCAAGCCTGGCCGCGCCTTCAAGCTGCGCCCGGCCGAGCTTGCGGCCAACGCCGATCAGGCCATGGGCTTCGGGCAGGGCTTCGTTGAACTGGGCATTGAGGTCGCCGAGTTTTGGGTTCGGCACGATCACGTTGAAGTCTTGCTGCAGGCGTTCGGCCATGGCCGGGGTGATACGGCTGAAGGCCAGGACGGTCTTTTTCATCGGGCAACTTCTCTGCAAGGCGTGGGACGGTGGGGGCTTCTTCGCGGGCACGCCCGCTCCCACAGGTACCGCACAGATTGAAGGCCTGCGCATTACCTGTGGGAGCGGGCGTGCCCGCGAATGGCCTGACAATGGTTAGCAACCTACCATTGTCCGACCCCGCAATGCAGCAGCTTTTTAGTTGGCGATCATCACCTGATGGGTTTTCAGGTCCGCCTCATGGGCTGCCAGAATCTCCGGCAGCGAGTTGCGAAGGTACTCGACCCAGGTCTTGATCTTGGCATCCAGGTACTGCCGCGACGGGTAGATGGCGTACAGGTTCAGTTCCTGCAGGCGGTACTCGGGCAGTACCCGCACCAGGCTGCCATCGCGCAGGCCCTCGATGGCCGAATAGATTGGCAGCACGCCTACGCCCATGCCGCTGCGGATCGCGGTCTTCATCGCGTCGGCAGTATTGACCATGAACGGCGAGCTGGTGATGTTGACCATTTCCTGGCCTTCCGGCCCGTCGAACAGCCATTTCTCCAACGGGATCACCGGGCTGACCATGCGCAGGCAGGCGTGCTTGAGCAGGTCGGCTGGCTTGTGCGCCACGCCATGCCGGGCGATATAGGCAGGCGAAGCGCAGACGATGCTGTAGGTAATGCCCAGGCGCTGCGACACGAACCCCGAGTCGGGCAGTTCGGTGGCCAGCACGATGGACACATCATAGCCCTCGTCGAGCAGGTCGGGTACGCGGTTGGCCATGGTCAGGTCGAAGGTCACGTCCGGGTGCGATTCGCGGTAGCGGGCGATGGCATCGACCACGAAATGCTGGCCAACCCCGGTCATCGAATGCACCTTCAACATCCCGGCCGGGCGGGCATGGGCGTCGCTGGCCTCGGCCTCGGCTTCTTCGACATAGGTAAGAATCTGTTCGCAACGCATCAGGTAGCGCTTGCCGGCTTCGGTCAGCGCAATGCGGCGGGTGGTACGGTTGAGCAGCCTTGTTTGCAGATGGGCTTCCAGGTTGGAGACCGCCCGCGACACGTTCGCGGTGGTTGTATCCAGTTGCCCGGCGGCAGCGGTAAAGCTGCCGAGTTGGGCTACGCAACTGAAAGCACGCATGTTTTGCAGGGTGTCCATGGGTCACTCTCGATGTAGAGGACAAAATTGTGTCACGAAGTAACGCAAAAGAGATGAAAAGTTGCCTTCGACCAAAGGCGGATTATCGCTGTTTTGGTAACAAAGATTCGCAGGAATCCACGCTTATCGCCAGTGCTGCCGCCCCCTAGAATTGCCCAGCCTCTTCACCTCTTCCTCGGGAAATCGCAGCTGTGCCGCGTCGCATCATCAGAACGCTCAATGCGTTCAGTGCCTGTGCCCTTGCCCTCGCCCTGAGCGGCTGTATCGGAACCTGGGGCATTGCCCCGCAAAGCAAGACGCTGCAAGCCAATACCCTGACCACCGACGCGGCCATACGCGAAGCCGCGACCGACGCCCACTGGCCCGACCAGCAGTGGTGGCACGCCTATGGCGACCCACAGCTGGACCGCTGGGTTGCCCTGGCCGTGGCCGGCAGCCCGAGCCTGGCCATGGCTGCGGCGCGGGTACGCGAAGCCAAGGCCATGGCCGGCGTGGTCGAGTCGGCGGAAAAGCTCCAGGCCAACGGCCAGGCCTCGCTCAAACGCCACAACTGGCCTGAAGACCAGTTCTACGGCCCCGGCGCGCTGTCCGGTGCCAACACCTGGGACAACAACGCCGCCATCGGTTTCAGCTACGCCCTCGACCTGTGGGGCCGTGACCGCAACGCCAGTGAGCAGGCTGTGGACCAGGCGCACATGAGCGTGGCCGAAGCCCGCCAGGCGCAGCTGGAGTTGCAGAACAACGTGGTGCGCGCCTACATCCAGCTGAGCCTGCACTTCGCCCAGCGCGATATCGTCAAGGCCGAGCTGGAACAGCAGGAGCAGATCCTGGCCCTGGCCAAACGCCGTCTGGATGCCGGTATCGGCACCCACTTCGAAGTCAGCCAGGCCGAAGCGCCGCTGCCGGAAACCCACCGCCAGCTCGACAGCCTCGACGAAGAAATTGCCCTGGCCCGCAACCAGCTGGCCGCCCTGGCCGGCAAGGGCCCGGGGGAGGGCGCGCAGTTGCAGCGCCCGAGCCTGGCCCTGGCCGCGCCACTGAAACTGCCGTCGAACCTGCCGGCCGAACTGGTCGGCCAGCGTCCCGACGTGGTTGCCAGCCGTTGGCAGGTAGCTGCCCAGGCGCGGGGCATCGATGTCGCCCATGCCGGCTTCTTCCCCAACGTCGACCTGGTCGGCAGCCTTGGTTTCATGGCAACCGGCGGCGGCCCGCTGGAGTTCCTCACCGGGCGCAAGTTCAACTACAACGTCGGCCCGGCCATCAGCCTGCCGATCTTCGACGGTGGCCGCCTGCGCTCGCAGCTGGGCGTGGCCTCGGCGGGCTATGACGTGGCCGTGGCGCGCTACAACCAGACTGTGGTCGGTGCGCTGAAGAACATCTCCGACCAGCTGATCCGCCGTGAGTCGATGAAGGAGCAGTCGCACTTCGCCGCTGAGTCGGTCGCGGCCGCGCAGAAAACCTACGACATCGCCATGGTCGCTTTTCAGCGTGGCCTTACCGACTACCTCAACGTGCTCAACGCGCAGACCTTGCTGTTCCGCCAGCAGCAGGTGCAGCAGCAGGTGCAGGCCGCCCGCCTGATCGCCCATGCCGAGCTGGTCACCGCCCTGGGCGGCGGCTTGCAGGCGGGTCAGGACGTGCCGACAGAGGAGCGCCAGGCCGCACCGAAAACCCCGGCCACGCTGGCCGTTTTCGACAAGAAGCCGGATAACGCCGAATGAGCACTTCCAGTTTGCCCGTGCGCTGGCTGCAGAGCCTGGAATGGCGCCGCGGCTTCTTTGCCTGGGCGCGCACCGACGGGGTGACCTGGGTGTACATCTTCAAGGTGCTGGCCGCTGCGTTCATCACCCTGTGGCTGGCCATGCGTCTGGAACTGCCGCAACCGCGCACGGCGATGATCACCGTGTTCATCGTCATGCAGCCGCAAAGCGGGCATGTGTTCGCCAAGAGCTTCTACCGCGTGCTCGGCACCCTGGCCGGCTCGGCGATGATGGTGGCGCTGATCGCCATCTTCCCGCAGAACACCGAGCTGTTCCTGCCCAGCCTGGCCCTGTGGGTCGGCCTGTGCTCGGCCGGTGCCATGCGCTACCGCACCTTCCGCGCCTATGGCTTCGTGCTGGCCGGCTACACCGCAGCGATGATCGGCCTGCCGGTGCTGCAGCACCCCGACCAGGCATTCATGGCGGCGGTATGGCGGGTGCTGGAAATCGCCTTGGGCATTCTGGTGTCGACCTTCGTCAGCGCCGCGATCCTGCCGCAGTCGGCCAGTGCCGCCATGCGCAACGCCCTGTACCAGCGCTTTGGCGTGTTCGCCGGGGTGGTAGTCGAGGCCCTGCGTGGCGACAGCCAGCGCGACCGTTTCGAGAGCAGCAACGTGCGCTTCGTCGCTGAAGCAGTGGGCCTGGAAAGCCTGCGCAACGTCACCGCCTTCGAAGACCCGCACATGCGCCGGCGCTCTGGCCGCCTGGTGCGCATGAACAGCGAGTTCATGGCCATCACCACGCGGTTCAATGCCCTGCACCGTTTGCTGGAGCGCCTGCGCGCCCGCGGCCCGCTGCAGATCGTCGGCGCCATCGAGCCGGGCCTGAACACCCTGGTGGAACTGCTGCAACCCTACGTGGGCCGGGCACTGACCGACGCCGATGCACTGCGCCTGACCCTGGAGCTGGCCGCCTACAAGGAAGGCCTGCAGGCCCAGGTGCGCGGCCTGCGCGCCGAGTACCTGGCGACCGGGCCGAGCGAATCCGACCTGCTCGACTTCCACACCGCCTTCGAGCTGCTCTACCGCTTCGTTGACGAAATGTACAGCTACGCCGAGACCCACGCCTCGCTGGCCGCACACCGGCACGAACGCGAGCAGTGGGATGAGCCCTACGTGGCGCAGACCAGCTGGCTGGTATCGCTTGCTGCCGGTGTGCGTGCCTCGGTGGTGCTGTTGCTGCTGGGCAGCTACTGGCTGCTCAGCGACTGGCCCAGCGGCGCCATGATGACCTTGATCGCTACCGTCACCGTGGGCCTCTCGGCGGCCTCGCCGAACCCCAAGCGCATGTCGTTCCAGATGGCCTGCGGTACAGCGATCGGTGCCTTCGTCGGCTTCTTCGAAACCTTCTTCGTGTTCCCCTGGATCGACGGATTCCCGCTGCTGTGCATGGTCCTGGCGCCAGTGTTCGTGCTGGGCGCGTTCCTTTCGTCACGGCCGGCCTATGCCGGCTACGGTATCGGCCTGCTGGTGTTCTTTGCCATCGGTTCGGTGCCGAACAACCTCACCGTGTATGACCCGTACACCTTCATCAACGACTACATCGGCATGGTCATCGGCATGTTCGTTTGCGCCGCTGCCGGGGCGATCATCCTGCCGCCCAACAGCCGCTGGCTGTGGAGCCGCCTGGAGCAGGAACTGCGCGAGCAGGTGCTGTTCGCCATCAGCGGCCGCCTGCGCGGCATCGGCACGGCCTTCGAAAGCCGCACCCGCGACCTGCTGCACCAGGCCTATGGCCTGGCAGCCGGCAAGCCGCAGGTGCAGAGCCAGTTGATGGGCTGGATGTTCACCGTGCTGGAAATCGGCCACGCCATCATCGAGCTGCGCAAGGAGCAGGCCCGTGCGCCGGTGCACCCGGCCTACGCCGAATCGCAGCCCTGGCGCCAGGCGATCCGCGTGATGGGCCGTGCCCTGGCCCGGCTGTTCCTGCAACCCAGCGCCAGCAACCACGAACGCGCGTTGGTGGCCGTGGACCATGCCATCGCCCGCGTGCAGGCCACCGACGAGCCCTTTGCCCGGCACTTCGACACGTCGGTGCTGCGCCGCGCACAAAGCTACCTGCACTTCATCCGTTCTTCCCTGCTCGACCCACAGTCGCCGTTGGCGCCGGCGAAAGGACTGCACGATGCTCCGTGAAACCATGCCCCGAGAAATCGCTTTCCATGGCGTGTACATGCCCACCATGACCTTGATGTTCCTGTTCGCCCTGGGCCTGGCCTGGGGGCTGGACCGGTTCATTGCCAGCCATGATGGCTATCGCTTCTTCTGGCACCCGGCGCTGTTGCGTCTGAGCCTGTTCGTCTGCCTGTTCGGCGCCCTGGCGCTGTCGCTCTACTGGTGAGAATCCTTCGATGAAAAAGTTCTTCAGCCTGATCGCCACCCTGTTGGTGCTGGCCGCTGCCGTGGTGATCGGTCGCCAGTTGTGGCTGCATTACATGACCACGCCATGGACCCGCGACGGCCGTGTGCGTGCCGACATCATCAACGTCGCTGCCGACGTGCCTGGCTATGTGGTGGATGTGCCGGTCAAGGACAACCAGCGCGTGAAAAAGGGCGACTTGCTGATCCAGATCGACCCCGAGCACTACCAACTGGCGGTTGATCAGGCCAAGGCGCAGGTTGCATCGCGCAAGGCCACCTGGGAAATGCGCAAGGTCAATGCCAAGCGCCGTGCCGACATGGACAACCTGGTGATTTCCAAGGAAAACCGCGACGACGCCAGCAACATCGCCAACTCGGCCCAGGCCGATTACCAGCAGGCCCTTGCCGAACTGGCTGCCGCCGAGCTGAACCTCAAGCGTACCCAGATCGTGGCCACGGTGGACGGCTACGTGACCAACCTGAACATCCACAAGGGGGACTATGCGCGTACCGGTGAGGCGGTAATGGCGGTGGTCGACGAAAACTCGTTCTGGGTATACGGGTTCTTCGAGGAGACCAAGCTGCCGCATGTGAAGGTGGGTGACCCGGCCGAGCTGCAGATGATGAGTGGCGAGCGCATCAAAGGCCATGTGGAGAGCATCGCCCGCGGCATCTACGACCGCGACAACCCACAGAGCCGCGAGCTGATTGCTGACGTAAACCCCACCTTCAACTGGGTGCGCCTGGCGCAGCGGGTGCCGGTGCGCATTCATATCGATGAAGTGCCGGAAGGGTTTTTGCTGGCGGCGGGGACTACCTGTACGGTGGTGGTGAAGCCGAGCGAGGGATAGGGTTGGACCAATTTACGGGTTTAGGAAAAGGACTACACGAGGGTAAGAAGCGGATGTTATGAGACACCTGTAGCCCGCGTTGCACAATGCCGTTTTCTCGTCGCACGCAGTTTGCATTGCTAGCGAGCCGGAAAAGAAATGGCCCCGGTAGACGGGGCCATTGATACGTACCTAGCGTCATCACCAGCATGACCATCAGGTCTTCTGGGAGAGGGCGGCATAGGGCTGCATCGCGAATGCTAATACAGGAAGGACGAGTTTGACAAACCAGGACTGGAGCCAATTTCTTGAGCAGGCTTTTTCCAAGCCTCGCCTTGCTCGATACGCCATCAACCCTCGTAAAACCGCTGCCGCTACTGCGTAAAAGGTATTGAACCTGATTCGGGATCTACGCAATCGAGCAGCTCACCACGATGCCTTGCTCTGGTTGGACCCCGATATTCGTCAACGGCATCTGCTGTGCCTGGAAGTTATTGGTTGGGTAAGCCCGGAGTTGAAGCCCTGGCTTACCCGTTATGATGGTTTTCCCGAAGCATGGTCAAACTGGGTTTGCGGCACCGCCCATGACTGCTAACAAGCAGGCCCCACCAACACCGGTACCTTCACCCGGTCGATCACCTTCGCGCTGATCGACGGGTCCAGCATCCGCCCCAGCCGCGACAGGTGGCGGTGGCCCATGATGATCAGTTCGCAGTTCAGCTCCTGCGCCTTGGCCACGATCGCCTCGACCGGTTGCCCGGCGACCATGCAGCCCTGGCTGGCGAAGCCGGCTTGTTGCAACGTGCGTACAGCCTCGGCCACGGCCTGGTCGGCCTGGTGCTGCTCTTCGCAGGCGGCGGGGTATTCTTCCAGTTCTTCCGTGGTATAGGGCGCGGGTTGGTCGTGGACGGCGAAGGTAGAGTCGATGGCCAGCAGCACGTGCAGTTCGTGCTCGCCGGGGCGACAGAATTGGCGGGCGAGGGTGAGCAGGGCGGTGGAGGCGGGGGAGGCGTCGATAGCGATCAGGACGGGGCTGGGCATTGGGGATCCTTATTGCAGGCTGGCTGAGTGGTTGTATGTTCTGGCCCTTTCGCGGGCAAGCCCGCTCCCACAGGGACTGCACAGGTTTCGAGTGCTGTGGTGTACCTGTGGGAGCGGGCTTGCCCGAGAAAGGGCCGAACCTGCCATACATCATTCTTGGCCCAATTCACTGCCTGAATAAATGCCCCACCACGCACGAGCGCATTGCGTCTGGTGCAATCCAGCAACCTGCTACCATCGCGATTCCCCACAGCTGTAACGGAAAACGGCCATGCAACTCCCGGACATGAACCTGCTCGTCGCCCTCGATGCCCTGCTCGACGAGGGCAGCGTGGTTGGCGCGGCGCAGCGCATGAACCTGAGCCCGGCGGCGATGAGCCGGACCTTGGGGCGTATCCGCGAGGCACTGGGTGATCCGATCCTGGTGCGCGCCGGCCGTGGCCTGGTGCCGACGCCTCGGGCGCTGGCCCTGCGCGAACAGGTGGCAGCATTGGTGGAACAGGCTGGAGAGGTGTTCCGCAGTGCCGACGAGGTCGACCTGGGCAAGCTCGACCGAGCCTTCAACATTCGCACCAATGACCTGTTCATCGCCCTCTACGGCGCCCAATTGCTGCGGCGCATGCATGAACAGGCGCCGCGCACGGTGCTGCGCTTCGTGCCGGAAAGCCCTGGCGGTGACGACGACAGCGTACTGCGCGACGGGCGTACCGACCTGATCATCAGCTCGACCGTGGACCTGGGCCCGGAAATCAAGGTGCAGAGCCTGTTCCAGACCTACTATGTCGGCCTGGCTCGGCGTGACCACCCGATCTTTGACCAGCCGATCACGCCGACCAGCTTTGCCAGCTATTCACAGATCAGCGTGTCCCGCCGTGGTCGGGCCAATGGGCCGATCGATGTTGAGCTGGCCAACTTCAAGGTGCAGCGGCGGGTGGCGCTGATTACCCCGAGCTTTCACTCGGCGCTGTTCTCGTTGCCGGATTCCGACCTGATCCTGCCGATGCCGGCGAATATCCTCAACAGCGTACACAAGCTCGGGCTGCCGCTGCGTTCGTTCGAGATCCCGGTGCCGCTGGAGCGGGTGACCGTGCTGCAGGCGTGGCACCCGAGGTTTCACAATGACCCGGCGCATCGATGGTTGCGGCAGACCCTGAAGGCTTGCTGCAGTGTCGACCCTTGATTGCCTTTGAGGGCCTTATCGCCGGCAAGCCAGCTCCCACAGGATCGGTGCCTGTCTCGAAGGCTACGCAGTACCCTGTGGGAGCTGGCTTGCCGGCGATAGGGCCAGACCTGCAAAAGGTGGATTGCGTCCAACGCAACATAAACCTGCCAAGAAGTCAGTTTTCGTCAGCATTCGACCTTCTTAGACTTGCTCCAGTCGCAAATTTGTTGCTGGAGATGTCTGCCCATGAATTCCCTGTCCGCCCCGTCTGCCGCGATTGCCGCCGCCCCCGCGCCGGCCGCGCCTGCGCAGACTGCGTTCGGCCTGCAGGTAGTGGTCGGGTTGTTCGGTGTGTTGCTGGCCGTATTGTGCGCGGGCCTAAACGAGTCGGTGACCAAGATCTCCCTGGCCGATATCCGCGGCGCCATGGGCATCGGTGCCGACGAAGGCGCCTGGCTGCTGGCGGTTTACAGCGCCGCCTCGGTCTCGGCCATGGCCTTCGCGCCATGGCTGGCCACCACGTTCTCGCTGCGGCGCTTCACCATGAGCGCTATCGGCCTTTTCGCCGTGCTCGGCCTGCTGCAACCGTTCGCCCCCAACCTGCACAGCCTGATGCTGCTGCGTGTGCTTCAGGGCTTCGCCTCTGGCGCCTTGCCGCCGATGCTGATGAGCGTGGCCCTGCGCTTCCTGCCACCGGGCATCAAGGTCTATGGCCTGGCCTGCTATGCCCTCACCGCCACCTTCGGCCCCAACCTCGGCACGCCGCTGGCAGGGCTGTGGACCGAATACGTCGGCTGGCAGTGGGCGTTCTGGCAGATCATCCTGCCCTCGGCGCTGGCCATGTTCTGCGTCGGCTGGGGCTTGCCGCAGGACCCGCTGCGCCTGGAGCGCTTCAAGCAGTTCGACTGGCGCGGTGTGCTGCTCGGCTTGCCCGCCATCAGCTGCATCGTGCTGGGCCTGTCGCTGGGTGACCGCTGGGGTTGGTTCGATTCGCCGCTGATCTGTTGGCTGCTCGGTGGCGGCCTGCTGTTGCTGGTGCTGTTCATGTACAACGAATGGTCCGAGCCGCTGCCATTCTTCCAGTTGCGCATGCTGTCGCGGCGCAACCTGAGTTTCGCCCTGGTGACCCTGGCTGGTGTGCTGATCGTGCTCTCGGGCGTGGGCAGCATTCCGTCGGCCTACCTGGCGCAGATCCAGGGCTACCGCCCGGCGCAGACCAGCCCGCTGATGATGCTGGTAGCCATGCCGCAGCTGATTGCCCTGCCGCTGACGGCGACGCTGTGCAACATCCGCGCGGTGGACTGCCGTTGGGTGCTGGGCATCGGCCTGGCGATGCTGGCGGTGTCCTGTGTGGGCAGCAGCCTGCTGACCAGCGAGTGGATCCGTGGCGACTTCTACCCGTTCTACCTGCTGCAGGTGTTCGGCCAGCCAATGGCAGTGCTGCCGCTGCTGATGCTGTCCACCAACGGCATGACCCCGCAGGAAGGTCCGTTTGCCTCCAGCTGGTTCAACACCGTCAAGGGCCTGGCCGCGGTAATCGCCGGTGGCCTGCTGGACGCCCTTGGCACCCTGCGTCGGCACTTTCATTCCAACCACCTGGTGGACAGCCTGGGCAACGCCCCGTTGGTCGACGATAACGCAGCCGGCCTGGCCAGGCGCATCCACGACCAGGCGCTGGTGCTGACCTCGGCTGACCTGTACCTGGTCATGGCCTGCATTGCCGTGGCCCTGATCTGCCTGATTCCTTTCGTGCCTACCCGGGTCTATCCGCCGCGCGCGGTGGCCTGAACCCTGGATGAATTCGAGAACCACTGAAATGACCAACAACCGCAAAACCCTGTTCATCGGCTCGGTGCTTGCCGTGGCCGTGCTGGCCGGCATCGTCGGCCCCTGGATGTTCGGCAGCGACCACCGCCAAAGCACCAATGACGCCTATGTGATTGCCGACTACACCGTGGTCGCGCCCAAGGTCGCCGGCTTCATCAAGGAGGTGCTGGTGGAAGACAACCAGCAGGTCAAGGCCGGCCAGTTGCTGGCGACCATCGATGCCCGTGACTACCAGGCCGCGCTGGATGCCGCACAGGCACAGTTGTTGGTGGCCCAGGCGCAAAGCGCCGATGCTCGCGCCACCCTCGAGCGCCAGGCCTCGCTGATTGCCCAGGCTGAGGCAGCAGTGAAAGCGGCCCAGGCCGAAGCTGCGTTCGCCGACCATGAGGTCAACCGCTACAGCCGCCTGGCCGAGCAGGGTGCCGGCACTGTGCAGAATGCCCAGCAGGCGCGCAGCGGGGTCGACCAGGCCCGCGCGCGCCTGGCCAATGCCCAGGCGGCACTGGTCGCGGCACGCAAGCAGGTGGATATCCTTGCCGCCCAGGTGGCCAGTGCCGACGGGCAGCTGAAGCGGGCCGAGGCGGGGCTGGAAAAGGCCCGGCTCGATCTGTCCTATACCCGCATCACCGCGCCGGTGGACGGCATGGTCGGCGAGCGCGCCTTGCGTGTCGGTGCCTACGTCAACCCGGGCGCCCGCCTGCTGTCGGTGGTGCCGTTGCAGCAGGCCTATGTGGTCGGCAACTTCCAGGAAACCCAGCTGACCCACGTACAGCCTGGCCAGGCCGTGAGCATCAGTGTCGACACCTTTGCCGGCGAGAAGCTGCAAGGCCATGTGCAAAGCATCGCCCCTGCCACCGGCGTGACCTTCGCCGCGGTCAAGCCGGACAACGCTACCGGCAACTTCACCAAGGTGGTGCAGCGCATCCCGGTGAAGATCGTTTTCGATGACGGCCAGCCGCTGCTTGCCCGCCTGCGCGTCGGCATGTCGGTGGAGGCGACCATCGATACCCGCGGCGACAAGCTGGACGGCAAAGAGGTAAGTGCACGATGAAACCGGCATTACGCTTGAGCCCGTTGCTGCTGGCTGCGCTGATGGCCGGCTGCACCTTGGGCCCGGACTTCCTGCGCCCTGACAGCCAGGCACCGCAACAGTGGGCTCCGCTGCAAGGCGAGGCGGCGGCCAGCCAGCCGCAGGCCGAACCGCTGGAACTGCGCTGGTGGGAGAGCTTCCATGATGCCCGCCTGAGTGCCTTGATCCAGCGCGTTGCCGAGCGCAACCTCGACCTGCAGATGGCCAGCGCCCGCCTGTTGCAAAGCCGCGCCCTGCGCAGCACCGTGGCTGCGGACGAAGTACCGTCGGTGGGTGTGAATGCCGGCTACAGCCGCGCGCGCAACAGTGGTGAAGGCCTGAGCGACCCGTCCGGCAAGGCAGGCAAGGAAGCCTTCAATCTCTGGCAGGGTGACTTGGTGGCGGGTTGGGAGCTGGACCTGTGGGGCCGCGTGCGGCGCCAGGTCGAGGCTGCCGATGCCACGGTCGAAGTGGCCGAGAACGACCGCCGTGGCGTGCTGCTGGCATTGCTTGCGGAAACCGCTGGTAACTACATCCAGCTACGCGCCGTGCAGCACACCATCGATGTGACCCGCGACAACCTCGAGGTCGCCCGGCACAGCCTGAAGTTGTCCGAAAACCGCCAGGCCGAAGGTGTCGCCACGCGCCTGGACGTGGCCCAGGCCAGTGCCCAGGTCGCCTCGATCGAGTCGCGCCTGCCAAGCCTGGAAGCACGGCGCGATGACCTGATCAATGCCCTCAGCCTGCTCGCCGCCGAACCGCCGCGCAGCCTGCAGGCCGAGTTGCTGCTGGGCGGCGAACTGCCTGCGCCGCAGCAGACCTTCGCCATTGGATTGCCGTCCGAACTGGCCGAGCGCCGCCCGGACATTCGCCAGGCCGAAGCCCGCCTGCATGCCGCCACCGCCAGCATTGGCGTGGCCAAGGCCGACTTCTACCCGAGTATCCGGCTGTCGGGCAGTGTCGGGTTCCAGGCCATGCAGCTGTCCGATTTCGGCGCGTGGGATGCGCGCCGTTTCGCCTTCGGGCCACAGCTGTCGCTACCGATCTTCGAGGGTGGCCGGCTCACGGGCACCCTGGAACTGCGCGAGGCGCAGCAGCAGGAAGCGGCGCTCAACTACCGCAAGGTGGTGCTGGGTGCCTGGCATGAAATCGATGATGTGCTACGCCTGTACAACGCCAGCCAGTTGCGCCGCGATCACTTGGCCGAGGCAGTGCGGCAGAACCGCATCGCCCTGGAAACTGCCCAGCGTCAGTATGTGGAAGGGGCGGTGGACTTTCTCAATGTGCTGACGGTGCAGGGTGCATTGCTGGCCAGCGAGGAGCAGTGGATTGACAGTTCGGCGGCGGTGTCGCAGGCACTGGTGGGGCTGTACAAGGCCCTGGGTGGCGGCTGGCAGGCGTTTGATGAGCAGCCTGTGAAGAAAGTGTGATTTTGGGGGCCGCTTTGCGACCCATCGCGACACAAGGCCGCTCCTACAGGGGATTGCGCCCGCCTGTAGGAGCGGCCTTGTGTCGCGATGGGCTGCAAAGCAGCCCCCTGCGATTTCCCAGACAGACGAGGAGGCACAGATGCACATTTCCCTGAACGGCAAGCGCGCCATCGTCAGCGGCTCCACCGCCGGCATCGGCCTGGCCATCGCCATCGGCCTGGCCGAGGCGGGGGCCGAAGTGGTCCTCAATGGGCGTACCCAGGCCCGGGTCGACGAAGCCCTCAAAGTTGTGCGCGAGCGTCTGCCACAGGCGCGCATCATTGGCATCGCTGCCGACCTGGGCACCCAGGCAGGGGCACAGACGCTGTTCGACCAGGTGCCGCATACCGACATCCTGGTCAACAACCTGGGTATCTTCGAGCCCAAGCCGTTCTTCGAGATCGGGGATGAGGACTGGCAGCGTTTCTTCGACGTCAATGTGCTCAGTGCCGTTCGCCTGTCGCGCCACTATGCCCAAGGCATGGCCGAACGCAAATGGGGGCGGGTGGTGTTCCTGTCCAGTGAGTCGGCGCTGCAGATCCCGACCGAGATGATTCATTACGGCATGACTAAGACTGCGTTGCTTGCGGTGTCACGCGGGCTGGCCGAGACCCTGGCCGGCACTGGGGTGACGGTGAATTCGGTGTTGCCGGGGCCTACGCGTTCGGAAGGTGTGGGCGACTTCTTTGCCAAGCTGGCCGAGGAGCAGGGGGTGTCGACTGAAGAGCTGGAAGCCAACTTCCTTGCCGAGCACCGGCCGACCTCGCTGATCAAGCGGCTGGCGACGGTGGAGGAGGTGGCGAACATGGTGGTGTACCTGGCATCGATGCAGGCCAGTGCCACTACCGGGGCTGCATTGCGGGTTGACGGCGGGGTGCTGCGTTCCATTGCCTGATCTGTTTTTCCTGTACCGGCCTCTTCGCGGGCTTGCCCGCTCCCACAGGTACTGCACAGTACTCAAGAGCTGTGGAGTACCTGTGGGAGCGGGCGAGCCCGCGAAGAGGCCAGCACAGGCAACCAATCAATCAGAGCGGGCGCAGCAGGCCAAACCGCTTGCGCAACGCCCAATCCAGCACCCGCCGCGGCAGCAGCCGGGCCATCAACGGCAACGCCGTGCTGCCATTGCCCAATCGCACCACCGCCGGCACCGGCGACTTCCCGACCGCCGCCAGCACGCCCTGGGCAAACACCGCGGCCGAAGTAGGCTTGTCCTGCGAGGCCCGCGCACGGGCCTGTACCTGCTCGCGCAACGGCCACCATGCCGAATCCGCAGCCAGCACCTGCTCGGCCTGGCGCTGTGCATTGCTGGCGAACTGCGAGGCAATCGCTCCGGGCTGCACTTCCATGACTTGCACACCGAACGGCGCCAGTTCCAGGCGCAAGGCATCGCTCAGGGCATGCACGGCTGCTTTCGAGGCGCAGTAGGCGCCGGCGAACGGGGTGACCAGCACGCCTGATACGCTGCCGATGTTCACCACCAGGCCTCGTGACCGGCGTAGGTGCGGGAACAATGCGCGGGTAACGCCAACCACAGCGAAGACGTTGGTTTCGAACTGCTGGCGCAGGGCATCCACTCCTCCATCGAGCAACGGGCCCATGGCGCCGTAGCCGGCGTTGTTGATCAGGATGTCGAGGCTTGGCAGCTCCTCGGCAAGGCGGGCCAGGGCCTCACTGTCGTTCACGTCCAGTTGCCGGGCGGTGTAACCGGCGGCGTTCAGTTGCTCGACGTCCTCAGGTTTGCGGGCGGTTGCCCAAACGTGATGGCCGGCATCGCGGAAGGCATCGGCCAGGGCGCGGCCGATGCCGCTGGAACAACCGGTGATCAGGACGGTGGGCATGGTTGGGGCCTGTTGTCGGGGGAAGTTGGTGTTGCCTGTGCCGGCCTCTTCGCGGGCTCGCCCGCTCCCACAGGTACTGCACAGTACTCAAGAGCTGTGGAGTACCTGTGGGAGCGGGCGAGCCCGCGAAGAGGCCAGTACAGACGATACATTAGTTGGCAAACGTACCTTGCAGGTGCTCTGCACGAAACTCCAGGGTCTGTGGCCGGTACCCGGAGCGCAGTGGCGGCAGTGGCAGGCAGTCTTTCCACTCGGCCCCTGGCTGCAGTTCACCCGGCCCACGGTAGCGCGGGGCGTTGTAGGTATTCTCGGCCAGGTTCACGGTATCGCCCGGCGCATACGCCGCCACCCGCCAGCGCAATTCGGTGAGCGGCACGTCGTTGCCGTTCTTCATGCGTACCTGCAGGGCACGGTCGGCGGGGCAGTGTTCAGGGGCGTAGGTCAGACGCAGGTCCAGACGGGCCAGTTGCGAGGTTTCGCGGGTGTCCTGCCAGACCACGAACAGGGCCACCAGGCCCAGGCCACAAACGGCAGCCAGCGAAATCGGCAGGGCCTTGGCCGGGTAGCGCAACAGCAGTACCAGCCAGGTGAGGATGAGGAAGGCACCGATGATCATGGGGCTTGCAGACCTTGATTGTGCGGGGTCTGACCATCGTAGCCCGAAATGGGGAGTGGCTCAAAAAGCGGGGCCGCAAAGCGGCCCCAGGGTTGCATTACTGCGCGATGGTCTTCACCGAAACACCACGCTCGATCGGCGTGGAGGTACGGCCGTAAACATCCTCGAAGCGCTCGATGTCATCCTCGCCCAGGTAGCTGCCGGACTGCACTTCGATGATCTCCAGCGGAATCTTGCCCGGGTTGCGCAGGCGGTGCACCGAGGCGATCGGGATGTAGGTCGACTGGTTCTCGGTCAGCAGGAACACGTTCTCGTCACAAGTCACCTCGGCAGTGCCGGACACCACGATCCAGTGCTCGGCGCGGTGGTGGTGCATCTGTAGCGACAGGCTGGCACCCGGCTTGACGGTAATGTGCTTGACCTGGAAGCGGCCGCCCATGTCCACCGAGTCGTACGAGCCCCACGGGCGATACACTTCCAGGTGGTTCTGGGTTTCGCTGCGGCCCTGCTCGTCAAGGGTCTTGACCATCTGCTTGACGCCCTGGACCTTGTCCTTGTGGGCAATCATCATGGCGTCCTTGGTCTCGACCACCACGATGTTCTCCAGGCCGATCACCGACACCAGCTTGCCGTTGCCGTGGATCATGCAGTTGTGGCTGTCCTGCACCACCACATCGCCCTTGGTGACGTTGCCGTTGTCGTCCTTCTCGTGCACTTCCCACAACGACGACCAGCAGCCCACGTCGCTCCAGCCGGCCGACATCGGCACCACGCAGGCGCGCTGGGTCTTTTCCATCACCGCGTAGTCGATGGAGTTGTCCGGGCAGCAGGCGAAGGTGGCTTCGTCGATGCTCAGCACATCACCGTCTTCCTGGCTGCGCTCCAGGGCCAGCACACAGGTGTCGTAGATGTCGCCGTCGTGCTTCTTCAATTCTTCCAGGAAGCGGCTGGCACGGAACAGGAACATGCCGCTGTTCCAGAAGTAACCGCCAGCCTGGACGAACTCGGCGGCGCGTTTTTCGTCGGGTTTCTCGACGAACTGCGCCACCCGCGCCACGCCCTCAGGCAGCAGGGCGTCCTGGCTGGAACGGATGTAGCCGTAACCGGTTTCCGGCTTGGTCGCCGGCACACCGAACAGCACCATCTCGCCACGCTCGGCGGCCACGGTGGCCAAGGCCAGGGCCCGTTGCAGTGCCTTCTGGTCATCGATCACGTGGTCGGCAGGCAGCACCAGCATCAACTCGTCGCGACCTTCGTTGACCAGCTTCATGGCAGCCATGGCCACGGCCGGCGCGGTATTGCGGCCGAACGGTTCCATCAGGATGCCTTGGGTTTCCAGCTTCAGCGCGGCCAGTTGCTCCTGCACGATGAATTTGTGGTCCTTGTTGCAGACCACGATCGGCGTGTCCATGCCTTCGAACACCAGGCGCTCGAGGGTTTGCTGGAACAGGGTGTGTTCACCGGTCAGGGCCAGGAACTGTTTGGGGAACTGCTTGCGCGACAGAGGCCACAGACGCGAACCGCTACCACCAGAAAGAATTACCGGGATCATCATGTTTCTCCAATAGTCGTTGAGAGGCAGGGGCAATCAGTTGCTAGCCACGGGGCGAGTTACCCACACCGGCGACAAGGCGTTGCCGGAACCCGTTACGTACAGCACTGCGGCTTCGCCGCGCTCCAGGGCGACGGGTTTGACGTCGCCCACTTTCTTGTCTCCTTGGTACAGCGCCAGGTTGACCTTGACCGGGTTGATTTCGCGTTCGCCACGGCCGTTGGCGGCCACCGGCTTGACCACTTCGGTCTTGCCGTCGGCGGTCTTCAGGGTCAGTTGCTGGTCGCTCAGGTTCTGCACGCGAACCAGGGCTTTCTGCTTGTTCTTGAACGGTGGCTCTTCGATCAGTTGCGGGTTGCCGCTGGTGCTGTTGACCAGGGTGTAGTACTTGTCCGCAGCCAGCTTGACCGGCACGCTCTTGCCGCCGACCTGGGCGGTGTAGTCACCCCCTGGCAGGAAGCTGAAGTCACTGCTGCCCTGTGCGCCAACCTGCTTGATCTGGGTGTTGCCGACCGAAGCTGCCGCCGGTGCGCTGGAAGCGTTGTACAGGCGCACGAAGCTCGAGCCTTTCGGTGCGCTCGGGCCATACAGTGCGGCATCGGCGCCGGCGAAGGCCTGCATGGAGGCCAGGGACAGGCCGGCAGCGAGGGTGAGGGCTTTGGCAATGGAAGTCTTGGTAGTCATGTGCAGGTTCCTCTGATTAGTGGTTAGTCCGGGTGGACGACAAAGCCAGGTTTTCTTCGGATTTACGGGTGTTCTTCAGCTGGGCGATCCACTGCGGATCGAAGCTGCTGAGGTCGTTCTTCATTGGCAGATAACGTTCGGGGAATTCCCACACCACCACCTGGGGTGCGGCGTTCTTGAAGGCATCGCTTTGCAGGTACTTGAGCATCGGCAGTAGCGGGCCATGGCCGTCTTCGGCGTAGTTGGCCACGTCGCTGCGCAGGGCCTGCTGCAACGCGCCGAGGAAGTTCCAGTGCGGGTTGGCGCTGTAGCTGGTGCCTACCAGTGCCACCGGGATCTGCGTGTCGGCGAACAGTGCGTCACCGGCTTCACCCTCGGCCTCGACCGGGCGAGTGGTGCGCTGCTGCAGGTTGTCCGGGGCCGGCAGCAGGTTGCTGAACAGCGGGTCCAGTGGCAGGAAGTTGGTCAGGTCGCCTTTGTACGGCGCGGTGCTGCCGGCTTCGGTGATGAACGTTTGTGGCTCACCATTGAGCAGGCTCTGGCGGCCGACCGCTTCGGCCAGGGCCTGGGCGGCCACTTCGGCGCCCATCGGCGTCCAGTGGGTGTCGGTGCGCAGGAACACCTGGCCGCGGGCCTTGGCCTGCTCCATGGGTGCCATCAGGTCCGGGGCGAACACATTGGCCTGGCGTGCCTGGGCATGGAACTGGTTGTACAGGTCGTCATGCAGGCTGGTCGGCAGTTCCTTGCCCAGGTACTCGGCGTACACCCGCGCCTTGGCAGGCACGATCGCTAATACAAGCTGGCTGCCGTGCTGCTGCAGGGTGTCACGCACGCCACGGATAAGCGCCAGGTTTTCCTGCATCAGCTGCTCGGCACCTGCGGTGGGCTTGAACTCTTCGTCACTGAACAGCCACTGGTCGCGGCCCAGCACTACGCCGGGGCGGCCTTCGTTGAACAGCTTGAAGTCCATCGCCGCCCACAGGTTGGTACCCAGGCGCTTGATCGGGAACTGCTCGTCATAGTGGGTCTCGGCGGCCTTGGCCAGCTTGCCGTTGAGCAGGGTCATCTGCTCGGTACGCTGGAAGCTTTGCAGGCCACCGGTGGACCACACGCCCATGCCCACCAGCAGGCCGAGAAACGATAGCGAATAGGTAATGCGCAATGTCCGGGTCATGTCATCCACCTCAGAACTGGAAGTACAGGAACGGCGAGTAGCTCTGCGCCGAAAGCTTGAGGATCGAGGCCACGAACAGCAGCAGCACCAGGGCTCGGGTCATCACCCGGGTCCAGTCCAGGCCGATCGAGCCGTCGCTGTTGACCTGCACCGGGGTGGCCTTGGGCGTTGGCCTGGCGTTGCGGTAGAAGTCGCGCAGGCCGAAGAACGCCAGGGTGATGTAGGCGACTACCAGGGTGGCTACCTGCAGGCCGGTGAGCTGGGCACGGTTGAGTTCCGACAGCTGCCAGTCGCCGAAGCTGAACATGGCGCCGTACATGCGACCGGCCACTTCCAGGTTCTCGGCACGGAAGATCACCCAGCCGACCACCACCAGCAGGAAGGTGAACGCCCACTTCACCGGGTTGAAACGCTGCGGGTTGGTGTCGATGCCCAGCGCGCGCTCAATGGCCAGCCACATGCCGTGCCAGGCGCCCCAGATGATGTAGGTGAAGTTGGCACCGTGCCACAGGCCACCCAGCAGCATGGTCAGGAACAGGTTGCGGTAGGTGTTGAAGGTGCCTTTGCGGTTACCGCCCAAGGTGATGTACAGGTAGTCGCGCAGCCAGGTCGACAAGCTGATGTGCCAGCGCCGCCAGAACTCGGTGATCGACTGGCTGATGTACGGCTGCTTGAAGTTCTCCATGAAGCGGAAGCCCATCATCAGGCCCAGGCCGATGGCCATGTCGCTGTAGCCGCTGAAGTCGAAGTACAGCTGTGCGGTGTAGGCCAGGGCGCCGAGCCAGGCGTCGCCGGTGGTCGGGTTCTGCAGGGCGAAGCAGTGGTCGGCCACGACCGCCAGGGTATCGGCGATGAACACTTTCTTGATGAAGCCCTGCATGAAGCGGGTGCAGCCTTCGGAGAACTTGTCCAGGGTGTGGGTGCGGTTGTTGAACTGGTCGACCAGGTCCTTGAAACGCAGCACGGGGCCGGCGATCAGGTGCGGGAAGATCGCCACGAACGCCGCGAAGTCGATCAGGTTGCGGGTGGCCGGGGTGTCGCCGCGGTACACGTCGATGATGTAGCTGATCGACTCGAAGATGTAGAACGAGATACCGATCGGCAGCAGCACGTGAGTGAGGATGAACGGCTCCAGGCCGAACGAGGTGATGATCGCGTTCAGGCTATCGACGCCGAAGTTGGCGTACTTGAAATAGCCGAGGATCGCCAGGTCGACACCAACGCCGAGCAGCAGCCAGCGCTGCGCCGGCTTGGTGCGTACTCCGGCGGCGCCGACTTTCAGGCCGATCCAGTAGTTCCACAGGGTGACCCCGGCGAACAGGGCCAGGAAGTCCACTCGCCACCAGGCGTAGAAGATGTAGCTGGCGACCAGCAGCAGCAGGTTGCGATAACGTTGCCCGCTCAAGTAGTACAGGCCGAGGAAGATCGGCAAGAACAGGAACAGGAACACGTTGGACGAGAAGACCATCCCGGTTCTCCTTTTTGTTCACAGCATCCGGGGCAAAGCGCCCCCCAAACCCCCCAGTAAAAAACCGGAAGGCAACCTAGTACCTCTGTGGGAGCTGGCTTGCCGGCGATGCAAGGCGAAGCCTTGCCCAGCGGTTGACAGGGGCTGCTACGCAGCCCATCGCCGGCAAGCCAGCTCCCACAGGTTTCATCCCCACATCGGGGTGTGTTACTTCTTGCTCTCTGCGCCAGGGTCATAGACCCGGGTCAGGTCGCCACCCAGCCGGAAGCTGTTGAACGGCTGCATGCCGCGCTTGCGTTGCAGGGTGTCGCCACTGCACGCATACAGGCTGCAGTAGGGCTCCATCCACGAGTACTTGCTGTCGATCTTCAGGTCTTTCATGTCCTGTTTCTCGCCATTGCGGGCCTTGAACGCGCTGGGGTCCTTCGACCCGTTCAGCACCCGCTGCGCCAGGCGCTGCAGGGCGTTGTTGTTCTCGCCGCGCACGTCCACGCCATTGACCTGGGCGAAGCTGGCGATCATCGCCAACGGCGGCAGGGCGTAGTTGTGGTAGGCCAGGGCGCGTTGCTTGCGCTTCAGCTCGTTGGGCAGGAAGCCCTGCTCGTCGACCTGGTTGGCGCCAACCCGGTATTCCTTCACGGCCCAGTCGAACAGGTCGCGACGGTCGGTGGCCACGGCGCTGGCCATCACCGCCCAGGCTGCCCAGTAGCTGTGGTTGTTGATCTTCTCCAGCGGCAGGTCGCTCCAGTCGCGCACGGTCTGTTCGGCCAGGCGGGCGAACCATTTTTCGATCAGCTCGGCCTCGGCCTGGTGCGCGGCCAGCGGCTGCGAATTGGAGAACTTCAGGCGCAGCCACGAACCACTCATGCTGCCCAACGCCCATTTGCGCATCGACTTGCCGGTGTGGTTGTAGTCGGTGGACATCAGCGCATCGGCGCGGGCCCAGCTGCCCAGCCAGGCCAGGGTGCACTCGAGCTGCGCCGGGCGGCCGTCACGCATGTACTGGCCGATCATCTTGCTCACGCCTTTCTCAAGGGTGGTGATGTCCTCGGTCGACTTGCGAAAAGCCTTTTCCGAGTCGGCATTGAGCGTGGCCCGCGCCTTGTCCGAGCCTTCGTACTTGCTGCGGAACTGAAGGGCGCCGGTGTACGGCTTGGGGGCAGCTTCGCAGCGGAAGTTGCCGTCGCCGGTCTTGAGCTTTTCGATCCCCTCGTAGTAACCCTGGGGCGGTACCAGCGCGGCGTGCGCAGCACCGCCGCACAGCGCCAGGGCAAGCAGGGCGGGGCGGGAAATTCGCTTGAACGGGATCATGATCGCCTCACTGGCCGGCCTGCGCGGTCTGCGCGGGCACGGCGAAGTTGTTGCGTTTGCAGAGCTTGGCTTCGACTTTCTGGGTGCCGCTTTCCGGCCCCTGCACCTCGAACGCCAGCAGGCTCTGGCTGGCCCAGTCCTCGTCTTCGCGCATCTGGAAGACGAAGCGGCCGTCGGTGTCGGAGGTTTCCGGTTTTTCCAGCTTGATGTCCTCGTGGCGGCCGTTGAGGTACCAGAGGGTGGCCTGCAGCACCTTCACCGACGGGTCTTCGAATTTCACATCCATTTGTATGTTGCGGTTGACCAGGTCCTTGAGCACGCCACCCTTGCCGTTGACCATCAGCTCGTTCTTGCCGGGCTTGAGGGTGGCGCTGGCGCTCATCAGGGCCGGGCGGTCATCGCAGCCGTCGTCGAGCAGGCCAAGGATCTGCCGCCAGATGGTTTCCTGGTCCAGGCGATACAGCGGGGAGAATTCCCAGATCAGAATCTTCGGCGGGTTCTTCTGGAATTCCTCGCTGCCCAGGTACTGGATCATCGAGCCTTCCAGGCCACCGCCGGGGAAGGCCACGTTCAATACATCGGCACCAATGTACTGTTGCAGGAAGCCCGCAAAGTTGTAGTTCTTGCCGCTGTGACTGGTACCGACCAAGGTGATCTGCGCGTTGCCGGCGTCACCGAACAGGTCGTCACCGCCACCGTCGGAGCCTTTCGGCTCGGTGGCGAACTGGTCCATGTACTGCACGGCGTAGCTGGTGCCACAGAGCTGGCCGGCAACGTTATGCAAGGTGCCGGTCTTGCCCATGCGCCCGGACTTCTTCGTTTCGAACTCCTTGCGCGGGATGCCTTCGAAGGCCGGCATCTTGTGCACGGTCTCGGCCACGATCTTCGCCGCGCGCTCGGCGCCATACGGCGTCCAGTGCTGGTCGCCACGGAAGTAGAAGTCCTTGCCCTGGTCGGCAGCGGCCAGTTGTTCGTTGGTCAGCGGTGAAAGGTCTGGGACGTTGTAGCCCATGCTGGCGAAACGCTTGAGCATTGCCTGGTAATTGCCCAGGGCCTTCTGGTAGTCGAAGGCGGCTTTTTCCGCCGGGTTGAGCATGTTGCGGTTCACCAGGCCACGGGTTGGCTGGTACACCACCACCAGTTCCACACCGCGCTTCTTGAACGCGTCATGTACTTGCTGCAGGCGCTTGTAGCCGGCGGGGGTGGTGTTGAACTCGGTACGCAGGTCTTCGCGGGTACGGAACAGCCAGTCGCCCTTGGCCTGCACCAGCGTAGTGAAGTTCTGCTGGTAACGGGTGGTGTAGCGGCTGGCGTCATGCGCTTCAGGGCACAGCTGGC
Organism: Pseudomonas putida; assembly: GCA_029953615.1. Lineage (NCBI taxonomy): Bacteria > Pseudomonadati > Pseudomonadota > Gammaproteobacteria > Pseudomonadales > Pseudomonadaceae > Pseudomonas > Pseudomonas putida. The sequence continues at coordinate 1,337,738 of CP124529.1, read as the reverse complement.
AGCAAGGCTCGGCGCTGAAGGTAGGGGCCTTGACGTCTTCGGCGCGCACGCCCTGGCTGATCGCCAGGAGGGCGGCGGACAGGCCCAGCAGTTTCATCAGATGTGGAATCATGGTCTGGGCTTCCTTAATCGATCATTTCGGTCTGGCGTTCGACCGGGTCGATCAGCACAGCCTTTTGCTGGCGTACCAGCAGGTCGAGGATTTCGTCCTGGCGTTCGCCGAGGATGCCGTTGAGGCTGATGCCGCTGGCCTTGCGCGGGGCGAGCATGGATACCTTGTACAGCTCGACCGACAGCGGCGAGTCGATGGACAAGGGCCCGGAGCCGTTGGCCGCCAGTTCGCCACCGACCAGGATCAGCGACACCTTGGTGTCGAACGGGTCGAGGGCGATGTCACGGTCGGTGTCGGACAGGTCTTTGATGTGGCCGTACACACCGACCAGGCCGTTGGCCATGGCGACGTTTTCGTACAGGCGGATGTTCACGCTGTTACGCACGCGGATGCCGTGGCGGCGGTTGTTGATCAGCTTGTTGCCCCAGATCAGGTTGTCGCCACTTTCGTACAGGGTGATGCCGTCGGTGTGGTTGCGGTAGATCTCGTTGTAGGCAATCAGGTTGTTGACGCTGTTACGGTCGATCACCACGCCCGAGAGCTTGTTGTCGAAGCTCTTGTTGTTGATGATCCAGCTGTCGTTGACCTCACGCGAAACGATGATGCCGTGCTTCTTCTTGGTGCCGTACACCGTTGTTGCCGGCGATGATCAGCCGGTGCGAGCGGTCGTGCGGGTCGATGCCGTAGACGATGTTGTCGCGGTAGGTGCTGTCCTTGACCACGAAGTCCTGGGTCTCGTAGCAGTAGAAGCCGTACCACATGTCGCTGAACTCGGAGCCGATGATCCAGCCGGTGGGTTCCGGGCGGCCCATGCGCTTGGCCATGTTCGGCGTGTACTGCGAGATACTCACGCCATACGACTTGGACTTGGCGTAGCCGAAACTGGCCATCTTGGTATTGACGATGTAGGTCTCGGTACCGCCCCACGACAGCAGGAACGGGCGGAATTCCTTGGGCGAGCGGAAGGTCGCCGGGCCGTTGTCCTTCTCGCGCCAGCCAGTCACCTGGGTGTCGGTGACGAACAGCTTGCCGTCGTTGACCAGGAACGAACCGCCTTCCTGGGACAGGCGCAGCTGCTTGACCTTGCCGTCGATCTCGAGAATGCCCTTCTGCCCGACCACGATCGGCAGGCGCGCCAGGTACACGCCAGGCTCGACTTCGCTGAGGTACTGTTTAGGTACCTTCTTGCTCAGCTCGACCAGGTCGAGATGGCCGTCATCGACGAAGATCGCCTGCGGAATGCCATGCTGGCGCTGGACCCACTCGGCCGCCTTGTTGTCGCCGCCGACGAATTCCTTGAGGGTGTCCTCCTGGAACATACGGCGCACGCTGACCTTGCCCTTGTGGCGGCGGTCGATTTTCTTCTGCACCGCCTCGGCGGTGTAGCCAGTCAGGTCAGGCAGCTTGGGCGGGTCCATGTGCAGGGGCTCGACCGGTGCGCTGGAGACCGTGTAGGTCTTGGCCTGCTGCAGTTCCTTGGCGATCACCTTGGGCTCTGCGGCAGCGACCAGGCCACTGGCCAGCAGCAACGCGCTGGCCAACAGGCTGTGACGTAAGTGCGGGTGAAGGTTCATAACGGTAAGTCCTCTACCGGCCTCAGAAGCGCCAGATCACGTCGACGAAGGCACGGTGCATGTACGAGTCCGCTTCCTTGCCGTAAGCATCGCCCGGCTTGAACACACCAGCGCGCAGGCGCACCAGGGCAGATGGCTCGTCGATGGCCTGGCTCATCGAAGCCGGCAGCAGGCCTTGCTTGAAGTACTTGGTCACGACTACGTCCATTTCCTGGCCAAGGTCTTTTTCGCCATCGACCAGCGGGCGGTTCACACCGTTGTCGTTGACCACCGCGTTGATGCCGCTGGAACCGATGTTCTGGTTGCCATCGACACGCCAGAACTTGTGGTAGATGAAGCTGGCGTCGTAGTCGTCGCGCAGCTGCCAGGAGGCGAACAGGGTGGCCGCCTGCAGGTTGCCCAGCTCGCCACGGAAGGCTTCACCGAAGCGGTGCACGCGCGAACGGGTACCGGTGTAGTTGGAGCGGTTGCTCTCCAGGCCGGTCTGCTCGTAGTTGCTCGAACCGTCGTCGCCACCGCCGCCGCTGCCACGGGCGTAGGCCGCACCGACCTGCCATTGGGGGTCGAGGCGCAGGCGGATGCCGAGGTCGGTGGCCCAGGCGTTGACGTCACCGCTCTGCTTGCCGGTGGCCACGGTTTCGTCACCGACGACCTGGCTGCTGAGAGTGTCGCGGTCACCGGTCAGCCAGGTGACGCTGCCCCAGTAGTTGACGGTGTGGTCGTTGCGCCAGTTGTAGGCGTCGCTGTTGGCTTCCAGACCCAGCCAGGTGAGGTCGCCGGTGCGGGTCTTGTCCAGCGCATCGACGGTTTCGCCCGGGTTCTTCAGGCTGCCGCCGTCGTGGGTGTGGTGGGCGCGTACGCCGACCCAGTGGCCAGGAGTCCACTGCGTGGCGACGTTGCCGTAGATGTGCGTGCGGTCCTTGTCTTCCGGGGCCAGCTCGGTGAGGTCGGTGCGGTATTCGCTGAAGCGCTGGGCTACGCCCAGGTCGGCCTTGAGCAGGGTGGTGTCGAAGGTCCAGTTCAGCGCCTCGATGTTGGTGTCACGCCACATGCCATCGTCGCTGCGCAGGCGCTGGCGACCGAAACGCAGCTGCTCGCCGGGGTAGGCGGTGAGGCCGCTGTAGCCGACCCAGAATTCGCGCATGGCCAGGTAGCTCTTGTCCTGCTCGCGGCCGTCGGCGGCGGTGTCGGTGGTGGTGCCGTCGTCGTTCTGGCGCAGGGTGTCGGTTTCGATGGTGTCGGTAGCAGTGACGGCCTGGCCCATGGCATAGGCGCTCCAGTTGCCGCGCTCGCCATATACCCAAGGGCGCAGGTCGAGGCCCAGGCCGCTGACGTCGCCGCCGGAGCGGGTACCGAGGTCACGGTCGTCTTCCGACTGGCCGGTGATTTTCACATCCAGGCCGAAGTTCTTTTCAGCGGTCATTTCCGCCAGGGTCGGGCAGGACCACAGCAGGGCGAAGCTCAGGCCGATGCCGGCTTTCACGAAGGGATTGAGCGTCATAGCGAGTCCTCACCGGTTACTTCTTTTTCGTCGTCTTGCAGGGCTTCGATGGCCAGGGTGCTGTTGGCGCCCTGGCTCATGCTGCCGCGTGCCTGCTTTTCCTGTGCCAGCAGTTGCTGGGCCTGGCTGCGCTGGTCAGGTGTAAGTTGCTGGTCGAGCTGCTGCAGCAGTTCAGCGGACTGTGGCGACGGGTTGGCCTGGGCCAGCTGGGCGAATACCCAGGCGTTGCCCGGTTGCGGGCGAATGCCATGGCCTTCGCTGAACAGCTGGGCCAGGGCGTAGTCGGCGCTGTTCTGTCCGCCACGGGCGGCGGCCAGCAGGTGGTCGACGGCCTTCTGCGGCTCGACGTTGCCCAGGTAGCCGCGGCGGTACAGCTGGCCCAGGTAGTAATGGGCGCTGACTTCGCCGGCGTCGGCGGCAGCCTGCAGGTGTTGTTCGGCTTTGGCCGCATCCGCAGGCAGGGTCTTGCCTTCGTAGTACAGGCGGCCCAGCAACAGTTCGGCGCGTGGCTGTTCGGCTTCGCGGCCCTTGTCGATGTAGGCCATCAGCTGGTCGGTATCGCCCAGCTCGGGGAAGTCGTACACCAGTTGCGCCAGGCTGACCCAGGACGCCGGGTTGGCTGGGGCCACCTGTTCGAGCAGGTCCTTGGCGGTTTTCTCGTCGGTCTGGCCGAGGCTGCGGTCAGCCAGTACTCGGGCAACGCTGTCGACCCGGGTGGCCGGTACTGCGCCACGGGCGTAGGCCGCCTTGAGCTGACCGAGCAGGGCAGCCTGCTGGTCGGCCTGGCCACGCTTCTGGTACACGGTGGCCAGTTCGACGTAGCAGATGTCGGTGGTGTTCAGCGCGGCCTTGCAGATGTTCTCCACTTCGCCCAGGTGCTGGTCGTAGGTGCCCTGGGTGCGGTACAGCAGCACCTGGGCCAGGCCCGCTTCCGGGTTGCCGGCGGCGCGCCACTGGTCGATCTGCTGCTGCGCGTTGACCTTGGGGAAGCTCTGCGGGTAGCTCAGGTAGAGCATCGCCAGCGGGATCAGGGTGTTGCTTTCGCCCTGTGCGGCGGCTTGCTTGAGCAGGGTTTCGGCTTCTTCGCGCTCGGCCTGGGTGCTGTCGGGCTTGGCCACCAGCAGGCGGCCAAGGCGCGCCTGGGCACGCGGCGAAATAGCGGCCGCGGCGCGGTAGGTGGCTTCGGCTTCCTTGATTTTCGCCGGATCGCGGGTGGCGACCTTGATGTCGGCCAGGCCCACTTGCGCTTCGCTGTAGCCCAGGTCGGCCAGCGCCTTGTAGTTGCGCTCGGCCAGTGCCGTGTCACCGCGCTTCATGGCCTCGTTGGCCAGGCGCTGGTCGGGCAGGCCCGCACAGCCCGCCAAGGCGATGGCCATGGCCAGGCTGCACAGCCCAAGGTTTACTCGGACCCTGTGGGAGCGGGCGTGCCCGCGAATTGGCATAGCCGATGATGTTGCCCCTGCTGGCCTCTTCGCGGGCACGCCCGCTCCCACAGGGTATGTGTTGGTATCAGAGATCATTGTCAGATCCTCTTACAGCCCACGGGCCATGGCTTTGTCGATCAGCCAGTTCAGCGACGGGCCACGGTCGCTGTTGACCGAAGCCGGGCGGCCGGCGAGTTCGGCGGGCAAGGCGCTGTCGGGCTTGATCTGCACACGGATGTCGGCGGCCAGGTCTTCGCTGTTGAGGCTGGCGCTGCTGACGATCTGGCCGGTGCGCACTTCGTCTTCGCCGGCTACCTGGAAGTTGACCCGGGTGCCTGGCTTGACCTCGTCGAACTGGCGGTAGGTGAAGCGCGCCTCGATCATCGGGTTGGTGGTGCGCGGGATCAGCTGGAAGATCGGCTGGCCCTTGGCGGCGTACTGGCCGTTGTCCACCAGCTGGCGGGCAACCACGCAGTCACAGGGGCTGGTGAGGGTGCCGGACAGCTGCTTGCCGAACAGTTCCTCGATCTTCGCCGGCTCCAGTTGCGCGTCTTCCAGGTTGCCCTTGAGCATGTCCAGCATGCTGGTGGTGAAGCTGGCCAGTGGCGCGCCCTTGGCGATCAGCCCGCCGCTGTCGACCAGGCTATTCACGGTGCCGTCGCGCGGCATGGTGATGTTGGTAGTGGGCACTGCGACCACGCCGGCTTCGGCGTGGCTGACGAAGTACATGCCGTACAGCGACTTGGCGATGAAGCCGAAGGCGGCGACACCGACCACGAACACGCCGAGGGTGACCGTCACTGCCTTGAGGCGGCCGAAGGCGCTCAGGCCGGCGCCGCTGTCCTTTTGCTTGCGCGCCTTGGTGAAGTTGTCACGCTGCAGGGTGCTGAGCACATCGCCTGCGGTGATCAGTTCACCCGACAGGTGCGAAGTGATGATGTGGCGCAAGGTGGCGATGTCGCGTGGCTCGAGGTTCTGGAACTGCGCGCCGGTGCGGCCACTGTCCGGGTGGTATGAGCGCACCTGGAACTCGATGTCCATCGACAGGCCGAGGTTGTCGACCGTGAACTGCAGCCTTCCGCGTAGCACGTCGCCAACCGTCAGTTGTTGCTTGGTGTGGAAGCTCAGGCCACCGGCGGAGAGGTCGTCGACCTTCACATCGTGGGCCTGGCGCTGAGCGTCGAGGAACCGCAGCTTGGCGGGGATACGTACCCGGGCATGCTGGCGCTGGGCTTCGGACTCATGCACGACGTTGACGTTCACGGCGGTATTCATGTGGTTTGTTCCTGTTAGTTCCGATCCGGGTTGGGCTCACACGACCATGAACAGCACAGCGACGAAGATGCTGGCAGCCGAGAAGGTCATGGTCCGCGAGGACCAGGTGTTGAACCATTGTTGAAAGCTGGCGAGGTCTCGCTTGAGGGCAGTGGGCTGACGCGTCCAGGACTGCTTGTCGAGGCGGAAGAACACGTAGATCTTCATCAGCGCGCCGATGATCTGGTTGTAATAGAGAATCAGCGGGTAGGCCGGGCCGACGTTGTGGCCGGAGCACAGCAGCATGATGGTGAGGATCAGGCGGGTGATGCCGATCCACAGCAGGTACACCAGCAGGAAGCCCAGGCCGAACTTGAGGCTGGCGATCACTGCCACGGTCAGGCCCAGCAGGCTGGTCCACATCGACACGCGCTGGTCGAACAGCACGATGCTGGTGAACAGCCCCAGGCGGCGCAGGCCCAGGCCCAGCGCGCGGGAGTTCTGCCGCAGGTTGTTGCCGTACCAGCGGTACATCAGCTTGCGGCTGGCCTTGAAGAAGCTCTTCTCCGGCGGGTGCTCGACCGTGTTGATGGCGGCGTCCGGCACGTAGAAAGTGTCATAGCCCAGGCGCATCAGGCTGAACCAGCTGGACTTGTCGTCACCGGTGAGGAACTTGAAGCGGCCCAGGCGCCAGTGCATCAGCGAGTCGCTTTCGACGTCGGCGATGAACTCGGGGTTGGTCACCACGCTGGCGCGGAACATCGACATGCGCCCGGTCATGGTGAGCACGCGCTTGGACAGGGCCATCGAGCACATGTTGATGTGGCGCTGGGCGAAGCGCAGCTTGTGCCACTCGCTCATGATGTAGCCGCCACGCACTTCGCAGAACTCGTTGGTGGTCAGGCCGCCGACGTTGGGGAACAGCTTGAACCACGGCACGGTCTTGCGTACCACGCCATCGCCCAGCACGGTGTCGCCGTCGATCACTGCGACCACAGCGTTCTCGTCCGGCAGCATGCGCGAGATGGCACGGAAACCGTAGGCCAGGCCGTCACGCTTGCCGGTACCGGCGATGCGCACGATGTCCAGTTTCACGTGGGCTGGCGGGTTGTATTTGGCCCACAGGCTTTTCACCAGCAGTTCGTCCGACATTTCCACCAGCGAGCAGACCACGGTGGTGGGGAAGCCACAGTTGATCGCCTCGCGGATCACCGAGCTGTAAACCTGGGCGGTGGTCAGCGCTTCGATGCGGAAGCTGGTCACCATCAGGTACACATGGGACGGGTCGGCGTCCTTGCCCATCTTCTGCACCTTGCGGCGCAGGTACGGGTACACGCCGTAGAGGAAGATCATGCCGCGGATGAAATGGGTGGCGCCCATGGAATAGCGCCAGATGCCGACTGCGCCGACCAGGAAGATGAAGTGCTTCGACTGCGAGTCGAAGATATCGGCTGGCAGGGCCAGGGCGATCAACATGAGCAGACTCATGTAGAGCAGCCAACCGGCGCACTGCAACAGCACTGTCTGGATCCTTTGCATGTTCAGCATCCGTCGAGAATTCGGGGAAAGGTGGGCAGCGGTGGTGGGGAGGCCATCGCTGCCCTGCCGGCACTTACCAGCAAATGCCTTCGGTACGGCTGGTGGCGCAGGTCGGTTTGCTCATGAAGCCGACCAGGTCGATCACGTGCTTGCCGGCCGGTGCTTGCTGTGCCAGTGCACGGAACTGCTCGTCACGGTTGCCCAGGACGATGATGTCGGCGTTGTCGATCACCTTCTGGAAGTCGGCGTTGAGCAGCGACGACACGTGCGGGATCTTCGACTCGATGTAGTCCTTGTTGGCGCCGTGGACGCGGGCGTACTGGACGTTCTCGTCGTAGATGTCCAGCTGGTAGCCCTTGCCGATCAGGCGCTCGGCCAGTTCCACCAGCGGGCTTTCCCGCAGGTCGTCGGTGCCGGCCTTGAAGCTCAGGCCGAGCAGGGCGACCTTGCGCTTGTCGTGGGCTTCGATCAGCTCGAAGGCGTTCTGCACCTGCGATTCGTTGCTGCGCATCAGCGAGTCGAGCAGCGGTGCGCGAACATCCAGGCTGGCGGCACGATAGGTGAGGGCGCGCACGTCCTTGGGCAGGCACGAGCCGCCGAAGGCGAAGCCAGGGCGCATGTAGTACTGGGACAGGTTCAGCACTTTGTCCTGGCAGACCACGTCCATCACGTCACGGCCATCCACGCCTACGGCTTTGGCGATGTTGCCGATCTCGTTGGCGAAGGTGACCTTGGTGGCGTGCCACACGTTGCAGGTGTACTTGATCATCTCGGCCACTTCGATCGGCTTGCGGATGATCGGCGCGTCGAGCTCTTCGTACAGGGCCTGGAGGATGTCGCCGCTGGCGCTGTCCAGTTCGCCGATGACGGTCATCGGTGGCTGGTCGTAATCCTTGATCGCGGTGCTTTCACGCAGGAATTCCGGGTTGACCGCGACGCCGAAGTCGACGCCGGCTTTCTTGCCCGAGCAGTCTTCGAGGATCGGGATCACCACGTTCTTCACGGTGCCCGGCAGCACGGTGCTGCGTACCACGATGGTGTGGCGGCGCTCGCTGTCACGCAGCACGTAGCCGATTTCGCGGCATACCGACTCGATATACTCAAGGCCCAGGTCGCCGTTCTTCTTGCTTGGGGTACCCACGCAGATCATCGATACGTCGCTGGCACGGATGGCTTCGGCGAAATCGGTAGTACCGCGCAGGCGGCCGTTGGCGATGCCCTGTTGCAGCAGTGCTTCCAGGCCAGGTTCGACGATGGGCGACTTGCCCTGATTGATCAGGTCGATCTTGGTGCTGGACACGTCCACACCGATCACTTCATGGCCTCGCGCCGTCAGGCAGCCTGCACAGACTGCACCCACATAACCCAAACCAAAGATGCTGATACGCATCGCTATCACCTCATGTGTTTATCACGCCGACCCTCCGGAGAGAGCCGGGCTGGGTTGATTAACAACAGTTTTCGGGCGCACGGATCCATGGCGAAATGCACACTTCGCCGAGCGCAGGCAAAATAAATCCGGAGCGCAAAAAGTTATGCACTCAAATGTGGCAGTAAAAAGCCATTAATTAAAAAACGTGCCCTGGAATGCAGCCGTCTTTATTGCAATGCGCTACCTGGCGCGTTGCTGTGCTTGTTTTTTCAAGTGGAAAAATCCTTTGAAATCAACCACTAGGACGAATTGTAAGGGACGCGTCTCTCCTGCGTGGACAGGGTCTTCGGGGGTTGCCGTCATACCTGTCGAAGTTGTTGGGCTGGTAGTGGATACCTGCCGTTGTCATCTGTAAGTCATCTCTCACACCCCGAGGGCAGGAAAATCGTTACGGCACTATGAGCGATTCGTCGTAGCAGAAGTTCCGGGGTGGGTTCGGCGCGGATGAAAGATTTCTAAATATTTTTTCAGTGGCGAACAATTTCAATTTGATAGCACGCGGGGGTTTTGCCCCGATATATAAAGGGCGAAACTGTTGCGAGATATTTTTGTGCCAGTATTGAAAAATTTTTTGAAAAATTCGTCAAAAAAGCTACGAACGGTCTTATGGCGTTTGGCGATAAGTAGTGGTGTGACGTTTTATTGGCGTCGGATTTGTGGCGTAGTGGCGATATGAAGTGTGCCCTGTTGAGGGGCAAAGGCGGGGAGAAATGTTTTTGCCCATTCGCGGGCACGCCCGCTCCCACAGGTTGGTCACCGACCTTGAATTCAGTGGCATACCTGTGGGAGCGGGCGAGCCCGCGAAAGCGGTGCTACAGGCTTACTCGGTGGGATGATCGCGCAGAAACACCAGCTGGTCCGGCTTCGACTGCTCGGCACTGTAGTAGTACCCCTGCACATCGAACTGCTTGAGCTGCTCCGGGTCGCTGATGCGCTGCTGGATGACGAAGCGGCTCATCATGCCGCGGGCTTTCTTGGCGTAGAAGCTGATGATCTTGTACTGGCCGTTCTTCAGGTCCTTGAAGTCGACGTTGATCACCCGAGCCTTGAGCGCACTGCGTTTCACCGCGCTGAAGTACTCGTTGCTGGCCAGGTTCAGCAGCACATCATCACCCTGTTCGGCCAGGGCCTGGTTCAGCCACTCGCTGATGCGCGTGCCCCAGAAGGCGTACAGGTCCTTGCCGCGGGCGTTGGCCAGCTTGGTGCCCATTTCCAGGCGGTAGGGCTGCATCAGGTCGAGCGGGCGCAGCAGGCCGTACAGGCCCGAAAGCATGCGCAGGTGATCCTGGGCATAGCTGAAGTCGTCCTCGCCCAGGCTCTCGGCGTCGAGGCCGGTGTACACGTCACCCTTGAACGCCAGCAGCGCCTGCTTGGCATTGGCCGGGGTGAAGTCCGGGGTCCAGCTGCCGAAGCGCGCGGCATTCAGGCCGGCGAGCTTGTCGGACAGGTGCATCAGTTCGCTGATCTGCGCCGGTGACAGGTCGCGCAGCTGCTGGATCAGTTCCTGGGAGTCGTCCAGGTACTGGGGCAGGGTGAAGCGTTCGGTCACCGGCGGGGTGTCGTAGTCGAGGGTCTTGGCGGGGGAAATCACCGTCAGCATCGGGTCGGCTCCTGGCATCGTTGGCCGGGGATTCTACGGGCTGGACGGGGCAAGTCCAAACTATGCCGACGATAGTCACAGACCATGACCGATGCAGAGGCTATAGTGCGCGTTTCGCCGTTGCGGAGCCTTCAACCGTGCGTATTGCCTCTGCCTTGCTGGCCGCTCTGCTGAGCCTGGCCGTGCAAGCCGCTCCTTCACCCCAGGTGAGCCTGGACCGCAGCCTGTGGCCCGAACAGCTGGACAGCCCGGCGTTGTTCGACGTGGCTTCGCGGGCCGAGATCCTCTCGTTCGCCCAGGTGCTGCACGAAAGCGAACTGCTGGACGACGCGACGCTGGCGGCGCGCCTGGGGCTGCGACAGATCAACCTGCAGAAGGTGCGCCTGGTGCGGGCGCGCATGTGGCAGCGGTTGTGGGAGGGTTATCAACAGGCTCAGCGCAGTTGCGAGCAGGATGCGTCGTTCTGCTACCCGGTAACATCGATGGCGGAGTTGCGCACGCAAGCGACGACGTTCGCGACTGATGTCGGCACGTTCTACACAGGCTGGATCGAGCCGAGCCACCAGTTCCATGTGCGCTACCTGGACGAGCAGCTGCGCAAGGCTGCGTTGCTGCCACAGACCAGCAGCGAGGTGGAGCGGCTGTCCTCGCGCGAGCGCAACGGGGATCAGCTGAACGACCGCATGTTCCTGCTGACCTTCGTTGGTGGGCCCGGGCCGCAGGGCGGCAGTACCGATCTGCTGGCTGATTATCTGCGCCGGCAAAAGCTTGAAGGCACGTTCTTCGTGCTCGGCAATCGCCTGCAGCAACGCCGTGACGCCGGTGCGGCAGATGCCTTGCGCCAACTCTATCGTGGGCAATGCGTGGGGATTCAGGGTTGGGAGTACCGCTCCCATGCGCAGTGGACAGACTGGCAGGATTCGTTGCGGCGCAGCCGGGCACGAGTGCAGGCCGACTTGCCGGAGCAGTACGTGCCGTTGTTCCGGCCGCCTTACGGGCAGCGCCGTGCCGATGGCGAGGCTTTCATGGCCAGCCAGCAGCTGCGGGTGTCATTGTGGGACATCGATGCCCAGGATGATGGCGCACTGAGTGCCGAGGCCTCTGCCCAGCGGGTGCTGACCTTGATGCTGCTGTGGCGCAAGGGGGTGATCCAGTTCCATGACGGCCTACCCAAGGCGCAGCCGGCGGTGGAGTGGTTGTTGCGCAATACCGCGCAGAGCGGGATTGGTTGGGAAGATTGCCAGGCGTATGGCTTGAGGGGGTAGGGGGCCGCTTTGCGGCCCATCGCGACACAAGGCCGCTCTACAAGGTTACGCGATGCCTGTAGGAGCGGCCTTGTGTCGCGATCGGGGTGCGAAGCGCCCCCCAGCAATCCCAGCCTGAATTTTTACTGTAGCCCCCACGCGCCCCCTCGCCAACCCCTGTTCGTCATTTGGAAAAATAAACTTCACCTACACGTAAAAAGACTTTTTTTAGTCATCATTTTTGCTGTATGAAGAAACCAGACAGCCGATTCCTGCAGCACAGGTGGCGTCATCCAGGCCCACCTAGCCAGGTTCGCTTCCCGCCCGTAACAACGCGGATACGGGGACAGCGGCAGTCACTCTGCGGCGTAACAGACCACGCCGTGTGGCTTCGACATAAGGTGACCGAGTATGGATGACCAAGGACGCAACCCTTCCTCCAGCAAGCCTATCCTGTATGTGCTCGATACCAACGTCCTGATTCACGACCCCAACGCGTTACTGAACTTCGAGGAGCACCATGTCGCCATCCCGATGACGGTGCTGGAGGAACTCGACAAGCTCAAGACCGGCAAACAGACCATCGCCGCCGAATGCCGCCAGGCCATTCGCCTGATCGACCAGACCCTGGGTGACGCCTCGCCCAGCGATGTCGAGCAGGGCGTACCGATCCAGCGTGGCAAGAGCGGGCCCAAGGGCTTCCTGTCCATCCTGATGACCCCGCGCAACGAGCCGAACAAGCTGCTGCCGGAAAACCTCAACGACAACATCATCATCAACCAGTTGCTCGAAGTACGGGGCCGACGCACCGACCTGGACGTTGTGCTGGTCACCAAAGACATCAACATGCGCCTCAAGGCACGTGCCTGTGGCATCGCGGCCGAGGACTACAGCACCGACCAGCTGGTCGACGACGTGTCCTTGCTGTCCAAGGGCTACCATTCGGTCACCGGCTCGTTCTGGGACCGGGTGAGCAAGGTCGATACCCGCCAGGAGCGTGGCCGTACGTGGCACCGCGTGCAATTGATCGACAACCTGCCGGCGGTGCATGTCAACGAGTTCATCATCGATGAACAGGGCTTCGTCGGCTGGATCAAGGGTATCCGCAACGACGAGCTGCTGTTGCTCGACCTGCACCAGGAACCGCTGCTGCACCAGGAAGCCTGGGGCCTGAAGCCGCGGGACATCCACCAGAGCCTGGCGCTGTTCGCCCTGCTCGACCCGGATATCCACCTGGTCAACCTGACCGGCGCCGCCGGTTCCGGCAAGACCATCCTGGCCTTGGCCGCGGCCATTGAACAGACCATGGTCAGCAAGCGCTACCGGCGCATCATCGCCACCCGCAGTGTGCAGGGGCTGGACCAGGAGATCGGCTTCCTGCCGGGCACCGAGGCCGAGAAAATGGAGCCCTGGCTGGGCGCCATCACCGACAACCTCGAAGCCTTGCACATGGATGACGAAAGCACCCATGGCAGCGTCGAGTACATCCTCGAGCGCGTGCCGCTGCAGTTCAAGTCGCTGAACTACATCCGTGGCCGTAGCTTCCAGCAGAGCCTGATCCTGATTGATGAGTGCCAGAACCTCACGCCGCACCAGATGAAAACCATCATCACCCGTGCCGGCTCCGGGTCCAAGGTAGTCTGCCTGGGCAACCTGGCGCAGATCGACACCCCCTACCTGTCCGCGACCAGCTCGGGCCTGACCTACCTGACCGAGCGCTTCAAGGACTTCCCCCATGGCGTGCACATCACCCTGCAGGGCGTGCCACGCTCGGTGCTGGCCGAGTACGCCGAATCGCATCTGTAACCCTCACCGCCGGGCGGTTCGCCGCCCGGCCTCTTCGCGGGCCAGTTGACGCATCCCTCTGCTCAAACCTGACTCACAGGTTTACACTGCGTGTTCCCTTCACAGGAGCAGAGCAGTGCTGACACATCTTGATTCCCAGGGGCGGGCCAACATGGTCGACGTCACTGAAAAGGCCGTGACCGAGCGCGAGGCCACGGCCGAGGCGCGTGTGCGCATGTTGCCGCAGACCTTGCAGATGATTGTCGACGGTGAACACCCCAAGGGGGACGTGTTCGCCGTGGCGCGCATTGCCGGTATCCAGGCGGCCAAGAAGACCAGTGACCTGATCCCGCTGTGCCACCCGCTGATGCTGACCAGCGTCAAGGTCGAACTCAGTGCCGAGGGGCAGGACGCCGTGCGCATCGTCGCCCGCTGCAAGCTGGCCGGGCAGACCGGCGTGGAGATGGAGGCGCTGACCGCCGCCAGCGTGGCTGCGCTGACGATCTATGACATGTGCAAGGCTGTGGATAAAGGCATGGTCATCGAGCAGGTGCGCCTGCTGGAGAAGGTCGGCGGCAAGAGTGGCCACTACAAGGTGCAGGCGTGATGAAGATCAAGGTGATGTACTTCGCCCGTTACCGCGAGCTGCTGGGCGTGGATGCCGAGCGAGTGGAGGGCGAGTTCAAGGTTATCGACGATGTGCGCCAGGCGCTGCTGGGCAAGGGCGGGCAGTACGAGCTGCTGGCCGAGCAGAACCTGATGTGCGCGCGTAATGAAGAGCTGTGCAAGCTCGATGAGCCGCTGGAAGAGGGCGATGAAGTGGCGTTCTTCCCGCCGGTGACCGGAGGCTGAACATGGCTGTGCGAGTACAGGAAGGCGCGTTCGACCCAGGGGCCGAGACCAATGCCATGCATGCGGCCAATGTCGGCGTGGGGGCGGTGGTCGGTTTTGTCGGTTATGTGCGGGACTTCAACGATGGTCGCGAAGTGGCGGGGATGTTCCTCGAGCACTATCCGGGCATGACCGAAAAGGCGCTGGCCAAGATCGTGGTCGAGGCCGAGCAGCGCTGGCCGTTGCTGAAGGTGGAGGTGCTGCACCGCATCGGTGCGCTGGAGCCGGGCGAGCCGATCGTGTTCGTCGGTGTGGCCAGTGCCCATCGGCAGGCGGCGTTCGATGCCTGCAACTTCATCATGGACTACCTGAAAACCCGGGCGCCATTCTGGAAGAAGGAAAATACCCAGGAAGGGCCGCGCTGGGTCGAAGGGAAGCAGAGTGACCAGGATGCTGCCGGGCGCTGGTAGCCAAGGCTGCGCCGATTTCTTGTAGGAGCGGCCTTGTGTCGCGAAAGGGCCGCATGGCGGCCCCAGGATTTCAGCATTAATGCAGAGATTGCTGGGGCCGCGATGCGGCCCTTTCGCGACGCAAGGCCGCTCCTACAGGGACGGTGCCAGCATTCGGATCATCAGTGGTGCTTGCGCGGCACCGGCTTCAGCAGCTCGTCCGGCGGCATTTCACACTTGATCTTGCGCCCCAGCAGCTCTTCGATCGCGGGCAGCTGGTACGAGTCATCCTCACCGGCAAAGCTGATCGATACACCGCTGGTGCCCGCACGGCCGGTCCGGCCAATGCGGTGCACGTAGTCGTCCGGGTCTTCCGGCAGGGTGAAGTTGATCACGTGGCTGATGCCGTCGATGTGAATACCACGCCCGGCCACGTCGGTAGCCACCAGCACGGTAATGCGCCCTTCGCGGAAGCTCTCCAGGGTGCGGATACGCTTGTGCTGTGGCACGTCGCCCGACAGCTGGGCGGCGTTGATGCCGTCGCGCACCAGTTTTTCCTCGATGCGCCGCACCTCGTCCTTGCGGTTGGCAAACACCATTACCCGTTCCCACTTGTTCTGGGTCACCAGGTTGTACAGCAGCTTGTACTTGTCACTGCCGGCCACCGCATACACGTGCTGCTCCACCGTTTCGCTGGCCACGTTTTCCGGCTCGATCTCGACGATGGCCGGGTTGGTGGTCCATTGCTTGGCCAGGTTCATCACGTCGTCGGTGAAGGTGGCGGAGAACAGCAGGGTCTGGCGCTCGCTTTTCGGCGGCGTCTGGCGAATGATCTGGCGCACCTGGGGGATGAAGCCCATGTCGAGCATGCGGTCGGCTTCGTCCAGCACCATCACCTCGACCATGTCCAGGTGCACCTCACCGCGCTGGTTGAAGTCCAGAAGGCGGCCCGGGGTTGCCACCAGGATGTCGCAGTGGCGCGCTTCCAGGGCCTTGAGCTGCTTGTCGAAGTCCATGCCGCCGACGAAGCTCATCACGTTCAGGCCGGTGTACCTGGTCAGGGCAACGGCATCCTTGGCGATCTGCACTACCAGCTCACGGGTGGGCGCGATGATCAGCGCGCGTGGCTCGCCCATGTAGCGTTCCTTCGGCGGCGGCGTCTGCTGCAGCTGGGAAATGATCGAGATCAGGAACGCCGCCGTCTTGCCGGTACCGGTCTGGGCCCGGCCGATGGCGTCCTGGCCTCGCAGGGTGTAACCCAGTACCTGTGCCTGGATCGGCGTACAGTACGGGAAACCCAGGTCGTGGATGGCGTGCATCAGCTCATTGGACAGTTTGAAATCGTGGAAGCGGGTCTTGCCTTCCTGCGGCTCGACCACGAAGTCTTCCGGTTTCCACAGGCTGGCCTGCGGCTTGGGCTTGCGCTCACGGCGGGGTTTGCCCTTGGCCGGCTTTTCGCTGGCTGGGGTAACGGCGGCAGGCTGTTCAGCCTCGGCAGTGGGGTTGGTGCGCGGGGCGGCCGGCTTTGCTGCGGGCCGGGCCTCGCTGGCGGGCGCGGGTGCAGGCGGCGTCGCGCTGGCAGCAGGAGTGACGGCCTGTGGCGCGTCGTCTCCCTTGCCGAATATTTTCTTGAGTGCCTTGAGCACGATCGTCTCATCAACTGGTTAAGGAATGTACGCCGGGCAGTGTAATGCAAGATTCAGGCGCGGCGTAGTGGAATAGCCTCACAACTACAGGCTGCCTTGGCTTATTGCAATTGCTTGCACAGCCAGTCGTGGATGTCGTTCAACTCTTCAACCACCACTTCATGTTCCATCGGGTATTCGTGCCAGCGGGCGGCGACGCCCCAGGTATTCAGGTACTCGAAGGCGGTACGGCCCATGGAGGGGATCACCACCGGATCATGCACGCCGTGCAGGCACAGGGCCGGGGTGCGTTGCTGGCAGGCGCTCAGCTGATGCTGGTCGTTGAAGGTAGGGGCGTAGGTGGACAGGGCGATCACGCCACCCAGCGCTTCTTGCCACTTTATATAGGCAGTGTGCAGCACCACCGCACCGCCCTGGGAGAAACCGGCCAGGAAGATCCGCGACAGGCTGATGCCTTTGGCCTGCTCGGCCTTGATCAGGGCAATGAGCTGCTCGGCCGATTCTTCCAGCTGCGTTTCGTCGATGGCGCGGGCCGGGGTCATTGCCTTGATGTCGTACCAGCTGGGCATGGCGTAGCCGCCGTTGATGGTTACCGGGCGGGTGGGGGCCTGGGGCATGACGAAACGGGTGCTGAGCAGGCGCTCCTGCATGAATTCGGCCACTGGTAGGAAGTCGTAACGGTCGGCACCCAGACCGTGCAACCAGATCACACAGGCATCTGCGGTTTTCTGCGGTTCGAGAATCAGTGGGTTGGTCATGACTGCTCCGAAAGTGTGCGGGTCTTGTTATGGCGTGCGTGAAAAGAAGGCGCTGGAAATGATTGTCTGAAAAAGAATGTCGCAACGATACAACTTTACCTACTTGACGAGCGCTTAAACGCTACAGCCGGGAATTTTGGTACGCGCTTTGCAATTCAACCTGTGATGCAAAGGGCAGGCCGTGACGGTAACACCCTTTGCACGCGAAGGCTGTCACAGAACAGTCCATTGCGCCATTTGACCCAATAACAAGCCAATACGGGTCGGACACGCCTCAAAAGGGTGCGGTGCAATTCCGGCTCGATACAACAAGAGCGATTTGGAGGTTGTGAATGAAGATGTTGAAAACCACCCTGGCAGTCCTGACCGCTGCCGCTGCGCTGGGCGCCGTGAGCAACGCCCAGGCCGGCGCCACCCTCGATGCGGTAAAGAAGAAGGGCTTCGTCCAGTGTGGCGTGAGCGACGGTCTTCCAGGCTTCTCGGTACCTGATGCGCAGGGCAAGATCGTTGGTATCGACGCCGACGTGTGCCGCGCTGTGGCCGCCGCCGTGTTCGGTGACGCCAGCAAGGTCAAGTTCAGCCAGCTCAACGCCAAGGAACGCTTCACCGCCCTGCAGTCGGGCGAAGTCGACGTGCTGTCGCGCAACACCACCTGGACCAGCTCGCGTGATGCCGGCATGGGCCTTGTGTTCGCCGGGGTTACCTATTACGACGGCGTTGGCTTCCTGGCCAACAAGAAGCTGGGGGTATCCAGCGCCAAGGAGCTCGATGGCGCGACCATCTGCATCCAGGCCGGTACCACCACCGAGCTGAACGTGTCGGACTACTTCCGCGCCAATGGCCTTAAATACACCCCTATCACCTTCGACACCTCCGACGAAAGCGCCAAATCGCTGGAATCGGGCCGTTGCGACGTGCTGACCTCGGACAAGTCGCAGTTGTTCGCCCAGCGCTCCAAGCTGGCCGCGCCGACCGAGTACGTGGTACTGCCGGAAACCATCTCCAAGGAACCGCTCGGCCCGGTGGTGCGTAAAGGCGACGAAGAATGGTTCAGCATCGTCAAGTGGACCCTGTTCGCCATGCTCAACGCCGAAGAGGCGGGCATCACCTCGAAGAACGTCGAGGCCGAAGCCAAAAGCACCAAGAACCCGGACGTCGCCCGCCTGCTGGGCGCGGATGGCGAGTACGGCAAGGACCTCAAGCTGCCCAAGGACTGGGTAGTGCAAATCGTGAAGCAAGTCGGTAACTACGGCGAAGTGTTCGAGAAGAACCTGGGCCAGAGCACCGACCTGAAGATCGACCGTGGCATGAACGCCCTGTGGAACAACGGCGGCATCCAGTACGCGCCACCTGTGCGCTGATGGCTGCACCCTGCGGCGGCATCCCGCCGCCGCAGGCTGTTCGGAACCCTACTGTCCGGGGCACTTCATGCAAAATCGAATTGGCGCACAAAAGGGGTTATCCCTGAGCGATCCACGTGTGCGCGCGTGGCTGTTCCAGATTCTCACGATAGTCTTCGTGGTCGGTCTGGGCTGGTATTTGTTCCACAACACGCAAACCAACCTGCAACACCGGGGCATCACCTCGGGCTTCGACTTCCTCGACCGCAGTGCCGGCTTCGGCATCGCCCAGCACCTGATCCCCTATGTGGAATCCGACAGCTATGCGCGGGTGTTCGTCATCGGCCTGCTCAACACCCTGCTGGTGACCTTCATCGGCGTGGTGCTGGCGACCCTCCTCGGCTTCATCATCGGTGTGGCGCGGCTGTCGCCAAACTGGATGATCAACAAGCTGGCGACCGTGTATGTGGAAACCTTCCGCAATATCCCGCCGTTGTTGCAGATCCTGTTCTGGTATTTCGCCGTGTTCCTGACCCTGCCGGGACCGCGCGGCAGCATCAATATCGACGACACCTTCTTTATCAGCAACCGTGGCCTGAACATGCCCGGCGCGTCCATGGCCGAAGGCTTCTGGCCGTTCGTCGTGGCCCTGGTCATGGCACTGCTGGCCATCGTGGTAATGGTGCGCTTTGCCAACAAGCGCTTCGACGAGACCGGTGTACCGTTCCACAAGTTCTGGGTGGGGCTGGCGTTGTTCATCGCCATTCCCGGCGTTTGCGTACTGCTGTTCGGCACCCCGGTGCACTGGGAAGTGCCGCAATTGAAAGGATTCAACTTCGTCGGCGGCTGGGTGCTGATCCCCGAGCTGCTGGCGCTGACCCTGGCGTTGACCATCTATACCGCAGCGTTCATCGCCGAGATCGTGCGCTCCGGTATCCGTTCGGTCAGCCATGGCCAGACCGAGGCCGCGCGCTCGCTGGGCCTGCGCGAGGGCCCGACCCTGCGCAAAGTGATCATCCCCCAGGCTCTGCGGGTGATCATTCCGCCGCTGACCAGCCAGTACCTGAACCTGGCGAAGAACTCATCGCTGGCGGCCGGTATCGGCTACCCGGAAATGGTCTCGCTGTTCGCCGGTACCGTGCTCAACCAGACCGGCCAGGCCATCGAGGTGATCGCCATCACCATGAGTGTCTATCTCGCCATCAGCATCAGCATTTCGCTGCTGATGAACTGGTACAACAAGCGCATTGCGCTTATCGAGCGGTGAGGATACGCCCGTGAATGCCCATGTTTTCAAACCCGATATGCCGCCACCGGTGAAAACCGTCGGCGTGCTCGCATGGATGCGTGCCAATCTGTTCTCCAGCTGGCTCAACACGCTGCTGACCCTGTTCGCCATCTACCTGGTGTGGCTGATCGTGCCGCCGTTGCTGCAGTGGGCGTTGCTTGACGCCAACTGGGTCGGCACCACCCGCGCCGACTGCACCAAGGAAGGCGCCTGCTGGGTGTTCGTGCAGCAGCGCTTCGGCCAGTTCATGTACGGCTACTACCCGGCCGAGTTGCGCTGGCGCGTGGACCTGACCGTATGGCTTGCCGTGCTCGGCGCCGCGCCACTGTTCATCAAGCGCTTCCCGCGCAAGGCCTTCTACGGCCTGGGCTTCCTGGTGCTGTACCCGGTGCTGGCCTACACCCTGCTGCATGGGGGCGTCCTGGGCCTGGAAAACGTAGCGACCAGCCAGTGGGGCGGGCTGATGCTGACCTTGGTGATTGCCACCGTGGGTATCGTCGGCGCCTTGCCACTGGGCATCCTGCTGGCCCTTGGCCGGCGTTCACGGATGCCGGCAGTGAAGGTGGTATGCGTAACCTTCATCGAGTTCTGGCGCGGCGTGCCGTTGATCACTGTGCTGTTCATGTCGTCGGTGATGCTGCCGTTGTTCCTGCCCGAGGGCATGAGCTTCGACAAGCTGCTGCGGGCGATGATCGGCGTGATCCTGTTCCAGTCGGCGTACATTGCCGAGGTGGTGCGGGGCGGCCTGCAGGCCATCCCCAAGGGCCAGTATGAAGCCGCTGCGGCCATGGGCCTGGGCTACTGGCGGGCGATGGGCCTGGTGATCCTGCCGCAGGCGCTCAAGCTGGTGATCCCCGGCATCGTCAACACCTTCATTGCCCTGTTCAAAGACACCAGCCTGGTGATCATCATCGGCCTGTTCGACCTGCTGAACAGCGTCAAGCAAGCCGCCGCCGACCCTGCCTGGCTGGGCATGGCCACCGAGGGCTACGTGTTCGCCGCCCTGGTGTTCTGGATTTTCTGTTTCGGTATGTCCCGCTACTCCATGCATCTGGAGCGCAAGCTGGACACTGGCCACAAGCGTTAGGAGTTTCGAAATGAGTGAAGCGATCAAGCAGCCTGCCGGCCCCGAAGGCATCATCCAGATGCAGGGCGTTAACAAGTGGTACGGCCAGTTCCATGTGCTCAAGGACATCAACCTGAACGTGCGCCAGGGCGAGCGTATCGTACTGTGCGGGCCGTCCGGCTCGGGCAAGTCCACCACCATCCGTTGCCTCAACCGCCTGGAAGAGCACCAGCAGGGGCGCATCGTGGTCGATGGTGTGGAGCTGACCAACGACCTCAAGCAGATCGAAGCGATCCGCCGCGAGGTCGGCATGGTGTTCCAGCACTTCAACCTGTTCCCGCACCTGAGCATCCTGGAGAACTGCACCCTGGCGCCGATGTGGGTGCGCAAGATGCCACGGCGCAAGGCCGAGGAAATCGCCATGCACTACCTGGAGCGGGTGCGTATTCTGGAGCAGGCGCACAAGTACCCGGGGCAGTTGTCCGGTGGCCAGCAGCAGCGTGTGGCGATTGCCCGTGCGTTGTGCATGAAGCCGAAGATCATGCTGTTCGACGAACCGACCTCGGCGCTGGACCCGGAAATGGTCAAGGAAGTGCTCGATACCATGGTGGGCCTGGCCGAGGATGGCATGACCATGCTCTGCGTGACCCACGAGATGGGCTTTGCCCGGACCGTGGCGAACCGGGTGATCTTCATGGACAAGGGCGAGATCGTCGAACAGGCGGCACCGGATGACTTCTTCGACCGGCCGCGCAGTGACCGGACCAAGTTGTTCCTGAGCCAGATCCTGCATTGATGCTGTAGGGGCCCCTTCGCGGGCACGCCCGCTCCCACAGGTACTGCACAGGGCTTGAGGCCGGTGTTATCACTGTGGGAGCGGGCGTGCCCGCGAAGGGCCGCAAAGCGGCCCCGTTTTTTACTTCTCTTCCTTGGCGACTGCCGGCGCCGGTGGCGGCCGCAGCCCCACTTCGGCGATCAGCTTCAGCTGCTGCCCATTGCGCATCACCTCGATGGTGATCTTCTCGTTGGGCTTGATCCGCGCGACCTGATTCATCGACTTGCGCCCGTCACCGGCCGGCTCACCGTTGATGCTCAGGATCACGTCACCCAACTGCAACCCGGCCTTCGCCGCCGGCCCTTCGCGGAAAATACCCGCCACCACGATGCCCGGGCGGTCCTTCATGCCGAACGAGTCGGCCAGTTCCTGGCTCAGCGGCTGTACCTCGATGCCCAGCCAGCCACGGATGACCTGGCCGTGCTCGACGATTGACTTCATCACCTCCAGCGCCAGTTTTACCGGGATGGCAAAACCGATACCCTGCGAACCGCCGGATTTGGAGAAGATCGCGGTGTTGATGCCGATCAGGTTGCCGTTGGCATCCACCAGTGCACCGCCGGAGTTGCCCGGGTTGATTGCTGCGTCGGTCTGGATGAAGTCTTCGTAGTTGTTCAGGCCCAGCTGGTTGCGGCCAGTGGCGCTGATGATGCCCATGGTCACGGTCTGGCCGACGCCGAACGGGTTGCCGATGGCCAGCGACACGTCGCCGATGTGAATGTTGTCGGAACGGCCGATGGTGATCGCCGGCAGGCTCTTCAGGTCGATCTTCAGCACCGCCAGGTCGGTTTCCGGGTCGCTACCAATCACCCGGGCCAAGGTTTCGCGGCCATCCTTCAGGGCCACGACGATCTGGTCGGCGCCACTGGTGACGTGGTTGTTGGTCAGCAGGTAGCCCTCGGGGCTCATGATCACCGCCGAGCCCAGGCTCGATTCCCAGCGGCGCTGCTTGGGCAGGTTGTCACCGAAGAACCGGCGGAACTGCGGGTCTTCGAACAGCGGGTGGGCGCTCTTGTTCACCACCTTGGTGGTGTACAGGTTGACCACCGCCGGGGCGGCCAGGGTCACGGCGTCGGCGTAGGACACCGGGCCCTGCATGATCCGCGAAGTCTGCGGTGCCTGCTGCAGGTTGACGTCCTGGCTGGGCAGGCCGACCCATTCCGGGAAGCGCTGGATGATCAGCATGGCGATCAGTAGGCCGGTAAGCAGCGGCCAGCCAAAGTAACGCAAAGCCTTGAACATGAATGAATCCTGGAAAGAGCGGGGTGGTGGCCGCGCGGTCGGGCATGAGCGCGCGCGATCATACACCGGTTCCCCCAGTGCCGGCGACGGCTCATAATGGCCGGCATTATACGGGCGTTGCATGGGCGTTGTGCCCGAGAAAAGCGCAGATTTCGAGGAGATTTTCATGGCCGTCGCTCTGAACACCCTGGTCGAGGAAGCCGAGCGTTACCTGGGCAGCGCGAGGATCCAGGATTATTGCCCCAACGGCCTGCAAGTCGAGGGCCGGCCGCAGGTCAGCCGCATCGTCAGCGGTGTCACCGCCAGCCAGGCATTGCTGGATTGCGGCAGTCGAGGCCGAGGCCGACCTGGTGCTGGTGCACCATGGTTACTTCTGGAAGGGTGAGAACCCGTGCGTCACCGGCATTCGCCAGCGCCGGCTGAAGACCCTGTTGAACAACGACATCAGCCTGCTGGCGTTCCACCTGCCGCTGGACGTGCACCCGGACGTGGGCAACAACGTGCAACTGGCGCGGCAGTTGGACATCACCGTCGAAGGGCCACTGGACCCGGAGAACCCCAAGGTGGTCGGGCTGGTCGGCTCGCTGGCCGAGCCCGTGACCGCGCGCGACTTCGCCCGACGGGTGCGGGAGGTGCTGGGGCGTGAACCGTTGCTGGTCGAAGGCGAGCAGATGATCAGTCGGGTCGGCTGGTGCACCGGGGGCGGGCAGGGCTACATCGACACGGCGATCGCGGCCGGGGTGGACCTGTACCTGACCGGCGAGGCGTCGGAGCAGACCTATCATAGTGCCCGCGAGAATGGTGTCAGCTTCATTGCCGCCGGTCACCATGCTACCGAGCGCTATGGGGTGCAGGCGCTGGGTGATTACCTGGCGCGGCGGTTTGCCGTGGAGCACCTGTTCATCGATTGCCCGAACCCGATCTGACATCGGCGCCGCCTTCTTCGCGGGCACGCCCGCTCCCACCAGGGCTGCGCTGCACCTGTGGGAGCGGGCATGCCCGCGAAGGGCCGTAGAGCGGCCCAGTCCCACCCCAAACCCCCAGTCATATCGTTAGACTTTTTCGATCTAGCCAGCCTCCTAAATAGAAGCAGCCGCTGTGGTAGAGTGATTCGCTCGAACACGGCCCGCAGGCCGTCCATAAGATCGTTTTTCGTGAGTAGCCATGGTCGACAAACTGACGCACTTGAAACAGCTGGAGGCGGAAAGCATCCACATCATCCGCGAGGTGGCCGCCGAGTTCGACAACCCGGTGATGCTGTACTCGATCGGCAAGGATTCCGCCGTGATGCTGCATCTGGCGCGCAAGGCCTTCTTCCCGGGCAAGCTGCCGTTCCCGGTGATGCACGTCGACACTCAATGGAAATTCCAGGAGATGTACAGCTTCCGCGACAAGATGGTCGAGGAAATGGGCCTGGAGCTGATCACCCACGTCAACCCCGAGGGTGTGGCGCAGGGTATCAACCCGTTCACCCATGGCAGCTCCAAGCACACCGACATCATGAAGACCCAAGGCCTGAAGCAGGCGCTGGACAAGCATGGTTTCGATGCCGCCTTCGGTGGCGCGCGCCGCGACGAAGAGAAGTCGCGGGCCAAGGAGCGCGTGTACTCGTTCCGTGACAGCAAGCACCGCTGGGACCCGAAGAATCAGCGCCCCGAGCTGTGGAACGTGTACAACGGCAAGGTCAACAAGGGCGAGTCGATCCGCGTCTTCCCGCTGTCGAACTGGACCGAGCTGGACATCTGGCAGTACATCTACCTCGAAGGCATCCCGATCGTGCCGCTGTACTTCGCCGCCGAGCGTGAAGTGATCGAGAAGAACGGCACCCTGATCATGATCGACGACGAGCGCATCCTCGAACATCTCACCGATGAAGAGAAAGCGCGCATCGTCAAGAAGAAGGTGCGTTTCCGTACCCTCGGCTGCTACCCGTTGACGGGTGCTGTCGAGTCGGAAGCCGAGACCCTGACGGACATCATCCAGGAAATGCTCCTGACCCGTACGTCCGAACGTCAGGGCCGTGTCATCGACCACGATGGCGCCGGTTCCATGGAAGACAAGAAACGCCAAGGCTACTTCTAATTTCAGGGTTACTCCATGTCGCACCAATCTGATCTGATCAGCGAGGACATCCTCGCCTACCTGGCCCAGCACGAGCGCAAGGAACTGCTGCGCTTCCTGACCTGCGGCAACGTCGACGACGGCAAGAGCACCCTGATCGGGCGCCTGCTGCACGACTCGAAGATGATCTACGAGGACCACCTCGAGGCCATCACCCGTGATTCGAAGAAAGTCGGTACCACCGGCGAAGAAGTCGACCTGGCGCTGCTGGTCGACGGCCTGCAGGCCGAGCGCGAGCAGGGCATCACCATCGATGTCGCCTACCGCTACTTCTCCACCGCCAAGCGCAAGTTCATCATTGCCGACACCCCGGGCCACGAGCAGTACACCCGCAACATGGCTACCGGTGCGTCCACCTGCGACCTGGCGATCATCCTGGTCGACGCCCGCTACGGCGTGCAGACCCAGACCCGCCGCCACAGCTATATTGCTTCGTTGCTGGGCATCAAGCATATCGTGGTCGCGGTCAACAAGATGGACCTCAAGGGCTTCGATGAAGGCGTGTTCGAATCGATCAAGGCCGACTACCTGAAGTTCGCCGAAGCCATCAACCTGACCCCGAGCAGCCTGCACTTTGTGCCGATGTCGGCGCTCAAGGGTGACAACGTGGTCAACCATAGCGAGCAGTCGCCGTGGTACGCCGGCCCGACGCTGATGGAAATTCTCGAAACCGTCGAGGTGTCGGCCGACCGCAACTTCACTGACCTGCGCTTCCCGGTGCAGTACGTCAACCGTCCGAACCTGAACTTCCGTGGCTTTGCCGGCACCATCGCCAGCGGCGTGGTGCACAAGGGGGACGAAATCGTCGTGCTGCCGTCGGGCAAGAGCAGCCGCGTCAAGTCCATCGTCACCTATGAAGGTGAACTTGAAAACGCAGGCCCTGGCCAGGCAGTGACCCTGACCATGGAAGACGAGATCGACATCTCCCGTGGTGACCTGCTGGTGCATGCCGACAACGTCCCGCCGGTCACCGACCAGTTCGACGCCATGCTGGTGTGGATGGCCGAGGAGCCGATGCTCCCGGGCAAGAAGTACGACATCAAGCGCGCTACCAGCTACGTGCCGGGCTCGATTGCCAGTATTACCCACAAGGTCGATGTGAACACCTTGGAGCAGGGCGCTGCCAGCGCGCTGCAACTGAACGAGATCGGCCGCGTCAAGGTGTCCCTGGATGCCTCGATCGCCCTCGACGGTTACGACAGCAACCGCACCACCGGTGCGTTCATCGTCATCGACCGCCTGACCAACGGCACCGTTGGCGCGGGCATGATCATCGCCCCGCCAGTGTTGCCGCACGGCAGCACCGGTCATCATGGCAAGCTGTGCCATGTGGCTACCGAAGAGCGCGCCCTGCGCTTCGGCCAGCAGCCTGCCACCGTGCTGTTCAGCGGCCTGTCCGGCGCTGGCAAGAGCACCCTGGCCTACGCCGTGGAGCGCAAGCTGTTCGACATGGGCCGTGCGGTCTACGTACTCGACGGCCAGAACCTGCGTCACGACCTGAACAAGGGCCTGCCACAGGACCGCGCCGGCCGCACCGAGAACTGGCGCCGCGCCGCCCATGTGGCGCGCCAGTTCAACGAAGCCGGCCTGCTGACCCTGGCCGCGTTCGTGGCTCCGGATGCCGAGGGCCGTGAGCAGGCCAAGGCGCTGATCGGCAAGGAGCGCCTGCTGACTGTCTACGTCCAGGCCTCGCCGCTGGCCTGCCGCGAGCGCGACCCGCAAGGCCTGTACGCTGCCGGTGGCGACAACATCCCGGGCGAAAGCTTCCCGTACGATGTGCCGCTGGATGCCGACCTGGTGATCGATACCCAGTCCACCAGTGTGGACGAGGGCGTCAAACAGGTGCTGGAGCTGCTGCGTCAGCGTGGTGCGATCTAAGCACTGGCTTGCAAGAAAAACCCCGCTTCGGCGGGGTTTTTTGTTTTTGCCCGACTTGCGTGCGCGGCCCCTTGTAGGAGCGGCCTTGTGTCGCGATGGGCTGCGCAGCAGCCCCAGCATAGCCACGATCTGTACAGACACTTCATAGGATAGTAACCGCGCAAAGCGTGAGGCTGTCGCTGGCAGTTCCGTTTCGTTTGAACGGTTGAAGTGACTTGCGCAGCATCACTTCACGGGTGTTTTTATCAATCGGAAGTGCTCTTGGTAGTCTTTCATCCGTTCGCACCCCTGTTTGTAGGGGTCCATATCACAGCTGAATTTTTCATGCTCACGGTCAGGAAGTATTAGGAGGCGCTCACCGCTGCACCCTGATAACAGCAGAGCACTGAGTAATGTCAGATGTTTCATGGATGTGATCTCCTGGCGATGACTAAAACCTGCTTTTGTCGCAAGTCAAGGTTAGTGTTTTTAAAGATTGCAATCGTATTGGTGCTGTTTTGCGTAGGTATTATCTCGCGCTCTGTAAGTTGAGTCTGCGGGGATTTATGTAGTCTTGATCTTCTTAGGCTGTAAGATTTTTTACTGGTTCCATCGGGGGGATTTCTGGCTGTTTGTAAGGGGTGGTTCCGAGGAAAATGGGCTCGCAAGCTTAGGTAGACGGCTTGTTAACTTTCTTGAAATCGAGGTTTGTAATGGGGAAGAGTAAATATCGGAAGATTCAATACAAGCCGTTTCAGAATTCTGGAGGCGAATTGCTTCCTCCAAATGAGGCGATGCAGCCGGGACAATTAATCAGGTCCCGCAGCGGTAGGTTTCTGCTTCGTCTCCGGCACGATGGAAACCTGGTCCTAGAAGAGGATGGCTCCGTTATCTGGGTCGCAGACGAAAGGCAGGCATATAGTTATACGCTCCATACCAAGAAGCGTGAACCGCTGCAGTTCGTCGTCAGCAATTCTGGTTTTCTGTATGACCCAGCTCGCGAGCGACTGTGGGCCGCAGCGAGTACGGAAACACTTGATAGATCCTATTGGGAGAATAATTATCTCAACGTAACCGACACTGGTAATATCTTGATTTTTGATGGGCGCAATGCAGAGGTTCGATGGGCGCGGTTTGGTTTCGTGCCGGGACGGATACCCAAAAAACCGAAAATTTACCCGGAAATATATCCGCCATTTCCACCTCCGTTGATTAGCATTCCTCATGATTTTCCATAGGGGCTATTGTGGTCTTTGACTACAGTAACGTTATAAGCTGCGCGCATGTCTTGCAGCTTATAATGTTGCCCTCGATAGGTGAGCTAAGTTTGTCGGTCAGATGTGTCGTTCTGTTACCGGAATTATTCGCTTGCTTTTCACCTCTTTGTAGGAAAAGCTCGAATAGATCTCCTTTACGCCTGGCAATCGCTGCAAAACCTCTCGCGCAAACTCCCCAAACGACTCCAGGTCCCGCGCCAGGATCTCCAGCAGAAAATCATACCTCCCGGAAATGTTATGGCAGGCGACGATCTCGGGAATCTCCATCAGCCGTCGCTCGAACGCCAGCGCCATGTCCTTGGTGTGCGAGTCCATCATGATGCTGACGAACGCGGTCACGCCAAACCCCAGCGACTTGGGCGAAAGGATGGCCTGGTAGCCGGTGATGTAGCCGTTGTCCTCCAGCAACTTGACCCGTCGCCAACAGGGCGAGGTGGTCAGTGCCACCTGGTCGGCGAGTTCGGCAACGGTGAGGCGGGCGTTGTCCTGCAGGGCAGCCAGCAGGGCGCGGTCGGTGCGGTCGAGGCTTAAAGGCATGTTTTGCCCTCCTGGTGCGGAAGTTATTGTTTTTGTTCCAGCAAGCACGCGGATGCGTGGGCAACTTTGGAAAAAATCGGGCAGCTCGGTGGCATAAGCTTATAACAAACCACAAGAGGCTGTTGCCATGCGCGACTCCCATGACAAGACCGGTTTCGCCACACGGGCCATTCACCATGGCTACGACCCGCTTTCCCACGGTGGCGCCTTGGTGCCGCCGGTGTACCAGACTGCTACCTATGCCTTCCCAACCGTCGAGTACGGCGCTGCGTGCTTCGCCGGCGAGGAGCCGGGGCATTTCTACAGCCGCATCTCCAACCCGACCCTGGCCTTGCTGGAGCAGCGCATGGCCTCGCTGGAGGGCGGCGAGGCGGGGCTGGCGTTGGCGTCGGGCATGGGGGCCATCACCTCGACGATCTGGACCCTGCTGCGCCCTGGCGACGAGCTGATCGTCGGGCGTACGTTGTATGGCTGCACCTTTGCCTTCCTGCACCATGGCATTGGCGAATTCGGGGTGAAGATCCGCCATGTCGACCTGAACGATGCCAAGGCCCTGAAGGCGGCGATCAACGGCAAAACGCGGATGATCTACTTCGAAACGCCAGCCAACCCCAACATGCAACTTGTGGATATCGCCGCAGTGGCCGAGGCGGTGCGCGGGCATGATGTACATGTAGTGGTCGACAACACCTACTGCACACCCTATCTACAACGTCCGCTGGAGCTGGGGGCTGACCTGGTAGTGCATTCGGCGACCAAGTACCTCAGTGGCCACGGCGATATCACTGCAGGCCTGGTGGTCGGGCGCAAGGCGTTGATCGACCGCATTCGCCTGGAAGGGCTGAAGGACATGACCGGGGCGGTGCTGTCGCCGCATGACGCAGCGCTGCTGATGCGCGGGATCAAGACCCTGGCCCTGCGCATGGACCGCCATTGCGCCAATGCCCGGCAGGTGGCGGAGTTTCTGGCCCGGCAGCCGCAGGTGGAACTGATTCACTACCCGGGGCTGCCGTCGTTTGCCCAGTACGAACTGGCGCAGCGCCAGATGCGTTTACCGGGCGGGATGATCGCATTCGAACTCAAGGGCGGTATCGAGGCTGGCCGGCGTTTCATGAACGCGCTACAGCTGTTCGCCCGCGCGGTGAGCCTGGGCGATGCCGAGTCGCTGGCGCAGCATCCGGCGAGCATGACGCACTCAAGCTATACCGCGAAGGAGCGGGCGCATCACGGGATATCGGAGGGGCTGGTGCGCCTGTCGGTGGGGCTGGAGGATGTGGAGGACCTGCTGGCGGATGTCGAGCAGGCACTGCAGGCTTGCAGCTAGGTTGCCTGGGCCGGCCTCTTCGCGGGCACGCCCGCTTCCACAGGTATCACACAGATTACAAATGCTGTGGTGTACCAGTGGGAGCGGGCGAGCCCGCGAAGAGGCCAGTGAATCCGGCCCACAAAAAAGGCCTCTAGCGAGGCCTTTGTCATGTTCGGCAGATCAGCGCTTGAGGCCGTAGCTCTCGTCGAGCATGCCCGGCGAGTTCGGCGCTTTCGGTGCGTAGTCGCGCGGCACTTCGGCAGTGTCCTTCGGCGGGGTCAGGCGGTCGCGTGGGCCTTGCGCGCCCTCGGAATGCAGGGCCGCCAGCAGGCGTTGGCGCGTAACGTCATCAAGGGCCAGGCTGTTGGCGCCTTCGGCCAGGTGATCCTGAACGTCCTGGTAGCTCTGGGTCAGTTTCTTGACCAGCACGGCGGTGCTGTTGAAGTGGGTGACCACTTCGTTCTGGTAGCTGTCGAAGCGCTTCTGGATGTCGTCCAGCTGACGCTGGGTGCTGCTCGGCGCAGCATTGGGCAGCAGGCGAGCGACGACGAAACCGACCACGACGCCGATGACCAGGGCCAGGGTCGGCAACAACCAAACAAGGAGCGAGAGTTCCACGAGTCCTTCCTCTATAAACGGCTTTGCTTTACGTTAACGGCTCAGACCTGCGCTGTATACCGCGAGCGATCGCAAATCAGAACAGAATTCCTCACCTAGACGAATCGACCCCTCCCGAGGTCACGGAGTAGTGCCTTGCTTGTCCGCGAAACCCCCTTGTTCATCGATGGCCCCAGTGGCCAGCTGGAAGCCTTGTACCTGGACGTGGCCAATGCCCGCGGCGCGGTGCTGATCTGCCACCCCAACCCGGTCCAGGGCGGCACCATGCTCAACAAGGTGGTCTCGACCCTGCAACGCACCGCTCGTGACGCCGGCTACGTGACCTTGCGCTTCAACTACCGTGGCGTAGGGCAGAGCGCCGGCAGCCATGACATGGGCGCTGGCGAGGTGGCCGATGCCCAGGCCGCTGCGGCCTGGCTGCGCGAAAAGCACCTGGGCTTGCCGCTGGTGCTGATGGGCTTCTCGTTCGGCGGCTTCGTCGCTGCCAGCCTGGCCGGCCGCCTGGAGGCCTCAGGGGCAGAGCTGCAGCAACTGTTCATGATCGCCCCGGCGGTAATGCGCCTGACGCCGGAATACCCGGTGCCGCAGCGCTGCCCGATCACCGTGGTGCAGCCGGACGCCGACGAAGTGGTTGCGCCGCAGCTGGTTTACGAATGGTCCGACAGCCTGTCGCGCCCCCATGAGCTGCTGAAAGTGGCAGAATGCGGACACTTCTTCCATGGCAAGCTGACCGATCTGAAGGATCTGCTGCTGCCGCGCCTTTCGAACTGAGCCAAGCCTGAATAAGCGAACACCCATGACCACGCGCATTCTTACCGGTATCACCACCACCGGCACTCCGCACCTGGGCAACTACGCCGGCGCCATCCGCCCGGCGATCCGTGCCAGCCAGCAGCCCGGTGTCGACTCGTTCTACTTCCTGGCCGACTACCACGCCCTGATCAAGTGCGATGACCCGCTGCGCATCCAGCGTTCGCGCCTGGAAATCGCCGCCACCTGGCTGGCTGGTGGCCTCGACCCGGACAAGGTGACCTTCTACCGCCAGTCCGACATCCCGGAAATCCCCGAGCTCACCTGGCTGCTGACCTGCGTCAGCGCCAAGGGTCTGCTCAACCGTGCGCACGCCTACAAGGCCTCGGTGGACAAGAACCTGGAAAACGGCGAAGACCCGGATGCCGGCGTAACCATGGGCCTGTACAGCTACCCGGTGCTGATGGCCGCTGACATCCTGATGTTCAACGCCAACAAGGTGCCAGTCGGCCGTGACCAGATCCAGCACGTGGAAATGGCCCGCGACATCGGCCAGCGCTTCAACCACCTGTTTGGTCAGGGCAAGGACTTCTTCGCCCTGCCGGAAGCGGTGATCGAGGAGAGCGTGGCAACCCTGCCGGGTCTGGACGGGCGCAAGATGTCCAAAAGCTACGACAACACCATCCCGCTGTTCACCAGCGCCAAGGACATGAAAGACGCCATCTCGCGCATCGTCACCGACTCGCGCGCACCTGGCGAAGCGAAAGATCCGGACAACGCGCACCTGTTCACCCTGTTCCAGGCCTTCGCGACGCCGGCGCAGTGCGCCGAGTTCCGTGAACAGCTGCTGCAGGGCCCTGGGCTGGGGCGAGGCCAAGCAGCGCCTGTTCCAGCTGCTGGACGGCCAGCTGGCCGAGAAGCGCGAGTACTACCACCAGCTGATCGCACGTCCGGCGGACCTGGAAGACATCCTGTTGGCTGGCGCCGCCAAGGCTCGCAAGATCGCCACGCCGTTCCTCGAGCAACTGCGCGAGGCCGTTGGCCTGCGTTCGTTCCGCAGCAGCGTGCAGGCCGGCACGGAAGTGAAGAAAAAGGCCGCCAAGACCTCGCGTTTTGTCAGTTTCCGAGATGATGACGGCAGCTTCCGCTTCCGCCTGCTGGCTGCCGACGGCGAACAACTGCTGCTGTCGCGCAGCTTCACCGACGGCAAGAGCGCCGGCGCCGTGAGCAAGCAGCTGCAGCAAGGTGGCGAGGCCGATGTGCGCATCGAAGGCCTGGGCTTCGGCCTGTGGCTGAATGGCGAGCAGGTTGCCGACGGGCCGCAGTTCGACACTGCCGAGGCCCGTGATGCGGCCATCGAAAGCCTGCGTGCAGCGCTTGCCCCACAAGCGGACTGAAGATGTTGTAACTGTGGGAGCGGGCGTGCCCGCGAAACAGGCGCCGCGTTGCATGGCACCGGCTTTGCCGGTGTTCGCGGGCACGCCCGCTCCCACAGACTGATTGCCATTAGGCGGGCCTGTCGCTACAGTGACGGCCCGTTTTTTGTTGCCTCGCTAACGAATCATGACGCCCCTAGAACGATATCAAGCAGATCTGAAACGTCCCGACTTCTTCCATGACGCGGCGCAGGAAACTGCGGTGCGTCACCTGCAGCGCCTGTACGACGACCTGGTACACGCGCAGAACAACAAGCCGGGGGTATTCGGCAAGCTGTTCGGCAAGAAGGAGCAGACCCCGGTCAAGGGCCTGTACTTCTGGGGTGGGGTAGGGCGCGGCAAGACTTACCTGGTCGATACCTTCTTCGAGGCGCTGCCGTTCAAGCAGAAGATGCGCACGCACTTCCACCGCTTCATGAAGCGCGTGCACGAGGAAATGAAAACCCTCAAGGGCGAAAAGAACCCGCTGACCATCATCGCCAAACGCTTCAGCGAAGAAGCCAAGGTGATCTGCTTCGACGAATTCTTCGTGTCGGACATTACCGACGCGATGATCCTCGGCACCCTGATGGAAGAGCTGTTCAAGAACGGCGTATCGCTGGTGGCCACCTCCAACATCGTGCCGGACGGCCTGTACAAGGACGGCCTGCAGCGCGCGCGCTTCCTGCCGGCCATCGCCATGATCAAGCAGTACACCGAGGTGGTGAACGTCGACAGCGGGGTCGACTACCGCCTGCGTCACCTGGAACAGGCCGAGCTGTATCACTACCCACTCGATGAGGCGGCGCACCAGAGCCTGCGCGCCAGCTTCAAGGCACTGACTCCCGAGTGCACCCAGGCGGTCGAGAACGATGTGCTGATGATCGAGAATCGCCCGATCAATGCCCTGCTTACCTGCGACGACGTGGCCTGGTTCGACTTCCGCGCCCTGTGCGACGGCCCTCGCAGCCAGAACGACTACATCGAACTGGGCAAGATCTTCCATGCCGTGCTGCTGAGCAACGTGGAGCAGATGGGCGTCACCACCGATGACATTGCCCGCCGCTTCATCAACATGGTTGACGAGTTCTATGACCGCAACGTCAAGCTGATCATCTCGGCCGAGGTGGAGCTGAAGGACCTGTATACCGGCGGGCGGCTGGCCTTCGAGTTCCAGCGTACCCTGAGCCGGTTGCTGGAGATGCAGTCGCACGAGTTCCTGGCGCGCGCTCACAAGCCGTAAGAATTTTGGGGCCGCTTTGCGGCCCATCGCAGGCAAGCCAGCTCCCACTGGTTTAGCGCAGCCCTTTAGACTTATGCAATACCTGTGGGAGCTGGCTTGCCTGCGATGGGCTGCAGAGCAGCCCCATTGGCCTCAAGCCTCCTGCATGAACTGCTGCCGATACTGGTTCGGCGACAACTCGGTATGCTGGCGGAACAGCCGCGCAAAGAAACTGGCATCGTCATAGCCGACCTCGTAACTGATGGTCTTGATGCTTTTGCGCGTGCTCGACAACAACCCCTTGGCTGTCTCGATCCGCAACCGTTGCAGGTAGTGCAGCGGTTTGTCCCCCGTCGCGCCCTGGAAGCGGCGCATGAAGTTGCGAATGCTCATGCCGTGGTTGCGAGCGACGTCCTCGAAGCGGAACTTGTCGGCGAAGTGCTCCTCCAGCCAATGCTGGATCTGCAGGATGATCAGGTCCTGGTGCAGCTTCTGCCCGCCAAAACCCATGCGCCCCGGGGTGTAGTTGCGCTGCACTTCGTAGAGGATGTCGCGGGATACGGCGCGGGCCACGTTGGCACCACAGAAGCGTTCGATCAGGTAGATATACAGGTCGCAGGCTGAAGTGGCGCCGCCAGCACAATAGATATTGTCGGCGTCGGTCAGGTGCTTGTCCTGGTTCAGTCGGATCTTCGGGAAGCGCTCGGCAAAGCTGCTGAAGAAGCGCCAGTAGGTGGTCGCCTCCTTGCCGTCGAGCAGGCCGGACTCGGCCAGCCAGAACACCCCACTGGCCTCGGCGCACAGCACAGCGCCACGGGCATGCTGTTCACGCAGCCACGGCAGCACCTGTGGATAACGCTGCAGCAGGTTGTCGAAGTCGTCCCAGAAGGCCGGGAGAATGATCACATCGGCGTCTTCCAGGCCGCCATCGACCGGGAGTTGCACATTGCTGAAGCTGTCCACGGGCTGGCCGTCGGGGCTCACCAGGCGGATCTCGAACATCGGCTGCAGGCCCAGGCCCAGCTGTTTGCTGTAGCGCAAGCTGGCGAGGTGGAAGAAATCCTTGGCCTGCATCAAGGTCGAAGCGAATACCTTGTCAATGGCCAGGATGCAGACGCGCCGCAGCGACGCGGAGGGTTGGGTAAACATCATTGTCATTGTTCTTATAGGGT
Source organism: Pseudomonas putida (assembly GCA_029953615.1). Classification (NCBI taxonomy): domain Bacteria; kingdom Pseudomonadati; phylum Pseudomonadota; class Gammaproteobacteria; order Pseudomonadales; family Pseudomonadaceae; genus Pseudomonas; species Pseudomonas putida. Next base: position 1,302,543 of record CP124529.1, on the reverse strand, counting down.
AGAGTGGTCAATCACCGGCTGGATCGTCTTATTTTTTGGCGATTGTGTCTAGCCTGCCGGACCGCGCGTGTTTCTTCGCGGGCTCGCCCGCTCCCACAGGGACCGCACACAGTTCAATGGCTGTGCAGTACTTGTGGGAGCGGGCGAGCCCGCGAAGAAACCAGCACAGGGTCGGCTCAAGGCGCCGGGTTCGGCTGTTCCTGGTGAATCGCCTCGATCGCCGCCAGCAGTTCATCGCTCAGGCTCAGCTCGAGGCTGGCCAGGTTGCTGTCCAGTTGTTCGAGGCTGGTCGCGCCAATGATGTTGCTGGTCACGAATGGCTGCCGGGTGACGAACGCCAAGGCCATTTGCGCCGGATCCAGGCCGTGATCACGGGCCAGTTGCACGTAGCGGCTGCAGGCCGCCACGGTCTGTGGGTTGGAGTAGCGGGCAAAGCGGCTGAACAGGGTCAGGCGTGCGTTTTCCGGGCGTGCGCCGTTCTCGTATTTGCCGGAAAGCATACCGAACGCCAGCGGTGAATAGGCCAGCAGGCCACACTGCTCGCGGATGGCCACTTCCGCCAGGCCCACTTCGAAACTGCGGTTGAGCAGGTTGTACGGGTTCTGGATCGACACCGCCCGCGGCCAGCCACGGCTTTCGGCCAGCTGCAGGAACTTCATGGTGCCCCATGGCGTTTCGTTGGACAGGCCGATGTGGCGGATCTTGCCCGCGCGCACTTGCTCGTCGAGCACTTCAAGGGTTTCTTCCAGCGGGGTGAAGTGGTCCTGCGGCAGGTGTTGGTAGCCCAGCTTGCCGAAGAAGTTGGTGCTGCGCTCGGGCCAGTGCAGCTGGTACAGGTCGATGCGGTCGGTCTGCAGGCGCTTGAGGCTCTCGTCCAGTGCCGCGACTATGTGCTGGCGGTTGTGCCTGAGCTGGCCGTCGCGAATATGGCTGATGCCGTTGCCGGGGCCCGCGACCTTGCTCGCCAGTACCCATTCATCGCGATCGGCACTGGCCTTGAACCAGTTGCCGATGATGCGCTCGGTGGCAGCGTAGGTCTCGGGGCGGTGGCGGCACCGGGTACATCTCGGCGGTGTCGATGAAGTTGACCCCGGCGGCCTTGGCCCGGGCAATCTGCGCGAAGGCCTCTGCCTGGTCGTTCTGTTCGCCCCAGGTCATGGTGCCCAGGCACAGGGCGCTGACGTTGAGGTCGGTACGGCCGAGCTGACGGTATTCCATCGGGTAGACACTCCTTGGGCAAATAAGCCCATCAAAGCAGGTTGAAATTTTTCGCGCAATCTGGATAATTCGGCACCTCTCCGTGTGGCGGAAGTGATGCACCACCACGCAGGAAGAACCCCGTCGAACACTGGCGTGCCTGACCCGAGCCCCCAAAAGCGTCAGCGTTCGGCTGCGCGCTTGCCCTTGGCAAGCTGTGCACTATCCAGTAAGATTCGCCGTCTATTTTTCGCTGGGCGGCCTCTGAGGCTTTAGAGAATGAAAACTTTTACTGCTAAACCGGAAACAGTAAAGCGCGAGTGGTTCGTAGTCGACGCCGCTGGCCAGACCCTGGGTCGTCTGGCTACCGAAATCGCTAGCCGTCTGCGTGGCAAACACAAGCCAGAATACACCCCTCACGTTGACACCGGCGACTACATCGTCGTTATCAACGCCGAGCAGGTTCGTGTGACTGGTGCCAAGTCTTCCGACAAGATGTACTACTCCCACTCCGGTTTCCCGGGCGGTATCAAGGAAATCAACTTCGAGAAGTTGATCGCCAAGGCCCCTGAGCGTGTTATCGAAACTGCGGTCAAAGGCATGCTGCCGAAGAACCCGCTGGGTCGCGACATGTACCGCAAGCTGAAAGTGTACGCGGGTGCTGCTCACCCACACACTGCTCAGCAGCCTCAAGAACTGAAGATCTAACGGGATAGTTCATTATGTCGGCGACTCAAAACTACGGCACTGGCCGTCGCAAGACCGCAACCGCTCGCGTATTCCTGCGTCCGGGTACTGGTAACATTTCCATCAACAACCGTTCTCTGGACGTGTTCTTCGGTCGCGAAACCGCTCGCATGGTTGTTCGTCAGCCGCTCGAGCTGACCGAAACCGTCGAGAAGTTCGACATCTACGTCACCGTTTCCGGTGGTGGTGTCAGCGGTCAAGCCGGTGCGATCCGTCACGGTATCACCCGCGCTCTGATGGAATACGACGAAACCCTGCGTGGCGCTCTGCGTCGTGCTGGCTACGTCACCCGCGACGCTCGTGAAGTCGAGCGTAAGAAAGTGGGTCTGCGTAAAGCGCGTAAGCGTCCTCAGTACTCCAAGCGTTAATACCGCTTCGGCAGTCGAAAAAAGCCCGGTTCCTTGGAACCGGGCTTTTTTTATGTCTTGGACTAACCTGTCAGCATGTCAGTGACCACTTGTCGCATAGACACAGATCAAGCAAAGCACGGGTAGTGCCCCCTGGCTGGGGTAATCACCTTGTCAGTGTGTGGATTTGTTTCTTACCATGGCGACCAATTTTTAGCGCCACTGACACAACCTAAGTACAGGGTCTGGTTCAACAGGCCAAGCAAGCTGATGGGAGAGGACTGAATGAGCAATGACGGCGTCAACGCAGGCCGGCGCCGCTTCCTCGTAGCCGCGACATCCGTAGTCGGGGCGGCGGGGGCAGTGGGGGCTGCGGTACCGTTCGTGGGGTCATGGTTTCCCAGTGCCAAGGCGAAAGCCGCGGGTGCACCGGTGAAGGTCAATATCGCCAAGGTCGAGGCCGGGCAGCAAATGGTGGCCGAATGGCGTGGCCAGCCGGTGTTCATCGTGCGGCGAACGGACGAAATCCTCGGCAACCTGAAGAAAGTCGTCGGTGACCTGGCTGACCCGGAGTCCAAGGCCTCGGTGCAGCCGACCTACGTCGACCCCCAGGTTCGTTCGATCAAGCCGGAAATCCTCATCCTCGTCGGCCTGTGCACGCACCTGGGCTGCTCGCCCACCTTCCGCCCGGAAGTTGCACCCGCCGACCTTGGCCCCAAATGGGTCGGTGGCTATTTCTGCCCGTGCCACGGCTCCCCACTACGACCTGGCTGGCCGTGTCTACAAGTCGCAGCCGGCGCCTCTCAACCTGCCCGTGCCACCGCACTCTTACGAGTCGGACGAGATCGTCGTCATCGGCGTTGACCAGGAGAACGCATGATGAGCAAGTTCATGGACTGGATTGATGCTCGCTTCCCCGCCACCAAGATGTGGGAAGACCACCTGAGCAAGTATTACGCGCCCAAGAACTTCAACTTCCTGTACTTCTTCGGCTCGCTGGCGTTGCTGGTGCTGGTCAACCAGATCGTCACCGGTGTATGGCTGACCATGAGCTTCACGCCCTCGGCGGAAGAGGCGTTCGCCTCGGTCGAGTACATCATGCGTGACGTGGAATATGGCTGGATCCTGCGCTACCTGCACTCAACCGGTGCATCGGCGTTCTTCATCGTGGTCTATCTGCACATGTTCCGCGGCCTGCTCTACGGCTCCTACCAGAAGCCGCGTGAACTGGTGTGGCTGTTCGGCATGCTGATCTACCCTGGCGCTGATGGCCGAAGCCTTCATGGGCTACCTGCTGCCGTGGGGCCAGATGTCGTACTGGGGTGCCCAGGTGATCATCTCGCTGTTCGGTGCCATCCCGGTGATCGGTGGCGACCTTACCCAGTGGATCCGCGGTGACTACCTGATCTCGGGCATCACCCTGAACCGCTTCTTCGCCCTGCATGTGGTCGCCTTGCCGATCGTGATTCTCGGCCTGGTGGTACTGCACATCCTCGCCCTTCACGAAGTGGGTTCGAACAACCCGGACGGCGTCGACATCAAGAAGAAAAAGGATGAAAACGGCATCCCGCTGGACGGTATCCCATTCCACCCGTACTACACCGTCAAGGACATCGTCGGCGTGGTGGTGTTCCTGTTCGTGTTCTGCGCCGTGGTGTTCTTCTTCCCGGAAATGGGTGGGTACTTCCTGGAGAAACCCAACTTCGAACAGGCCAACGCCTTCAAGACCCCTGAGCACATTGCGCCTGTGTGGTACTTCACGCCGTTCTACGCGATCCTGCGTGCGGTGCCTGACAAGTTGATGGGCGTCATCGCCATGGGTGCGGCCATCGCCGTGTTGTTCGTACTGCCCTGGCTCGACCGCAGCCCGGTGCGCTCCATGCGCTACAAGGGCTGGATCAGCAAACTCTTCCTGCTGGTGTTCTGCGTGGCCTTCGTCATCCTCGGCGTGCTGGGCGTACTGGCACCGACACCTGGGCGTACCTTGCTGTCGCAGGTGTGCACGGTGTTGTACTTCGCCTACTTCCTGCTGATGCCGTTCTACACAAGGCTCGAGAAGACCAAACCGGTTCCGGAAAGGGTGACTGGCTGATGAAAAAGTTGATTGCAGTATTTTTGCTGGCAGTGATGCCTGCCTTTTCCTTCGCTGCCGAACACGGCCTCGAGCTGGACAAGGTCGACATCGACCTGAGTGACAAGGCCGCCATGCAGGACGGTGCGCGTACCTTTGCCAACTATTGCATGGGTTGCCACAGTGCCAAGTTCCAGCGTTACGAGCGGGTGGCCGATGACCTGGGCATTCCGCACGAGCTGATGCTGGAGAAGCTGGTGTTCACGGGTGCCAAGATCGGTGACCACATGCAGATTGGCATGAAGCCCAGTGACGCCAAGACCTGGTTCGGCGCCGCGCCGCCCGACCTGACCCTGGTGGCCCGTGTGCGTGGTACCGACTGGTTGTACACCTACCTGCGCAGCTTCTATGAGGACCCATCGCGGCCTTACGGGGTAAACAACAAGGTGTTCCCGAACGTCGGCATGCCTAACGTGCTGGTCGGCCTGCAAGGCAACCAGGTGATTGGCTGCAAACAAGTGCAGACCGTGACCGATGGCAAGAAGCAATTCGACCCGTTGACCGGTAGCCCTATCACCCATGAAGCCTGCGACCAGCTGACCATTACGCCGAAATCCGGTACCCTGACAACCGAGCAGTTCGACGAGAAGGTCAAGAACCTGGTGACCTTCCTGGCCTATTCGGCCAACCCGGTCAAACTGGAAAGCCAGCGCATCGGTACCTACGTGTTGCTGTACCTGGCTTTCTTCTTCGTATTCGCCTATTTGCTCAAGCGTGAATACTGGAAGGACGTGCACTGATCACGCAGTAGTTTCTGGTTGTTGAACGCGCCCGGGGCGCCCCCGCAGAAATGCGGGGCGCGCCCCGGGCGCGTTTTCATTTACAGTTGTACAAGCATCCCGTGCGAGGAGCCGCTACATGGGCGCAACCAACAGGTTAGCCTGCTATTCCGATCCCGCTGATCACTATTCCCATCGGGTACGTCTTGTGCTCGCCGAGAAGGGCATCAGCGTACAGGTCATCGATGTCGACCCCGGCCGCCTGCCGCCCAAGCTGATCGAGGTGAACCCTTACGGCAGTGTGCCGACGCTGGTCGACCGTGACCTGGCGTTGTATGAATCGACCGTGGTGATGGAATACCTCGAGGAGCGTTACCCGCACCCACCGCTGATGCCGGTATACCCGGTTGCGCGGGGGAACAGCCGCTTGCTGATGCACCGCATCCAGCGCGACTGGTGCTCCCTGGCCGATACCGTGCTCGACCCGCGCAGCAACGAGGCCGCTCGTGCCGAGGCGCGCAAGGCCTTGCGCGAGAGCCTGACCGGGGTCTCGCCCTTGTTTGGCGAGTTCGCCTGTTTCATGAGCGAGGAGCAAAGCCTGGTCGATTGTTGTCTACTGCCCATACTCTGGCGTTTGCCGGTGTTGGGCATCGAGTTGCCGCGGCAAGCCAAGCCGCTGCTGGATTACATGGAGCGTCAGTTCGCCCGCGAGCCTTTCCAGGCGAGCCTGTCCTCCGTAGAACGTGAAATGCGCAAGCTTTAAGGAGCCGTTGATGAACTCCAGTCGCCCCTATCTGGTTCGAGCACTGTACGAGTGGATCGTCGACAACGATTGCACGCCCCATATGCTGGTCAATGCCGAGTTCCCGAAGGTCCAGGTGCCGGATGGTTTCGCCAGTGATGGCCAGATTGTGTTGAATATCTCGCCAAGCGCCGTGCGCAGCCTGCACATGGACAACGACGCGGTCAGCTTCGAGGGCCGCTTCAGTGGCGTGGCTCACTCGCTGTTTGTGCCGGTTGGCGCCATCCTGGGTATCTACGCCCGGGAAAATGGCCAGGGCATGGTTTTTGAGCTAGAGCCGTCGCAGGATGACGAGGGCCTGGAAGACGATGATGTGCAGCCGGATGACGATGGCCCGCCAGAGGGTGGCGGCCAGCCACCACGTCCGACTGGCCGACCAAGCCTGAAAGTGGTCAAGTAACAAAAAAGGCGATCCAACCGGATCGCCTTTTTCTTTGCTCTCAACGTGAGATTACAGGTCGCTGATGGTGCGTACCTGATCCTTGTTGATGCGGGTGCGTTTGCCGTCGAGTTGCTGGAACTCGTAGAAGCCGGAGTCGGCATCGAATTCCGGTACGTCGACCGTCTGGATTTCACGGCCGTCGTTGAGAATGATCTGGCTAGGGGTGGAGCAGCCGGCCAGGGTGGCGACGGTGCCGAACAGCAGGGCTGGCAGCAGAAGCTTTTTCATGCGGTGTTTCCTGGATTTCTGAAAAGACACGGTGTTGCGCTTGCCTGTACCGGCCTCTTCGCGGGCTTGCCCGCTCCCACAGGGTTTGGCGTATCCCTTTGGGAGCGGGCAAGCCCGCGAAGAGGCCGGTACAGGCTAACGAATCAGTCGATGTACTCGAACAGCTTGACGATCTTCTGCACGCCCGACACGCCCTGTACCACGGCAGTGGCCGAGTTGGCCTCCTGCTGGGTCACCAGGCCGAGCAGGTAGACGATGCCGTTTTCGGTAATCACCTTGATGCGCGAGCTGGGTACGGCATTATCGGTCAGCATCTGGGCTTTGATCTTGGTGGTCAGCCAGGCGTCGTTGTTGCGCGCCAGGATGGAAGAGGGCTGCATCACCTGCAGCTCGTTGTGCACCTTCTTGACCCGCTGCACCTGGCTGGCGGTCTGCTCGGCCAGGCTCTTGAGGTCGGCGCGCGGGGTCTGGCCGGCCAGCAGGACGATGCCGTTATAGCTGCTGACAACGATGTGCGAACCTTTGTCCAGGTCAGGGCTGGCCTTGGCGATATTGACCGAGGCCTTGGTTTCGATCAGCGAGTCGTCGATCTTGCTGCCGATGGTGCGCGTGCCGCGATCATCTTCGATCGGCGAATTGCGGGTAGAGGTCAGTACCGAGCTGCAACCAGTGACGCTCAGGCACAGGGTCAGGGCCATCAGGCCGAGGCGCATAGGGGTCATTCTTCACTCCCGAACAGTTGGCTGTCGATCAGATCACACAGGCAGTGGATCGCCAGCAGGTGGACTTCCTGGACGCGTGCGGTAATCGTCGAAGGTACGCGGATTTCCACGTCTTCGGGCAGCAGCAGCGAAGCCATGCCGCCACCGTCGCGGCCAGTCAATGCTACGACAATCATTTCGCGGTCATGTGCGGCCTGGATCGCCTGGATCACGTTGGCCGAGTTGCCGCTGGTGGAGATCGCCAGCAGAACGTCACCGGGCTGGCCCAGCGCGCGTATCTGCTTGGAAAAGACTTCGTTGTAGCTGTAGTCGTTGGCGATCGAGGTCAGGGTCGAGCTGTCGGTGGTCAGCGCGATGGCCGGCAGGCTCGGCCGTTCACGCTCGAAGCGGTTGAGCAGCTCCGAGGAAAAATGCTGGGCATCGCCGGCCGAGCCGCCATTGCCGCAGGCGAGCATCTTGCCCTCGTTGAGCAGCGCGTTGACCATGACCAGGCTGGCCTGCTCGATGTGCGGTGCCAGGATGTCCATTGCCTGTTGCTTGGTATCGATGCTGGCTTGGAACAGCCGGCGAATTCGGGATTGCATGTCCATCTGGTGACCTTAAGTGGGGCGGTGGCCTTTGCTACGCGCAACAACGACCAGCCCGCGAAACATAGAGCAAAAAAACGGAGTGGGTTCAGCATTCGAAGGCGTTTTTCAGCCATTGAAGCGGTTTGCCTGCATGGTGGCTACCCTGCAGGGCGACTACGTCGAAGCGGCAGGGGTGGTTGCTCCAGTGGGGCTCCTTCTGCAGGAACAGGCTGGCGGCGAGCACCAGCCGTTTCTGCTTGCGCCCGTCGATGCTGCCGAGAGCGCCACCGAAGCCCGCGTGCAACCGGTAGCGGACTTCGACGAATACTACTGTATCGGCGTCGAGCATGACCAGATCAAGCTCACCGCCTTTGCACCGCCAGTTACGCGCCAGCAGTTGCAGGCCCTGCCCTTGAAGGTATTCCAGGGCCTGGGTTTCCGCTGCCTGCCCGGCGCTGGTGGGCGACGCAGCTGCCATCAACGAGCGGTGTCAGGCAGGCGCTGGACCTGGCCGCCGACGAACTCTGCCCAAGGCAGCTGGCGCTCGACACGCTGGTTGGCGTTCATGCTCAGGCTGCCCGAAAGGCCCAGTACGCGATTGTCCGGCAGCGCTTTCAGCTGGCCCAGGCGCGGCGCCAGGCTGTAGGCGTCGACGCCCATGGCATACAGGCGGCCCAGGCTACCGGCAGCTTGTGGCCATTGCTGCACGACCTGTTGACGCAGGCTGTTGCTGGTGTCGAGCAGCCACGGGGTTTCGCAGAAGCGGATGCCGTTCATGTCGTTGTACTGGTTGACGTCGCCACTGGCGCTGTACAGGTTCGAGGTGGCGTAGACCGGTACGTCGCCGGCGTACTGGAAGTTCAGGGTCGGCTTGATCTGCTGGGCCTGTTGCGGGGTCGAGGCGAGGAAGATGAAGTCGATGTCCTGGCGGCGCGACGGCTGCGCGGCGATGCTGCCGCCTACCGTGCTCTGCAGGCTCTTGGCACGGCCTTCGCTCTGGCGCAGCTGGAACAGTTCGGCAATCTGCTGGGCCAGGGCGACCGGCTGGGCGATGCGCTCGGCGGCGAGCAGGGTACCACCGTTGCCTTCCCAATCCTGGCGGAAGGCAGCAAGCACGCGGTCACCCCATTCGCCGCTTGGCACCAGGGCCACGGCGCGAACCATGCCATCGGCGCGGGCGCGGCGGGCCACTTCACGGGCCTCGTCTTCGGCAGCCAGGCCAAACTGGAACAGCTGCGGCGGAGCCTTCTGGCCGGCGTCGGCGTAATTCAGGGCCAGGGTGGTGATCGGCAGTTGTGGCTTGGCGGCCAGCTGCTTGACCAACGGTTTTTCCAGCGGGCCGATCACCAGCTGTACGCCTGCGGCCTGGGCCTGGCGATAGAAATCGTCGAGCGAGCCGATGCGCGAGCTGTCGAATACCTGCACCGCTGGCGCCTGCTGGCCGGCTTGCTGGGCCTGGAAGTGCGCAGCCATGAAGCCGTCACGCAGGGCTCGGGCAACCCCGGCCAGCGGGCCTTCCTGGGGCAGCAGCAGGGCAATCCTGGTCAGTGGCTGGCTGGCCAGCTCCTTGAGCTTGGTCAGCGCCAGCGGCAGCTGTTGAGCGGCCGGATGGTCCGGGTGCTGCTTGACCCAGGCATCGATAGCGGCTTGTTGCTGCTCCAGGGTGCCGGCGCTTTTCACGGCGAAGGCCAGGCTGGTCCAGCCGGCCAGGGTCTGGTCGTTGCCTGGCTGCTGCAGTTGCTCTGCAGGCAGCGAGGCGACCAGGGCCCAGATAGCGTCATTGTTGGCGCTGGCGGCCTGGCCGCTGAGCAGCGGAGCCAGCAGTACGCGCTGTTGTGCGGCCGCCAGGGCCTGGCCATCTGCTTCGAGGGCGGCCGCGTGCACGCTGTAGGTGCGCGCTTGCTGCTCTTCCGGCAGTTCGGCGATGCGCTGCAGGCTAGGGTGGGCCAGGGCGGTCAGGGCAGCCTTGGGCTGGTTGCGGCTCATGGCCAGCTCGGCGCCGAGGGTGCTGGCGAACACTTGCTGGGCCGGTTTGAGCGTGTCCAGCGGCACCTGCTCGAGGATGCGTGCGGCGCGGGGGAAGTCCTTCTGCTTGTAGGCCAGGTCGGCTGCGCTCAGGCGCAGCAAGGCGGCGTCTTCCGCGGACTTGCTGGAAGCAGCCTTTTCGAGCAGTTGCTCGATGCTGGCGTCCGGGGTGCGTGGCAGTTCGCCCAGGCTGGATGAGGGCGAGCTGGCGCAGGCCGCCAGCAGGGCGGCAAGGCAGAGGGCTGTGAACAGCCGCAGGCAAGCGATCATGTAAAGGTCCTGTTACTCGATCAAGGTGGCCGGCAATTGTACCCAAGCGCTGGCCGGGGCGCGATGTCGCCGTGTCGAACCTTCACTATAGGTGGCCTGCCACCGGTCGTTGGCGAAGTTCTTTGCGCCCTGTTGCAGGCGCTCGGGCTACAATAGCGCCTTTGATCCGAACGACAGGTGTGCGCAGTGACTGATGTGGCAGGGGCTTCGAAATCCACCGTGGGGACGCTGTATGTGGTCGCAACCCCCATCGGCAACCTCGACGACATGAGCGCCCGGGCGCTGAAGGTGCTGGCGGACGTGGCCCTGATCGCGGCGGAAGATACTCGCCATTCGGTCCGCCTGCTGCAGCACTTCGGCATCGACACGCCGCTGGCGGCCTGCCATGAGCACAACGAGCGTGACGAGGGCGGGCGTTTTCTCACCAAGCTGCTGGCAGGCGAGAATGTGGCACTGGTATCCGACGCCGGCACGCCGCTGATTTCCGATCCCGGCTACCACCTGGTGCGCCAGGCGCGAGCTGCCGGGGTGAACGTGGTGCCGGTGCCGGGCGCCTGTGCTCTGATCGCCGCCCTGTCGGCGGCCGGCCTGCCCTCGGACCGCTTCATTTTCGAAGGCTTCCTGCCAGCCAAGACGGCGGGGCGCCGGGCGCGCCTGGAGCAGGTAAAGGAAGAACCGCGCACGCTGATCTTCTATGAGGCCCCCCACCGCATCCTGGAATGCCTTGAAGACATGGAGGCGGTGTTCGGTGGCGAGCGCCCGGCGCTGTTGGCGCGCGAGCTGACCAAGACCTTCGAGACCCTCAAGGGCCTGCCGCTGGCTGATCTGCGCGCGTTCGTTGCCGGCGACAGCAACCAGCAGCGCGGCGAGTGCGTGGTGCTGGTCGGTGGCTGGAGTGCGCCGGAGGGCGAGCAGGCGATCAGTGCCGAGGCGCAGCGGGTGCTCGACCTGCTGCTGGCCGAGCTGCCGCTCAAGCGGGCGGCGGCGCTGGCTGCGGAAATTACCGGGGTGCGCAAGAACCTGCTGTATCAACTTGCCCTGGAAAAGCAGAAAGCCGAATAGTGGCATATTGATATAAATGCCGGTATTGCTTGTCGTTGGGCGCGCGTGCCGTTAATCTTGTCGGCGGAGAGTCGATCGGACAGTCGCTGCCTGCTTTTGTTCCGCAAAAGCAGGGGGAGGAAAGTCCGGGCTCCATAGGGCAGAGTGCCAGGTAACGCCTGGGAGGCGCGAGCCTACGGAAAGTGCCACAGAAAATAACCGCCTAAGCATTTCGGTGCCGGTAAGGGTGAAAAGGTGCGGTAAGAGCGCACCGCACGGCTGGCAACAGTTCGTGGCTAGGTAAACCCCACTCGGAGCAAGACCAAATAGGGTTCCATCAGGCGTGGCCCGCGTCGGAACCGGGTAGGTTGCTAGAGGCGTCCAGTGATGGCCGTCGTAGAGGAATGACTGTTCTCGACAAAACCCGGCTTACAGATCGACTCTCCACCTTTCCTTCCCTGCTTGAATCGATAGCAGATGCCCGTTGGTAATACCGAAAAAATCTTACTCTTGATAAATCACTTTAACTTTGAACTGCACGTGCTTGCGTGGGTTTGATTTTTCTCGTGTTTTTTTCTCTCTGGTAGTCCTTCCGCATTCCTTTATTGCGCTAAATCTCGGTCCTGTAAGGCTTTTCCTTCCGAACGTGCCTTGACGGTGCTGCGGGCGGATTCCTATAGTGTGCGCAAGTGGCAGAAAGTGGGATGAAGTGGGTTTTCTGACACAAAAAAGCTAACATTGTGGGGAATCGCAGCCGTGTTCCGCGGAGCCAACGCCGTCAGCCTCGATGCCAAGGGCCGTCTCGCCATGCCGAGCCGGTACCGTGACGAGCTCGATTCGCGTTGCAATGGTCAGCTGATCGTGACCATCGACGCCGTTGACCCCTGCTTGTGTGTTTATCCCCTCGATGAGTGGGAACAGATAGAAGCCAAGTTGCGTGCCTTGCCATCGTTGCGTGAGGAAAACCGTCGCCTGCAGCGTTTGCTGATCGGTAATGCGGTTGACCTGGAGCTCGATGGCAGTGGGCGTTTCCTGGTGCCGCCCCGTCTGCGCGAGTACGCCAAGCTCGACAAGAAGGCGATGCTGGTGGGGCAACTGAACAAATTCCAGCTGTGGGATGAAGATGCCTGGAACGCGGTTTCGGCAGCCGACCTTGCAGCTATTCAACAACCGGGCGCCATGCCCGACGAATTGCGTGACCTGATCCTGTGACCATAGATAGCGGCTTCAACCACATTACCGTCCTGCTCGACGAAGCTGTCGAGGCATTGGCCCTGCGCGCCGACGGTTGCTATCTGGACGGCACCTTTGGCCGTGGCGGGCACAGCCGGCTGATTCTCAGCAAACTCGGGCCGCAAGGGCGGCTGCTGGGTTTCGACAAAGATCCACAGGCGATTGCCACGGGGCAAGCGCTGGCGGCCGAAGACGGCCGCTTTGTCATTGTGCAGCGCAGCTTTGCCGAGCTGGGTGCGGAGGTGGCCGAGCGCGGCCTGCACGGCAAGGTCAGTGGTGTGCTGCTGGACCTGGGCGTGTCTTCGCCACAGCTGGATGACCCCGAGCGGGGGTTCAGCTTCCTCAATGATGGCCCGCTGGACATGCGCATGAACCCGGACCAAGGCATCAGCGCTGCAGAGTTCATCGCCACTGCGCCAGTGGAAGAAATCGCCCGTGTCTTCAAGGAGTATGGCGAGGAACGCTTCGCCGGGCGCATGGCGCGAGCCGTGGTCGAGCGTCGCGAAAAACAGCCGTTCACCCGTACCGCCGACCTGGCAGAGGTGCTCAAGGTGGCCAACCCGGCATGGGAGAAGGGCAAAAACCCGGCAACCCGTGCCTTCCAGGGGCTTCGCATTCACGTCAACAACGAGCTGGGCGACCTTGAGGCCGGCCTCGAGGCCGCACTCGATGCGCTCGAAGTCGGTGGTCGCCTGGCGGTCATCAGCTTCCACTCGCTGGAAGACCGTATCGTCAAACTGTTCATGCGCAAGCTGGTGAAAGGTGAGGCCGACAACCTGCCGCGCAACCTGCCGGTTCAGCACAAGGTCTTCGAGCCGAAAATCAAGCTCATCGGCAAGGCCCAGTTCGCCTCCGAAGCCGAGCTCAAGGCCAACCCACGTTCGCGTAGCGCCGTGATGCGCGTGGCGGAGAAACTGCGGTGAGCAGGCTGTTTGCCAAACCTTTGCCAGGCGGAAGCTTCCTGATGCTTCTGTTGTTCGTTGCCGTGCTGATTTCGGCCATCGCCGTGTCCTACAGCGCGCACTGGAACCGTCAGTTGCTCAACACCCTGTACGGCGAGTTGAACGAGCGCGACAAGGCCCAGGCCGAGTGGGGTCGGCTGATCCTCGAGCAAAGCACCTGGACCGCCGCCAGCCGCATCGAAAACCTGGCTTCCGAGCAACTGAAGATGCGCGTACCTTCGGCTGACGAAGTACGGATGGTGGCGCCATGATGAAGCTCGAAGGCGCACTCTACCCATGGCGCTTCCGCGTGGTGATCGGCTTGCTGGCGCTGATGGTCGGTGCCATCTGCTGGCGCATTATCGACCTGCAGGTGGTCGACCGTGATTTCCTCAAGGGGCAGGGCGATGCGCGCAGCCTGCGTCACATCCCTATCCCGGCTCACCGCGGCCTGATCACTGACCGTAACGGTGAGCCACTGGCAGTCAGTACCCCGGTCACTACCCTGTGGGCCAACCCCAAGGAAATGCAGGCTTCCAAAGACCGCTGGCCACAGTTGGCCGCCGCGCTGGGGCAGAACCCGCAGCAGTTGACCGAGCGCCTCACCCAGCAGGCCAGCAAAGAGTTCATCTACCTGGTCCGCGGCCTGACCCCGGAGCAGGGCCAGCATGTGCTCGACCTGAAAGTGCCAGGTGTGTATGGCCTGGAAGAATTCCGCCGCTTCTACCCGGCCGGTGATGTCACCGCGCACATGGTCGGCTTCACCGACCTCGATGACCACGGTCGCGAAGGGGTGGAACTGGCCTATGACGAGTGGCTGGCCGGTGTACCCGGCAAGCGGCAGGTGATCAAGGACCGGCGCGGCCGGCTGATCAAGGACATCCAGGTAACCAAGAACGCCAAGGCAGGGAAGACCTTGGCGTTGTCGATTGACCTGCGCCTGCAGTACCTGGCCACTCGCGAACTGCGCAATGCCATTGCCGAACAGGACGCCAAGGCCGGCAGCCTGGTGATCATGGACGTCAAGACCGGTGAGGTCCTGGCCATGGTCAACCAGCCGACCTACAACCCCAACAACCGCCGCAGCATGTTCCCGGCCGCCATGCGTAACCGGGCGATCATCGACGTGTTCGAGCCGGGCTCCACGGTCAAGCCGATCTCCATGAGCGCGGCGCTGCAGAGCGGCCGCTGGAAGCCGACCGACAAGGTCGAGGTATACCCGGGCAGCCTGCAGATCGGTCGCTACACCATCAAGGACGTGTCCAAGAGCGAGGGGCCGATCCTCGACCTGACCGGCATCCTGATCAACTCCAGTAACGTCGGCATGAGCAAGATCGCCTTCGATATCGGCGGCGAGGCCATCTACCGGGTCATGTCCCAGGTCGGCCTGGGCCAGTACACCGGCCTTGGCTTCCCGGGTGAACGGGTCGGCAACCTGCCCAACCACCGCGAATGGCGCAAGGCCGAGACTGCGACCTTGTCCTATGGCTATGGCGTGTCGGTCACTGCCCTGCAGTTGGTGCACGCCTACGCGGCGCTGGCCAACGACGGCAAGATGGTGCCGCTGTCGATCCTCAAGGTCGACAAGGCACCGGAAGCGGTGCAGGCCATACCGAAGGAAACCGCCGAAACCATCCAGGGCATGCTGCAGCAGGTGATCGAAGCGCCACGCGGCGTATTCCGCGCGCAGGTGCCGTTCTATCACGTGGCCGGCAAGTCCGGTACTGCGCGCAAGGCCACCGTGGGTTCCAAGGGCTACACCGAGAACGCCTACCGCTCGCTGTTCGCCGGCTTCGGGCCGATGAGCGACCCGCGCTACGCCATCGTCGTGGTCATCGACGAGCCGGGCAAGGGCGGCTACTTCGGTGGCCTGGTATCGGCGCCGGTGTTCAGCAAGGTCATGTCCGGCACCCTGCGCCTGATGAACGTGCCGCCAGACAACCTGCCGCCACCCGCACCCGTCGAACAATCGCAGGTCAATGCAGCAGCAACCGCCAAGGGAGGGCGTGGATGATGACAATGCCATTGAGCAAGCTTTTCGCTCACGCCAGCCGTGACCCGCTGATCCGTGAACTGACCCTGGACAGCCGCAATGTGCGCCCGGGCGATCTGTTCCTGGCCGTGCCGGGTGCCAAGGTCGATGGCCGCGAGCATATCGCCGACGCCTTGGCCCGTGGCGCCGCCGCCGTGGCTTATGAAGAACAGGGTGCAACCGTGCTGCCGCTGACCGAGGTGCCGCTGATTCCGGTCAAGGGCCTGATCGCGCAGCTTTCGGACATCGCCGGGCGTTTCTATGGCGAACCGAGCCGCCAGCTGAACCTGGTCGGCGTGACCGGTACCAACGGCAAGACCAGCGTCACCCAGCTGGTGGCCCAGGCGCTCGACCTGCTTGGCCAGCGCTGCGGCCTGATCGGCACCCTGGGTACCGGTTTCTATGGTGAGCTGCAGAGCGGCCGCCTGACCACGCCCGACCCGATCGCCGTCCAGTCGACCCTCAACGATCTCAAGAAAGGGGGCGCCAAGGCCGTGGCCATGGAGGTGTCCTCCCATGCCCTGGAGCAGGGCCGGGTCGCCGCGCTGGAATTCGACATTGCGGTCATGACCAACCTGTCCCGCGACCACCTGGACTACCACGGCAGCATGGAGGCCTACGAGGCCGCCAAGGCCAAGCTGTTCTCCTGGCCGAGCCTGCGTTGCCAGGTGGTCAACCTGGATGACGATTTCGGCCGTCGCCTGGCCGCCGACTTCGCTCGCCGCCCGAGTGTCGACCATATCGAGACCCGGTTGCTCAGTTACAGCCTGGAGAACCCGGAGGCCTCGCTGTACTGCCGCGAAGCCGTGTTCAATGACGATGGCGTGCGCGCCACCCTGGTTACCGCCCAGGGGGAACGTACCCTGCGCAGCCAGTTGCTGGGCCGCTTCAACTTGAGCAACATGCTCGCCGCCGTGGCGACGTTGCTGGCGCTGGATTATGCGCTGGACGAAATTCTTGAAGTCACCCCGCAGCTGCAGGGGCCGATCGGCCGCATGCAGCGCCTGGGAGGTGGCGACAAGCCGCTGGTAGTGGTCGACTACGCGCACACCCCGGATGCCCTGGAAAAAGTACTCGAAGCCCTGCGCCCACACGCCCACGGCAAGCTGCTGTGCCTGTTCGGCTGCGGTGGCGACCGTGACCGTGGCAAGCGGCCGCTGATGGCCGAAGTGGCCGAGCGCTTGGCCGATCGCGTGCTGGTCACCGACGACAACCCACGTACTGAAGACCCGCTTCGCATCTTTGACGACATCCGTCCGGGTTTCGCCAGGCCTGCGGAGGTCGAGTTCGTTGCCGGTCGTGGCGAAGCCATCGCGCACCTGGTCGCCACTGCCGCTGCCGACGATGTGATCGTGCTGGCCGGCAAGGGGCACGAGGATTACCAGGAGATCAATGGCGAGCGCCATGATTTCTCCGATCTGACCGAGGCCGAAAAGGCACTTGCAGCCTGGGAGGCTCCACATGCTTAAGCCGCTGTCACTCAGCCAGCTGACCACAGCACTGAGTGGTCAACACGTTGGTGCCGACGCCACCTTCACGGGTGTCAGCATCGACAGCCGCAGCGTTGGCGCCGGGCAACTGTTCGTCGCCCTGGCCGGCCCGCGCTTCGATGGCCACGACTACCTGGCCGATGTAAAGGGCAAGGGCGCTGTCGCGGCCCTGGTCGAGCGTGTAGTGGCCGATGTCGACCTGCCGCAGCTGCTGGTTGCCGATTGCCGCCTGGCCCTGGGCCAACTCGGTGCACTGAACCGCGCCGCCTACGACAAGCCGGTGGTGGCCATTACCGGTTCCAGCGGCAAGACCACGGTCAAGGAGATGCTCGCCAGCATCCTGCGTACCCGTGGCCTGGTGCACGCCACCCGCGGCAACCTGAACAACGACCTCGGCGCGCCGCTGACCCTGCTGGAGATCGCTCCCGAGCACAGTGCCGCGGTGATCGAGCTGGGCGCCTCGCGCATTGGCGAGATCCGCTACACCGTGGGCCTGACCCGGCCCCAGGTGGTCATCATCAACAACGCCGGTACCGCCCACGTGGGCGAGTTCGGCGGCCCGGAGAAGATCGTCGAAGCCAAGGGCGAGATCCTCGAAGGCCTGGGCGAGGGCGGTATCGCCATCCTCAATCTGGACGACAAGGCTTTTGATATCTGGAAGGCGCGTGCCGGCGCGCACAAGGTCTTCAGCTTCGCCCGCAGCAATGCCAGTGCCGATTTCTACGCCACCGATATCGGTCGCGATGCCCGTGGTTGCCCGTCATTCAAGCTGCATGGCGCTGGCGACGAGGTAGACGTGCAACTCAATGTGCTCGGTGAGCACAACGTCAGCAACGCCCTGGCCGCCGCCGCCGCTGCCCATGCCGTTGGTCTGAGCCTGAGCGGCATCGCTGCCGGCCTGGCTGCCATGCAACCGGTCAAGGGCCGTACCGTGGCGCAGATCGCGCCGAATGGCGTGCGGGTGATCGACGACAGTTACAACGCAAATCCCACCTCCATGTGCGCGGCCATTGATATACTCGCCGGCTTTTCCGGGCGCACCGTTCTGGTGCTTGGGGATATCGGCGAACTGGGGCAATGGGCGGAGGAAGGCCACCGTCAGGTGGGTGACTACGCGCGCGGCAAGGTCGATGCGCTTTACGCAGTGGGTTCCAACATGACACACGCGGTCAAGGCGTTCGGCGCCAATGGTCGCCATTTCGCTACTCAAGCTGAGTTGATCGACGCAGTTGGCGCCGAGAATGCCAGCGACACCACTATCTTGATCAAGGGCTCGCGCAGCGCTGCGATGGAAAACGTCGTGGCGGCATTGTGCGGTGCCAGCGGGGAGAAACATTAATGCTGCTGCTGTTGGCCGAGTATCTGCAACAGTTCCACAAAGGCTTCGCGGTCTTCCAGTACCTGTCCCTGCGCGGGATTCTGGGTGTGCTGACCGCGTTGTCCCTGGCGCTGTGGCTGGGGCCGTGGATGATCCGTACCCTGCAAATCCGCCAGATCGGCCAGGCCGTGCGTAACGACGGCCCGCAATCGCACCTGTCCAAGTCCGGCACCCCGACCATGGGCGGGGCGCTGATCCTGTCCGCCATTGCCGTCAGTACCCTGCTGTGGGCCGACCTGACCAACCGCTATGTGTGGGTTGTGCTCATCGTTACCCTGGCATTCGGTGCCATCGGCTGGGTTGACGACTACCGCAAGGTCATCGAAAAGAACTCGCGCGGCCTGCCTAGCCGCTGGAAGTACTTCTGGCAGTCGGTGTTCGGCCTGGCTGCAGCCATCTTCCTGTACAAGACCGCGCCGACCAGCGTCGAAACCACGCTGATCCTGCCGTTCATCAAGGATGTCACCATTCCTCTGGGCATCGGCTTCGTCGTGCTGACCTACTTCGTCATTGTCGGTTCGAGCAACGCGGTCAACCTTACCGACGGCCTCGACGGCCTGGCGATCATGCCGACGGTGATGGTGGGCGGTGCCCTGGGCATCTTCTGCTACCTGTCGGGCAACGTGAAGTTCGCCGAATACCTGCTGATCCCGTACGTGCCGGGCTCGGGCGAGCTGATCGTGTTCTGCGGCGCGCTGATCGGTGCCGGCCTGGGCTTCCTGTGGTTCAACACCTACCCGGCGCAGGTGTTCATGGGGGACGTCGGCGCGCTGGCGCTGGGTGCCGCGCTGGGCACCATCGCCGTGATCGTCCGCCAGGAAATCGTGCTGTTCATCATGGGCGGCGTGTTCGTCATGGAAACCCTGTCGGTGGTGATCCAGGTTGCCTCGTTCAAGCTCACCGGCAAGCGCGTGTTCCGCATGGCGCCGATCCACCACCACTTTGAACTCAAAGGCTGGCCAGAGCCACGGGTGATCGTCCGCTTCTGGATCATCACCGTGATCCTGGTGCTGATCGGCCTTGCAACCCTGAAACTGAGGTAGATGAGCGTGTCATTGATCGCTTCCGACCAATTCCGCATCGTTGTCGGCCTCGGCAAGAGCGGCATGTCCCTGGTTCGCTTCCTGGCGAGCCGGGGCATTGCCTTTGCGGTCGCCGACACCCGCGAGCAACCGCCGGAACTGGACACCCTGCGCCGTGATTACCCGCAGGTGGAAGTGCGCTGTGGTGAGCTGGACGTGGACTTCCTGTGCCGCGCCAACGAGTTGTACGTTAGCCCCGGCCTGGCCCTGGCCACCCCGGCGCTGCAGCAGGCGGCCGCGCGTGGCGTGAAGCTGTCCGGCGACATCGAGCTGTTCGCTCGCCACGCCAAGGCCCCGATCATTGCCATCAGCGGCTCCAACGCCAAGAGCACCGTTACCACCCTGGTTGGCGAAATGGCTGCCAAGGCCGGCAAGCGCGTGGCGGTTGGGGGCAACCTCGGTACCCCGGCGCTGGACCTGCTGGCCGATGACGTCGAGCTGTACGTGCTGGAACTGTCCAGCTTCCAGCTGGAAACCACCGACCAGCTCAACGCCGAAGTGGCCACCGTGCTGAACATCAGCGAAGACCACATGGACCGCTACAGCGGCCTGCCGGCCTATCACCTGGCCAAGCACCGGATCTTCCGTGGTGCCCGCCAGGTCGTGGTCAACCGCCAGGACGCCCTGACCCGGCCGTTGCCGGTGGAAGGCCGCCCATGCTGGACCTTCGGCCTCAACCAGCCGGATTTCAAGGCCTTCGGCCTGCGCGAAGTGGACGGCGAGAAATACCTGGCCTTCGAGTTCCAGGCGCTGATGCCGGCGCGTGAGCTGAAGATTCGTGGTGCCCACAACCAGAGCAATGCCCTGGCGGCGCTGGCCCTGGGGCATGCTGCCGGCCTGCCGTTCGAACCGATGCTCGAAGCCCTGCGCGAGTTCGGCGGCCTGGCCCACCGTTGCCAGTGGGTGCGCGAGCGCAACGGCGTGAACTGGTATGACGATTCCAAGGCCACCAACGTCGGTGCTGCGCTGGCCGCCATCGAGGGCCTGGGTGCCGATATCGAAGGCAAGCTGGTGCTGATCGCCGGTGGTGATGGCAAGGGCGCCGACTTCACCGCGCTGCGCGAGCCGGTCCAGCGCTTCTGCCGCGCCGTGGTACTGCTTGGCCGTGATGCCGAGCGCCTGGCCGAAGCCCTGGGCGATGGCGTACAGATGGTGCGTGTGAAGACTCTCGATGACGCCGTGCAGCAATGCGCCGAACTGGCCCAGGCGGGTGATGCCGTGCTGCTGTCGCCAGCGTGCGCCAGTCTCGACATGTTCAAGAACTTCGAAGAACGCGGGCGCCTGTTCGCCCAGGCAGCGGGAGGCCTTGCATGATCTTCGGCATCCTCAAGCCTTACCCGTCGCCGCTGATCAGCGGCCGTGGCATCGACCTGGACTTCGCGATGCTCGCTGGCTGCCTGGCATTGCTGGGCCTGGGCCTGGTGATGATCACCTCGGCGTCCTCGGAAGTGGCTGCGGTGCAGTCGGGTAACCCGCTCTACCACATGTTCCGCCACCTGGTGTACGTGTTCCTCGGCCTTGTCGCCTGCGGTGCCACCATGCTGGTGCCGATCGCCACCTGGCAGCGCATGGGCTTCATGATGCTGCTGGGGGCCTTCGGCCTGCTGGTGCTGGTGCTGGTGCCCGGTATCGGCCGCGAAGTGAACGGCTCCATGCGCTGGATCGGCTTCAGCTTCTTCAACGTGCAGCCTTCGGAAATCGCCAAGGTGTTCGTGGTCGTCTACCTGGCCGGCTACCTGGTACGTCGGCAGACCGAAGTCCGCGAAACCTGGATGGGCTTCTTCAAGCCGTTCATCGTGCTGCTGCCCATGGCGGCTCTGCTGCTGATGGAGCCGGACTTCGGCGCCACCGTGGTGATGATGGGCGCGGCGGCAGCCATGCTGTTCCTCGGCGGGGTGGGCTTGTTCCGCTTCAGCCTGATGGTGGTGCTGGCGGTGGTCGCGGTGTTCGTGCTGGTACAGGCGCAGCCGTACCGGATGGCACGTCTGATCACCTTCACCGACCCATGGTCCGACCAGTTCGGTTCCGGCTACCAGCTCACCCAGGCACTGATTGCCTTCGGCCGTGGCGAGTGGCTGGGCGTTGGCCTGGGCAACAGCGTGCAGAAACAGTTCTACCTGCCTGAAGCACACACCGACTTCGTGTTCTCGGTACTGGCCGAAGAGCTTGGCGTGGTCGGCTCGCTGCTGACCATCGCACTGTTCGTGTTCGTCACTGTGCGCGCCCTGTACATCGGCCTGTGGGCGGAAAAAGCCAAGCAGTTCTTTGCCGCTTATGTCGCCTTCGGCCTGGCCTTCCTGTGGATCGGCCAGTTCCTGATCAACATCGGTGTGAACGTCGGCCTGCTGCCGACCAAGGGCCTGACCCTGCCGTTCCTCAGCTACGGGGGCAGCTCGTTGGTAATCTGCTGTGCCTGCGTGGGGCTTTTGCTGCGTATCGAGTGGGAAAGCCGCACGCACCTGGGCAGTGAGGAGCACGAATTCAGCGAAAGCGATTTTGCCGAGGAGACCAATCATGGCCGCTGACGGCAAGAACGTACTGATCATGGCGGGCGGCACCGGGGGCCACGTGTTCCCGGCCTTGGCCTGCGCCCGTGAATTCCAGGCGCGCGGTTACAATGTGCACTGGCTGGGCACCCCGCGTGGCATCGAGAACGAACTGGTGCCCCAGGCCGGCCTGCCGTTGCACCTGATCCAGGTCAGCGGCCTGCGTGGCAAGAGCAAGCTGTCGTTGCTCAAGGCGCCGTTCACCCTGGTCAAGGCCGTGCTGCAGGCGCGGCGTATCGTGCGTGAGCTGAAACCGGTATGCGTGGTCGGCTTCGGTGGCTATGTGACCGGTCCCGGCGGCGTCGCCGCGCGGCTGTGTGGCGTGCCGTTGGTGATCCACGAGCAGAACGCCCGCGCCGGTACCGCCAATCGCTTGCTGGTGCCTCTGTCGGCACGGGTTTGCGAAGCTTTCCCGAACACTTTCGAGGCCAGCGACAAGCGTCGCACCACCGGCAACCCGGTGCGCCCGGAGCTGTTCATGGACGCGCAACGCGCGCCCCTGGCCGAGCGCCGTGCACGCCTGTTGGTGCTCGGTGGCAGCCTGGGTGCGGAACCATTGAACAAATTGTTGCCTAAGGCCCTGTCCGAAGTGCCCGCCGCGCTGCGACCGGAGGTGTTTCACCAGGCTGGCAAGCAACATGCGCCGATCACCGCCGAGCGTTATCACGAGGCAGGTGTCGAGGCGCAGGTAGAGCCTTTCATCAAGGACATGGCCCAGGCCTATGGCTGGGCCGACATGGTGGTATGCCGGGCCGGTGCCCTGACCGTCAGCGAGCTGGCGGCGGCGGGCCTGCCTTCGATGCTGGTGCCATTGCCCCACGCGATCGACGACCACCAGACCCACAACGCCCAATATCTGGCCCGGGAAGGCGCTGCCTTCCTGCTGCCACAAGCGACAACTGGCGCAGCGCAGCTCGCTGAACGCCTGAACGAGGTGCTGATGCAACCCGAGAAACTCAACGTCATGGCAGGCACCGCACGGCGCCTGGCCAAACCTGCCGCAACCAGCACCGTGGTCGATATCTGCCTGGAGGTGGCCCATGGTTGAGAGCCAGAAAGCCATGCCCCAGCCGAAGATGGGCCGTATCCGCCGTATTCACTTCGTCGGTATCGGCGGCGTGGGCATGTGCGGCATTGCCGAAGTGCTGCTGAACCTGGGCTATGAAGTGTCAGGCTCCGACCTGAAGGCCTCGCCGGTCACCGAGCGCCTGGAATCGTTCGGCGCCGAGATTTTCGTCGGCCACCGCGCCGAGAACGCCGCCACCGCCGATGTGCTGGTGGTGTCCAGTGCCATCAACCCGGCCAACCCGGAAGTCGCCACCGCCCTGGAGCGGCGCATCCCGGTGGTGCCGCGTGCCGAGATGCTCGCCGAGCTGATGCGCTACCGCCACGGCGTGGCCGTTGCCGGCACCCACGGCAAGACCACCACCACCAGCCTGCTGGCCTCGGTGTTCGCCGCCGGTGGCCTGGACCCGACCTTCGTCATCGGCGGCCGCCTGACCGCCGCCGGTACCAATGCCCAGCTGGGCACCAGCCGCTACCTGATTGCCGAAGCGGACGAGAGCGATGCCAGCTTCCTGCACCTGCAGCCGATGGTCGCCGTGGTCACCAACATCGACGCCGACCACATGGCGACCTACGAAGGTGACTTCAACAAGCTGAAGAAAACCTTCGTCGAGTTCCTGCACAACCTGCCGTTCTACGGCCTGGCCGTGATGTGCCTGGACGACCCGGTCGTGCGCGAGATCCTGCCACAGGTCAAGCGCCCTACCGTGACCTATGGCTTCAGCGACGAGGCCGACATCCGCGCCATCAACGTGCGCCAGATGGGCATGCAGACCCACTTCACCGTACTGCGCCGTGACCGCGAGCCGCTGGAGGTGTCGGTGAACATGCCCGGCAACCACAACGTGCTCAACGCCTTGGCCACCATCGCCATCGCCACTGACGAAGGCATCACTGACGAGGCCATCGTCCAGGGCCTGTCGGGCTTCCAGGGTGTCGGCCGTCGCTTCCAGGTGTACGGCGAACTGCCGGTCGATGGCGGTAGCGTGATGCTGGTCGACGACTACGGCCACCACCCGACCGAAGTGGCGGCAGTGATCAAGGCTGTGCGCGGTGGCTGGCCAAGCCGTCGCCTGGTGATCGTGTACCAGCCGCACCGCTACAGCCGTACTCGTGACCTGTACGACGACTTCGTCCAGGTACTGGGCGATGCCAACGTGCTGCTGCTGATGGAAGTCTACCCGGCCGGTGAAGAGCCGATCCCGGGGGCCGACAGCCGCCAGCTGTGCCACAGCATCCGCCAGCGCGGAAAACTGGACCCGATCTACATCGAACGTGGCGTCGACTTGGCGCCGCTGGTCAAGCCACTGCTGCGCGCTGGCGACATCCTGATCTGCCAGGGTGCCGGTGATGTCGGCGGCCTGGCTCCGCAATTGATGAAAAGCCCGCTGTTCGCTGGCGCCAAGCAGGAGAAGTCGAAATGACCAGCGCCTACGAAAAACTGCACTCGACCCTGGACGTCAAGGCGTTCGGCCGTGTTGCCGTGCTGTACGGCGGCAAGAGTGCCGAGCGTGAAGTGTCGCTCAAGTCTGGCGCCGCGGTGATCGACGCGCTGACCACCGCCGGTGTCGACGTGGTCGCGATCGACGTGGGTGACGACCTGCTCGAGCGCCTGCAAAGCGAGAAGATCGACCGCGCCTTCATCATCCTCCACGGCCGTGGTGGTGAAGACGGCAGCATGCAAGGTCTCCTCGAATGCCTGGGCATCCCCTACACCGGCAGTGGCATCCTTGCCTCGGCACTGGCCATGGACAAGCTGCGCACCAAGCAGGTATGGCAGAGCCTGGGTATTCCGACCCCGCGCCACGCAGTGCTGGCCAGCGAGAGTGATTGTTTGCAGGCCGCCACGGAACTGGGCTTCCCGCTTATCGTCAAACCCGCCCATGAAGGTTCCAGCATCGGCATGGCCAAGGTGAACAGCGCCCAGGAACTGGTCGCCGCCTGGCAGGATGCCGCCCGATACGATTCCCAGGTACTGGTGGAGCAGTGGATCCACGGCCCGGAGTTCACCGTCGCGGTATTGCGCGGCCAGGTGCTGCCTCCGATCGCCCTGGGTACGCCGCACGTGTTCTACGACTACGACGCCAAGTACATCGCCAACGATACCCAGTACCGCATTCCATGCGGCCTGGATAGCGTCAAGGAACAGGAACTGATCGACCTGACCGCGCGTGCCTGCGATGCCATCGGCATCGAAGGCTGGGGGCGGCTGGACGTGATGCAGGACGAGCAGGGCCGGTTCTGGCTGCTCGAAGTCAACACCGCACCCGGCATGACCGACCATAGCCTGGTGCCCATGGCGGCCCGCGCGGCCGGCCTGGACTTCCAGCAACTGGTGCTGGCGATCCTGGCCGAAAGCGTGGCAACGCGAGGTTAACGACCATGCAAGGCGCAATGATACGTCAGCAGCAACCCGTTACCGGCCGTAGCAAGCCGGTGCCGCGTGGTGCCAGCCGGCTGGTGGCCGACGAGCCCGTATCGGCGCGCCTGCCGCGGCCAAGCCTGGGTGGCCTGAAGCGTCTGCTTTGGCCGGTAGTGCTGGTGGCAGCCGGCTTTGGTGCCTACGAGGGCGCCATTCGGCTGATGCCGTACGCCGACCGGCCAATCACCAAGATCGACGTGCAGGGCGACCTCAGCTACATCAGCCAGCAGTCGGTGCAGCAGCGGATCGCGCCCTACGTGGCGGCGAGCTTCTTCAGTGTCGACCTGCCGGCGATGCGTGCAGAGCTCGAACAGATGCCGTGGATTGCCCATGCCGAAGTGCGTCGGGTGTGGCCCGACGAGGTGGTGATCCGCCTGGAAGAACAGTTGCCGGTGGCACGCTGGGGTGACGAAGCCTTGCTCAACAACCAGGGCCAGGCCTTCACCCCGCGCGAACTGGCCAATTACGAGCACCTGCCGCAGCTGGCCGGGCCGCAGCGTGCTCAGCAACAAGTCATGCAGCAGTATCAGGTACTGAGCCAGATGCTGCGCCCCCTGGGCTTTTCCATCGCTCGCCTGGAGCTGCGCGAGCGAGGCAGCTGGTTCCTGACCACGGGCGCGAGCAGCGCCGGGCCGGGCATCGAGCTGCTGCTGGGGCGCGACCATCTGGTGGAGAAGATGCGCCGTTTCATTGCCATTTACGACAAGACACTCAAAGACCAGATCACCACTATCGCCCGCATTGATCTGCGTTACTCCAACGGACTTGCCGTTGGTTGGCGGGAACCGATTGCACCGACGACGGCCCAACCCGCCGTTGCGAAGAATTAGAGAGAGGCAGGACCATGGCAAACGCGCATAGCGGCAAAATGATCGTCGGGCTGGACATCGGCACCTCCAAGGTGGTGGCGCTGGTGGGCGAAGTGGGCGAGGACGGCACCCTGGAAATCGTCGGGATCGGCACCCATCCGTCCCGCGGCCTGAAAAAAGGCGTGGTGGTGAACATCGAGTCCACCGTGCAGTCGATCCAGCGCGCCGTGGAAGAGGCGCAGCTGATGGCCGGCTGCCGCATCCACTCGGCCTTCGTCGGCGTGGCCGGCAACCACATCCGCAGCCTGAACTCCCACGGCATCGTCGCCATTCGCGACCGCGAGGTCAGCCTGGCCGACCTGGAGCGCGTACTCGACGCCGCCCAGGCGGTGGCCATTCCGGCCGACCAGCGCGTGTTGCACACCCTGCCGCAGGACTACGTGATCGACAACCAGGAAGGCGTGCGCGAGCCACTGGGCATGTCGGGCGTACGCCTGGAAGCCAAGGTCCACGTGGTCACCTGCGCAGTCAACGCGGCGCAGAACATCGAGAAATGCGTACGCCGCTGCGGCCTGGAAATCGACGACATCATCCTCGAGCAGCTGGCCTCGGCCTACTCGGTGCTGACCGACGATGAAAAAGAGCTGGGTGTGTGCCTGGTGGACATCGGTGGTGGCACCACCGACATCGCCATCTTCACCGAGGGCGCGATCCGTCACACCGCGGTGATCCCGATTGCCGGCGACCAGGTGACCAACGACATCGCCATGGCGCTGCGTACCCCTACCCAGTACGCCGAGGAAATCAAGATCCGCTACGCCTGCGCCCTGGCCAAACTGGCTGGCGCCGGCGAGACCATCAAGGTGCCGAGCGTGGGCGATCGCCCACCGCGCGAGCTGTCGCGCCAGGCCCTGGCCGAGGTGGTGGAGCCACGTTACGACGAGCTCTTCACCCTGATCCAGGCCGAACTGCGCCGCAGCGGCTACGAAGACCTGGTGCCGGCCGGCATCGTCCTCACCGGCGGCACCGCGAAGATGGAAGGCGCCGTGGAACTGGCCGAGGAAATCTTCCACATGCCGGTACGCCTGGGCGTACCGCATAGCGTTCGGGGGCTTAGCGACGTGGTTCGCAACCCGATCTATTCCACCGGCGTGGGCTTGCTCACCTACGGCCTGCAGAAGCAGACCGAAGACCTGCCCCTGACCGGTAACAGCAGCAACAACAGCTATGGCGATGAACCGAAGGCCCCAGTGCTTGAACGCTTCAAGCGCTGGGTCCAGGGCAACTTCTAAGTTTCAAAGCAGTAGTGGTAGGCGCGACAACTAGAGAACTGTAAGGAGAGGGAAAATGTTCGAGCTCGTAGACAACGTCCCGCAAAGCCCGGTCATCAAAGTGATCGGTGTTGGCGGTGGTGGCGGCAACGCCGTCAACCACATGGTCAAGAGCAGCATCGAAGGCGTGGAATTCATCTGCGCCAACACCGATGCTCAGGCGCTGAAAAACATCGGCGCGCGCACCATCCTGCAATTGGGCACTGGCGTGACCAAGGGCCTGGGTGCCGGTGCCAATCCGGAAGTCGGCCGCCAGGCCGCGCTGGAAGACCGTGAGCGCATCGCTGAAGTGCTGCAGGGCACCAACATGGTGTTCATCACCACTGGCATGGGCGGCGGTACCGGTACCGGTGCTGCACCGATCATCGCCGAAGTGGCCAAGGAAATGGGCATTCTCACCGTTGCCGTGGTGACCCGTCCGTTCCCGTTCGAAGGCCGCAAGCGCATGCAGATCGCCGATGAAGGCATCCGCATGCTGGCCGAAAGCGTCGACTCGTTGATCACCATCCCCAACGAGAAGCTGCTGACCATCCTGGGCAAGGATGCCAGCCTGCTGTCCGCCTTCGCCAAGGCTGACGACGTCCTGGCCGGTGCCGTGCGCGGTATCTCCGATATCATCAAACGCCCGGGCATGATCAACGTCGACTTCGCGGACGTGCGTACCGTGATGGGTGAAATGGGCATGGCCATGATGGGTACTGGCTGCGCCAGCGGCCCGAACCGTGCGCGTGAAGCCACCGAGGCAGCGATCCGCAACCCGCTGCTGGAAGACGTCAACCTGCAGGGCGCCCGCGGCATCCTGGTGAACATCACCGCAGGCCCTGACCTGTCGCTGGGCGAGTACTCCGACGTGGGTAGCATCATCGAAGCCTTCGCCTCCGACCACGCCATGGTCAAGGTCGGCACCGTGATCGACCCGGACATGCGTGACGAGCTGCACGTGACCGTAGTGGCTACTGGCCTGGGCGCGCGCATCGAGAAGCCTGTGAAGGTGGTCGACAACACCCTGCAGACTGCCCAGCAGGCGTACGAGGCTTCCAACCCGGCGCCGGTTCGCCAGGAGCAGCCTGCCGTCAACTACCGTGACCTGGAGCGCC
The DNA here is from genome assembly GCA_029953615.1 of Pseudomonas putida. Classification (NCBI taxonomy): domain Bacteria; kingdom Pseudomonadati; phylum Pseudomonadota; class Gammaproteobacteria; order Pseudomonadales; family Pseudomonadaceae; genus Pseudomonas; species Pseudomonas putida. Next base: position 1,273,877 of record CP124529.1, on the reverse strand, counting down.
CGACCGTAATGCGCAACCAGGCCCATGCAGGGGCTGCTGCAGCCGCTAAACTGAACCCTCAGGATGACCTGGACTACCTTGATATCCCGGCATTCCTGCGTCGCCAGGCTGATTAATGGAATTTATCAGGGGTATAAAGGTGATTGGTATTCATCAAAGGTTGGGTCTGTTATCATCCCCAGCCTTTGTTGATACCTGTTCGCAATTTGCGCTGAAGCGGCCAATGCCATGATTAAACAACGCACCCTGAAGAATACCATCCGTGCCACAGGTGTCGGTCTGCACTCCGGGGAGAAGGTTTACCTGACCCTCAAGCCTGCACCTGTTGACACCGGCATCGTCTTCCGCCGCGCCGACCTCGACCCTGTGGTCGAAATTCCGGCGCGTGCGGCCAACGTCGGCGAGACAACCATGTCGACGACGCTGGTCAACGGTGACGTCAAGGTCGATACGGTCGAGCACCTGCTCTCCGCCATGGCGGGCCTGGGCATCGATAACGCCTACGTCGAGCTCTCCGCCTCGGAAGTGCCGATCATGGATGGCAGCGCCGGACCCTTTGTATTCCTGATTCAGTCTGCCGGCCTGGAAGAACAGGACGCAGCCAAGAAGTTCATCCGCATCCTGCGTGAGGTAACCGTGGAAGAGGGCGACAAGCGCGCCACTTTCCTGCCTTTCGACGGTTTCAAGGTGAGCTTCGAGATCGACTTCGATCATCCGGTACTTCGCAACCGGACCCAGAGCGCCAGCGTCGACTTTTCCAGCACGTCGTTCGTGAAGGAAGTCAGCCGCGCGCGCACCTTTGGTTTCATGCGTGACATCGAGTACCTGCGCAAGCACAACCTTGCGCTGGGTGGCAGTGTCGAGAACGCCATCGTGGTCGATGAGGACGGCGTGCTCAACGAAGACGGCCTTCGTTACGAAGACGAATTCGTCAAGCACAAGATCCTCGACGCCATCGGCGACCTCTACCTGCTGGGCAACAGCCTGATCGGCGAGTTCAAGGGCTACAAGTCCGGCCACGCGCTGAACAACCAGCTGTTGCGTAAGCTGATTGCCGAAACCGATGCCTGGGAAGTGGTCACCTTCGAAGATGCCAGCACGGCACCGATCTCCTACATGCGCCCTGTTGCGGCCGTGTAAGTTCGAACACTCTCTAGTTCATTAAGGCCACCTTCGGGTGGCCTTTTTTATGGCTTGTCCCGGGCATGGGCGGCCAATCGTTCCAGTGCTGCGCGCAGCTTGGGGTCGGTGATGCCCTCGGCGGTATCGCGCAGGCTCTCGGCTGCGTTGTTGGACAGCTCTGCTGCATGGCCACCACGCTTGGCTGGCACCAGCGGGGGCTGGACCTTGTACAGGATGCGCCTGAGGTTGGCGAATGCCTCCATGCCCTGTAACGCCGACATCAGGCGTTTTTGCTGATAGCGCAAGCGGGTTGCCCAGTGGCCGTCGGTTACCACCAGCAACAAGGTGCCATCGCGCCACGACGCCACATGACAGTGCTCGCGGGCGGCCGGTTGCAGCTGGCTTTCCAGCAGGCGCTGCAGGTGCTCCAGGCGTTCGGCCTGGTTCAGCAGCAGGCGCAGCGGGCGGACCTGGCGGAGCAGGGCCGAGGGCGGCTGGGCGGGGGAGGGTTTGTAGGCCATGGGGGTACGCATGAGGTTACATGGTCCGCAGTCTAACACCTCTATGGCCTGAACCGGCCTCTTCGCGGGCTTGCCCGCTCCCACAAGATCACCACAGACCTCAAGTGTTGTGTAAAGCCTGTGGGAGCGGGCAAGCCCGCGAAGGGGCCGTACAGGCAATACAAGCCAAGAGTCATTCTCGACACCTTTCATCTTGGCGAACCTTGAACTCAGGGAAAATGCCCCTATCTAAAACCGGCCCCCGCCAAAACGCTGTACAAGCATCGTGGCAATCCACCACTTTCCTCACCATCGTTTCCGGGTAGAATGCTCGTTCGCATGCGGCCTCAGGGCTGCACGGGCGACTCATGGGGCCGCCCTCCATCCCTACGTGTGGAAGATCCTGCCGATATGTTTGCGCCTTTGTTAAAGAAACTTTTTGGAAGCAAGAACGAGCGTGAAGTCAAACGCATGCTCAAGACGGTGAACATCGTCAATGCTCTCGAAGAGAAGATGGTGGCCCTCTCCGACGAGCAACTGCGGGGCAAGACCGCAGAGTTCAAGGAGCGCCTGGCCAAAGGCGAGACACTGGACCAATTGCTGCCTGAAGCCTTCGCCGTGGCCCGCGAGGCCGGCAAGCGCGTGATGGGCATGCGCCACTTCGACGTGCAGCTGATCGGTGGCATGACCCTGCACGAGGGCATGATCGCAGAAATGCGTACCGGTGAAGGCAAGACCTTGGTCGGTACCCTGGCCGTGTACCTCAACGCACTGTCCGGCAAGGGCGTGCACGTGGTCACCGTCAACGACTACCTGGCCCGCCGTGACGCCAACTGGATGCGCCCGCTGTACGAGTTCCTCGGCCTGTCGGTCGGCATCGTCTCGGCCTTCCAGCCGCCGGAAGAAAAGCGCGCCGCCTACGCGTCCGACATCACCTACGGCACCAACAACGAATTCGGCTTCGACTACCTGCGCGACAACATGGCGTTCAGCCAGGAAGAGAAGTTCCAGCGTGAACTGAACTTCGCCGTGATCGACGAAGTCGACTCCATCCTCATCGACGAAGCGCGTACCCCGCTGATCATTTCCGGCCAGGCCGAGGACAGCTCCAAGCTGTACATCGAGATCAACCGCCTGATCCCGCGCCTGACGCAGCACATCGAGGAAGTGGAAGGCCAGGTCACCCAGGAAGGCCACTTCACGATCGACGAGAAGAGCCGCCAGGTCGAACTGAACGAAGCCGGTCACCAGTACATCGAGGAAATGCTCACCCAGTCCGGGCTGCTGGCCGAGGGCGAGAGCCTGTACTCGGCGCATAACCTGAGCCTGCTGACCCACGTCTACGCCGGCCTGCGTGCGCACAAGCTGTTCCACCGCAACGTCGAGTACATCATCCAGGACGGCCAGGTCCTGCTGATCGACGAACACACCGGCCGTACCATGCCCGGCCGTCGCCTGTCCGAAGGCCTGCACCAGGCCATCGAAGCGAAAGAAAACCTGAATATCCAGGCCGAGAGCCAGACCCTGGCTTCGACCACGTTCCAGAACTACTTCCGCCTGTACACCAAGCTGTCCGGCATGACCGGTACCGCCGACACCGAAGCGTTCGAGTTCCAGTCCATCTACGGGCTCAACGTGATGGTCATCCCGCCGAACAAGCCTTTGGCGCGTAAAGACTTCAACGACCTGGTGTACCTGACCGCCGACGAAAAGTACGCCGCGATCATCGCCGACATCAAGGAAAGCATGACCCAGGGCCGCCCGGTGCTGGTAGGTACGGCGACCATCGAAACGTCCGAGCACATGTCCAACCTCCTGAAGAAGGAAGGTATCGACCACAAGGTGCTCAATGCCAAGTACCACGAGAAGGAAGCCGAGATCATCGCGCAAGCCGGTGCGCCAGGTGCCCTGACCATCGCTACCAACATGGCCGGCCGTGGTACCGACATCCTGCTGGGTGGCAACTGGGAAGCCGAAGTGGCCGCCCTGGAAAACCCGACCGCCGAGCAGATCGCCCAGATCAAGGCCGACTGGCAGAAGCGTCACCAGCAAGTAATCGAGTCGGGTGGCCTGCACGTGATCGCCTCCGAGCGCCACGAATCGCGCCGTATCGACAACCAGCTGCGTGGCCGTTCCGGCCGTCAGGGTGACCCGGGCTCCAGCCGCTTCTACCTGTCGCTGGAAGACAGCCTGATGCGCATCTTCGCCTCTGACCGGGTGAAGAACTTCATGAAGGCACTGGGCATGCAGTCGGGCGAAGCCATCGAGCACCGCATGGTCACCAACGCCATCGAGAAGGCCCAGCGCAAGGTCGAAGGCCGCAACTTCGACATCCGCAAGCAGCTGCTGGAATACGACGACGTGGCCAACGAGCAGCGCAAGGTGATCTACCACATGCGCAACAGCCTGTTGGCCGCCGAGAACATTGGCGACACCATCGTCGAATTCCGCAAGGAAGTACTGGACGCTACCATCAGCCAGCACATTCCGCCGCAGTCGCTGCCCGAGCAGTGGGACGTGGCCGGCCTGGAGGCTTCGCTGGCCAGCGATTTCGCCATGAAGCTGCCGATCCAGCAGTGGCTCGACGAGGACGATCACCTCTACGAAGAGACCCTGCGCGAGAAGCTGCTGAACGAAATCACCAACGCATACACGGAGAAGGAAGACCAGGCCGGTATCGAGGCCCTGCGTACCTTCGAGAAGCAGATTCTGCTGCGCGTGCTGGACGACCTGTGGAAAGACCACCTGTCGACCATGGACCACCTGCGTCACGGTATTCACTTGCGCGGTTATGCGCAGAAGAACCCGAAACAGGAGTACAAGCGCGAATCCTTCAGCCTGTTCCAGGAGCTGCTCGAGTCGATCAAGCGCGACACCATTCGTGTGCTGTCGCACGTTCAGGTACGCCGCGAAGACCCGGCCGAAGAGGAAGCCCGCCTGCGCCGCGAGGCCGAGGAACTGGCCAGCCGCATGCAGTTCCAGCACGCCGCTGCTCCGGGGCTGGAAAGCGAACAACTGAGCGAGGAGGGCGCCGAAGTGGCTGTCGCCTCGGCACCGGTGCGCAACGACCAGAAGCTGGGCCGCAACGAGCCGTGCTGGTGTGGTTCGGGCAAGAAGTTCAAGCATTGCCACGGGCAGATCGAGTGATCTGACCAGGCTGTTGTAACCTGAAACATCCGGGGCCGCTTTGCGGCCCATTCGCGGCACAAGGCCGCTCCTATAGGGACCGCGCCCGCCACAATGGTTGCGATGTCCTTGTAGGAGCGGCCTTGTGCCGCGAATGGGGCGCGAAGCGGCCCCGCTCTTCCATCACCTGTTCACCGTATTTTCTAGGAGCGCTCTAATGGCTGTTGGTCTTGGTCCTTTGCCCACCCTGCACCCGGTTCCGGGTTTTGAACTCGGCATCGCTTCTGCCGGCATCAAGCGCCCAGGGCGCAAGGATGTGGTGGTCATGCGCTGTGCCGAAGGCTCCAGTGTGGCTGGCGTGTTCACCCTCAACGCCTTCTGCGCAGCGCCGGTGATCCTGTCCAAGCAGCGTGTACAGGGCACCGTGCGCTACCTGCTGACCAACACCGGTAACGCCAACGCCGGCACCGGCGCGCCAGGCCTGGCCGCCGCCGAGCGTACCTGTGCCAAGCTGGCCGAACTGGCCGGCGTACCGGCCGAGTCGGTACTGCCATTCTCCACTGGCGTAATCGGCGAGCCGCTGCCGGTAGAAAAGATTGAAGGCGCATTGCAGGCCGCCCTCGACAACCTGTCGGAAAACCACTGGGCCGAGGCCGCCACCGGCATCATGACCACCGACACCCTGCCAAAGGGTGCCAGCCGCCAGTTCCAGCACGATGGCGTGACCGTTACCGTTACCGGCATCAGCAAGGGTGCAGGCATGATCCGCCCGAACATGGCCACCATGCTCGGCTACATCGCCACCGACGCCAAGGTGGCACCAGCGGTGCTCAAGGACCTGATGCTGGACGGTGCCAACAAGTCGTTCAACCGCATCACCATCGATGGCGACACCTCGACCAACGACTGCTGCATGCTGATCGCTACCGGCAAGGCCAACCTGCCGGAAGTCACCGAAGCCAGCGGCGCACTGTTCGAAGCGTTGAAGAAGGCGGTGTTCGAAGTGTGCATGGAAGTGGCCCAGGCCATCGTCCGTGACGGCGAAGGCGCTACCAAGTTCGTTACCGTGCAGGTCAACGGCGGTGGCAACCACCAGGAGTGCCTGGACGTAGGCTATGCCGTGGCCCACTCGCCGCTGATCAAGACTGCACTGTTCGCCTCCGACCCGAACTGGGGCCGTATCCTCGCCGCCGTCGGCCGTGCCGGCGTGCCGGAGCTGGATGTGAGCCTGATCGATGTGTACCTGGACAACGTGTGCATTGCCAGCAAAGGCGGCCGCAGCCCGAGCTACACCGAAGACCAGGGCGCCAAGGTAATGGCCCAGGAAGAGATCACCATCCGCATCGAACTGGGCCGTGGCCAGTGCAGCGAAACCATCTGGACCACCGACCTGTCCCACGAGTACGTGAAGATCAACGCCGAGTACCGTACCTGATTCAAATGGGGCCGCTTTGCGGCCCTTTCGCGACACAAGGCCGCTCCTACAAGCGCTCGCGATCTCCTGTAGGAGCGGCCTTGCGTCGCGATGGGCTGCAAAGCAGCCCCAAAATTCCCAAACCGATGGAGCCGAACCATGAGCTATCACCTGATCATCGGCGACAAGCTGTATTCCTCCTGGTCGCTGCGCGGCGCCCTGGCCCTAGAACTGGCTGGCGTGCCTTACGAAGAAACACTGATCAAACTCAACCAGCCTGACACCCGTCAGCGCATCCTCGCTTTCTCCGCAACCGGCAAGGTACCGCTGCTCAAGACCGAGCACGGTGTGATCGCCGACTCGCTGGCCATTGCCGAATACCTCAACGAACGCCACCCCGAGGCCCAGCTATGGCCTGCCGACGTGGCAGCCCGGGCCCAGGCCCGTTCGGCCTGCGCGCAGATGCACAGCGGCTTCTTCGCCCTGCGCGGCGCCATGCCGTTCGACCTGTCGCGCGACCAGGCACTGGACAGCGTGGCGCTGGAGGTTCAAATCGATATCGACCGTATCGTTGCACTGTGGTCGGAATGCCGGCTGGCGGCCAAGGACAGCGGCCCGTTCCTGTTCGGCAAGCCGAGCCTGGCCGATGCCTTCTTCGCCCCGGTGGCGGTGCGCCTGCGCACCTACCGCGTGGAAGTGCCTGCCGAGGCGGCGGCCTATATCGAAACCATTTACCAGTGGCCGGCCTTCCAGGCCTGGCAGCAGGCTGGCCTGGCGGAGCGTGAAGGGTGAAACGGATTCATGTGGTAGCCGCCGTCATTCGTGGTACTGACGGCCGGATTCTGATTGCCCGCCGTGCCGATACCCAGCACCAGGGTGGCCTGTGGGAATTCCCGGGCGGCAAGGTGGAAGCGGGTGAAAGCGTCGAGGCGGCGTTGGCCCGGGAACTGCGCGAGGAGCTGGGCATCGAGGTGAGCCGTTCGCGTGCGTTGATCAAGGTCAGCCACGACTACCCGGACAAGCAGGTTCTGCTGGACGTGCGCGAAGTC